>JAJXYT010000112.1 GCA_021780375.1 bacterium | reverse complement strand
GCTCATTATGGAAACCACCCGCGGCAACCGTGTCACCCCGCCAGGATTTTCGCGTGAAAGTGAAATCGAGCGGTTGGTGGGTGAAATTCAGCGTGCGCTCAAACGCAAGGGGTGCGTGCTGATCCCGTCGTTTGCCCTGGGCCGCACGCAGGAAATGCTGGCGTTGCTGGCGCTGCTGATGCGCGCGGGTAAATTGAAGACGCAGCCGGTTTACATCGGCGGTCTGGGGCGCGTGTTCACGGAAATCTATGATTTGGAGGCGCATCGCACGCACCGCCGGCACACAAATCTACAGTTGCACGAGGCGCTGGAACTCATCGTCCTGGAAAAAGGCCAGGCGGAAAAAATGAGACTGAGCGGCGGGCGGCTTTTTGTCATTACCGCCGGCATGATGAGCGAAAATACGGCCGCGCACGATCTCGCCCTGCGCATGATCGGGGACGAGCGACAATCGATTTTCTTTGTCGGCTACGCCGACCCGGACACGCCGGGCGGACGGTTAAAGGCCGCCAAACCGGGCGAGACGTTTGTATTCAGCCCGAGCGCCGGTCGTGTCACCCACAAATGCGATGTGCAGAATTTTGATTTGACGGCGCACGCCAACCGGGAGGATTTGCTGGATTTTGTCGGGCAGGTTTCACCGCGCGTGGTTTTGCTCGGCCACGGCAGCGACGGTTCACGCGCCTGGTTTGAGGAACAGATTCGATCACGCCATCCCAAAATCAAAATCCTCCAACCGGAGCCCGGCCACCCGACGGCGGTCTAGCCACAACCCGGTCCCAAATTGAATTTCTCAGTCGTCCTGGGCGACGAGTCGCGGGAGTTAGCCGTGGCCGCTGACAATATTGCCGAGGTTGAAAATCGGCAGGTACATGCAGACCACCATGGAGCCGATGAGCAACCCCAGAAAGACAATCAGGATCGGCTCGAGCAGAGACATCAGGCCGGAGAGCATGGCTTCGACTTCTTCATCGAGAAAATTGGCGACGCGCTCAAGCATGTTATCAATATTGCCGGTCTGTTCACCGGCGCTGACCATGCGGATGATCATGGCCGGGAAAACCGGATGTTTGCTCAGCGCCGTGGCAATCCCTTCGCCGCGTTCGATATCACCGGCGGAGGCCTTGATGGCTTTTTCCATGACGGTGTTGCCGACGGTTTGCGAAACAATCTGCAACACTTCGAGGATCGGCACGCCGCTGCGGATGAGCGACGCCAGGGTACGGGTAAAGCGGACGAGACAGATTTTGTGGGCGATGGGGCCGAAAACCGGCATTTTGATGCGATGCCGGTCCCAAAAGTCGCGTCCGGTCTTGGTTTTGATGAAGTACATCCAGCCATAAACCGAAGCGCCCAGGGCGATCAGAACGAAGATCAGGTAATGTCCCATGAAGTCGCTCAGGTTGATGAGGAATTGGGTGGGGGCCGGCAATTTCGCGCCAAAGCTTGTATAAACGTCTGCAAAAACGGGAACCACCTTGACCAACAAAAAGATGGTGATCCCGATGGCCACCGTACTCACGACCAAAGGATACATCATGGCGGATTTGACCTTGCGGCGGAGGCGGGCGCTGCTTTCCAGATAGGTCGCCAGCCGGGCCAGAATTTCCGCCAAAAGACCGCCTTTTTCACCTGCGGAAACCATCGAATAGTAGAGTTTACTGAAGGTTTTGGGATGTTTTTGCAGGGCTTCTGAAAAACTCTCGCCACTTTCCACCCGGGTGCAAACGTCCCGAATGACGTCGCGCATGACCTTGCTGTTCGCCTGGTCGGCCAGTGCTTGCAGGGATTGCACGATGGCAATGCCGGCGTCAACCATGGTCGCCAACTGGCGGGTAAACACCACCAGTTCGTTCAGCGAGACTTTGCCGCCCTTGGTTTTGCCCTTTTTAGAGATTCGTTCCTGGATGGATACCACCAGGAGGTTTCGGTTCAGCAACGCCACCACGGCGGCTTGTTCGGTCGCGGCCTCTACCGAACTGCGAATTTCGCGTCCGCTGGCCGTCTCACGGGCCGTGTAGGAATAAGATGCCATATAGTTTGTCGATAAAACGTTTTACCTGCCGAATCGCATTGTCGTCATTTGTTTGCTTCCCAACTTTTCTCGTGCCATTGCAAAGCATCCTCTATTCCAAACTCGATTCCAATTTGGTCCCGCAAACATCCCCCTTACCCACCTCCGGCTATGTCCATACCCTGTCCAAGAATGAGATAAAAAAACCATCCAAAATTACAACACCCTCTATTTCAACATCTTGTGAGGATACAAATCCCCCAAAAAAAATATTGTCAAGTGTCCGGATTTTCCCTATTTTTAGCCTCAATTGCACCATGCGGTGCCGGGGTAAACGGTTTTTTACCCTGAAGTGCACAGGCACAAGGCAGAAAAATATTAACAAACAACATCGGAGGAACCAGATGAAGTTTAATAAATGGACAGTAGGTCTGGCGGCGGTCGGGGTGGTCAGCCTCGCATCGGCCGCCCGCGCAGACGAGAAAATGAACGCCGTGCAAACGGCGCTCTCGAACACCACCCTCAGTGGTTACGTGGATACGGCGGCAACGTGGAGACCGGGTACCGATCAGAAATCGGGCGTTGGCAGTTTCCCCGGTTACGCGTTCTCGAAAAACGACGGGTTCAGTCTGAACGCGGTGGATATCGCACTGGATCACCCGGAAGATGAGAGCCCATGGGCGGCTGGCTATCGTATCGAATTGATGTTGGGGCCGGATGCAGTCGGCTATGGCTTCGCCGGCACCGCCGGGACTGACGCTAGCGGCACATTCATCCGCAATGCTTATGTAACGTTGCGCACCCCTGTGGGCAACGGCATTGACTGGAAAGTTGGTGTCTGGGACAGCATTCTCGGTTACGAATCCACGAGTTCTCCGCTTGATCCCAATTATACGCGTTCCTACGGCTATACCATCCTGCCCAGAACCTATACTGGTGTTTTGGCCACCTACAAAATCAATGACATGGTGTCCCTTCAAGCGGGCATGGCTGACAGTCTGAGCGGTGAGAACCCGTCTACCGCCGGCTTTGCCGAATCCCAGAAATCCTACATGGGCGGGGTCACCTTCACGGCACCGGACAGTGCGGGCTTTATGCAGGGCGCAACGCTCAATTTTGGCGCGATTGACGCTGCCGGCGGCTCTGGCGTAGGCACAAGCCAAGGCTACACCATCCTGCACGCCGACGCCACGCTTCCGACGCCTGTTAAGGCTGTAAAAGTCGGTGCGGCGTTTGACTACGATGACATCCACAATGGTGGCGTGGCAGCAAACCCAGCCAATGATAGCGTGTGGGTTGTCGGACTTTATGGCAACTTTCAAGCTACCGACAAGTTAAGCCTCAACCTTCGCGGTGAGTATCTCTCCAACGAAGGCGGCTTGACCACGTTGAGCACTCCCTCTGCTGACCTTGGGTACGGCGCAGCGGAAGAACTCACGGCTACCGTTCAATACAATCTGTGGGAAAATGTCATCAGCCGGTTGGAATTCCGTTGGGACCATGTTGAACATGGCAATGCTTGGGGCCCGTCGGTAAATGCTACCGGCACTGCCCCTGGCAAGGAAGACGACTTCCTGCTGGCTTTGAACCTGATCTATCAGTTCTAATTTAAAGTTGGAACTTTCAGGCCCCTTCCGTCAAACCGGAAGGGGCTTTTTATTTCACGGTGACAAGAACGCTCGCCGTCCTGGACTGCGGTGGCCGCGACACCGCTTTTGCGCGCCAGCGGCGGCACGCAATGTTCCCGTTCCCTTCAATCATCAGTCGCCGTCCGAAAAGCGGCGTCGCGCTCCGCTTGCCGCCGCACTCCACGACACGGGCGTGAAATTCAACGCAAAGTTTGAACCCGGCGCTGTCGTAAATCGTCCACCCCGGCCAACAGTGGTCACGCATTTTCACCAATCCACCAATCGTCGGGGATGAACGGAAGTTGTGCCGACCGCCAACTTTTAAAATCCGGCCCGCTTTGAATCGCTTGAAGGACATAGGCTTTTGCAGTTTTTCCAAGGTCGCATCAAAGCTTCCCATTCGGGAAGTGTCCGCTTTCGGTGCACTTGGCACATTTAATGATTAGCCAGCCGCTCAATGGCTCTATTGGTTCCTCCGATGTGCCAGGCTGGCTTTAGCTGCTGTCCATCCCAGCCAGGATGGCGGCAGCTTGAGCCTTAAAGCGCGGAGCGCGCGAATCGAATGCGGGTAAACAAATAATCAAATTCAAAATGAAAAAACTCAATGTGAAAAACCAGAGGAAGTTTAATCAATGGACGGTGGCACTGGCGGCGGTCGGGGTGGTCAGCCTCGCTTCGGCCGCCCGCGCAGACGAAAAAATGAGCATGGTGCAAACCGCGCTCTCAAACACCACCATCGGTGGTTACGTGGATACGGCGGCGACGTGGCGGCCGGGGACAGATCAAAATGCTGCCGGCGGTCCCAATATTCCGGCCTACAGCTTTAGCAAGAATGATGGTTTCAGCCTGAATGCCATTGACATCGCGCTGGACCATCCGGAAGACGAAAGCCCGTGGGCGGCGGGCTATCATGTTGAATTTATGCTCGGCCAGGATGCAGTTCCCGGTGCCGGCATTCGTACAGCCTACCTGACATTGCGGACGCCGGTCGGCAACGGCATTGATTGGAAAATCGGCGTTTGGGACACCATCATTGGTTATGAATCCTCAAGCGATCCCTTAAACCCCAACTATACCCGTTCCTATGGCTATTCCATCGAGCCGACGACCCACACGGGCATTTTGGGCACATATAAGGTTAACGACATGGTGACTGTCCAGGCCGGCGTGGCTGACGGCTCCAATGTCGGCACGCCCGTCGCCGCCATCAACGGGACATCTGCGACCGAATCTCAAAAAACCTATATGGGGGACCTCCAGTTAACCGCGCCGGATAGCGCGGGCTTTATGAAAGGCGCGACGCTTACCCTGGGGGCCATCAATTGCGTGGATTCGGCCACTGCCACTGGCCACGCGCCCGGCACCACCAGTTTTTACGCCGGGACCACCCTTCCGACCCCCATCGCCGCCTTGAAAGTTGGCGCGGCATTTGACTATCTCGATATTCACGACAGCGGCCCCACTAACCCGGGCAATGACAGCATGTGGGTTGTTGGGCTCTACACAACCTATCAAGCCACGGATAAGTTGAGTTTCAACCTCCGCGGTGAATACATGAACAACGGAGAAATTTCTGCGGCTTCAAACATTTCAAACCCTTTAGCGCCAGTTAACACTGCTTACGCATTGAATCAAGTGGAAGAACTCACGGCTACCGTCCAGTATCAACTCTGGGCGAATGTGCTGAGTCGCGTGGAATTCCGCTGGGATCATGTTGAACATGGAAATGCGTTTGGCCAAGCGGAAGGTGCTCCGGTTAGCACCCCCAACCGGGCAAATGACTTCCTGCTGGCTTTGAACGTCATTTATCAGTTCTAATTTAAGTTGGAACTTTCAAGCCCCCTCCGTCAAACCGGAAGGGGCTTTTTATTTCAGCCGTCGCCCGAAAATCGCTTGCCGTCCTGGAGTGCGGTGGCCGTGACACCGCTTTTGAACGCCAGACACCGTTATGAACGCCCTTTGCCCTCCACCCGTCCCCGTTGCCCGACGAAAGCGGCGTCGCGCTCCGTTTGCCGCCGCACTCCCGGACGCCGGCGCGAATTTTAACCAAAAATGCTTGCGGTCAGGGTTTGTTGCCCTGTAGTACCTGACCAACGAAAGCGGAGGGACCAGATGAAATTCAATAAATGGACAGTGGGTCTGGCGGCAGTTGGAGTGGTCAGTCTGGTATCGGCCGCCCGCGCAGACGAAAAAGTGAACGCCCTACAAACGGCGCTCTCCAACACCACCCTCAGTGGGTACGTTGATACGGCGGCAACCTGGAGACCCGGCACGGACAGCGGCACGGGGTTTTTTGGCCAATCGGTCGCCAACACGCCTGGCTACAGTTTTCCGCAAAATGACGGCTTCAGCTTGAACGCCGTTGATCTCGTGCTGGACAAGCCGGAAGACGAAAGCCCATGGGCGGCCGGTTATCACGCCGAATTGATGCTTGGTCCGAATGCGATACCAGGGACTGGCATTCGTCAAGCCTACGTAACCTTGCGCACACCGGTGGGCAATGGCATTGACTGGAAAATCGGCGTGTGGGACAAGATCATCGGTTATGAGTCTTCCAGCGACCCGCTCAATCCCAACTACACGCGTTCTTACGGCTATACCATCGAGCCGACAACCCACACGGGCATTTTAGCCACTTACAGGATCGGTGACATGGTCACCGCTCAGGCCGGCATCGCCGATAGTTCAAATGTGAAATTTGGGACGGTGGGGGTGAACCCGGCTTCCTTTGAATCCCAGAAAGCCTACCTGGGCGACGTTCAATTTACGGCGCCGGACAGCGCGGGTTGGATGAAGGGCGCCACGCTGACGGTGGGCGCGGTTGATTTTGCCGGCAACCACACCACGCTCACACCTGGTTCGACCAGTTTCTATGCTGGCGCAACGCTCCCGACACCGGTTAAAGCCCTCAAAATAGGCGCCGCATTTGATTACCTTGACTTGCACAACGGCGGTTTCGGTGGCAATCCAAGCGATGATAGTGTCTGGACGATTGCGCTCTACAGCTCCTATCAGGCAACGGACAAACTGCTCTTCAACCTGCGCGCCGAATATTTGGACAATGGCAGTACCAGTCCGATTTCAAATACGCTGGTTCTGAATCCCGCTTATGCGGGAAACCAGGTTGAAGAAATCACGGCGACCGCGCAGTACCACCTGTGGGCGAACGTGATCAGCCGGTTGGAATTCCGTTGGGACCATGTTGAACACGGAACCGCTTTCGGCTTCAGTTCAACGAATGTGTCCGCCACTAATATCAACGGGACATCCAGATCCAACGACTTCCTGCTGGCGTTGAACCTGATCTATCTGTTCTAATCCAGGTTGGAACCGGCCTGCCGCTTCCGTCAAACCGGGAGGGGCTTTTTGTTTCTCAGCCGGCGCCCGCAAATCGCTTGCCGTCCTGGACTGCGGTGGCCGTGACACCGCTTTTGAATGCCAGACACCGCCATGATTACCCGTTGTCCTCGCTCGCCTAGGGACCCGACGAAAGCGGCGTCGCACTCCAGGACGCTCTCGCGAATTACAGCACGCCCGGAGAACGCTTGTCGTCTTGGACTGCGGTGGCCGCGACACCGCTTTCGCACCCCAACTCCCGTTCACCACTCCGGCGCAACCTCAATTTCGTCGTCCAACTTCATACGGTCGGTGCGGAACCGGTAAATGGCCCTGACGTGCGCCAGACTCGCCGTCCGCTCAAACCACGACGCCGAGCACCACGGGTATAAATGCGCCGCCGCCACCAGTCGGTGTTTGACCGCGTTCTGATGCGTGTAATTCAGCCGCGCCAGATAGGATTTCTGGTAAGTCAGTCGCGTCTCCCGGTAATTGAACCAGACCTTTCGACTTTGCTTGTGGTCGAGGCGGTTGACCCATTTCGCCGTCTTTTCGTGCAGCAACGAAACCATCGCGCGGAGGCTGGAGGCGTCGGACTCGTTGACGGGTGAATGGGCGACAAAGTGGTAATGATTCGAGAACACCGCCCAAGCCTCAAGTTGCCAGCCGAAATCAAGTGCCAGTCGCAACAAGCCGCGATGCAACACCGCCAGCCGGTCCGCGCCGCGGAAATGATGAGCCGCTTCGTAGGTTCGCGCGGTGACGAAGTAGGTTCCTTGGTGTGCCAGTTGATGGGTGGGAGCATGGGGCCAGGAAACGGAAGCTGCTGGCATGAGGCGAAGATTAGAAACCGCCGCATATTTTAGCAAGGGCATAAGAATCGCTTGCGTCTTGGAGTGCGGCGGCTGAGACGCCGCTTTTGAAACGCCAGTCACCGCTCGAAATGTTCCTGTTTTCTTCAAAAATCGTCCACCCGCCCAAAGCGGCGTCGCGCTCCGTTTGCCGCCGCACTCCACGACGCTGGCGCGAATTTAATGCCACCAAACACGCTTCTCGTTTTGGACTGCGGCCGGCCCCTGCCACTTCGAACGGAATTCATCCCTGACATTCATTCCAGGCCCCCCTACAATCCGCCGTCCAAAATGCAATTCATCCGCGACATTTACGCGTCGAAACCGGCGGCCCGGCAACCCGCTGGCGTGGTCGAAGCCCCAACCCGGACCGAGGCCGGCAGGGCTGCTGACCGCAAACCCGAAATCGAAACGACGAGCACTCCGGCGCGGCGAAGGCCCGTCATCTCCTTTGAATTTTACCCGCCCAAAACCGACGACGGCGGGCTGAATCTCCTCGAAAAGCATATCCCGGCGCTGCTGCAGGCCAAACCGGATTTTTGCTCCGTCACCTATGGCGCGGGCGGCAGTACCCGCGACAAGACGTTAATGATTGTGGACCGCATTCAACGTCAACATGGCCTGACGGCGCTGGCACATCTCACCTGCGTCAACCACACGCGCGAACAGGTGCGCGAGCTGCTCGCCCGCATCCACGATCTCGGTTGCAGGAATATCCTCGCGCTGCGCGGCGATCCGCCCAATGGCGGTGAATTCGAACCCACACCCGAGGGCTTTGAATTCGCCTCACAACTGGTAAAATTCACCCGGGAAACCGGCGATTTTTCCATTGGCGTCGCCGGATTTCCCGAAGGCCACCTGGCGTGCCAGGAGGGCAAGCACGCCGACTGGCGGCATTTGAAGGAAAAGGTGGATGCCGGGGCGGATTTTGTCCTGACCCAGTTGTTTTTCGATAACGCCGATTATTTTGAATTCCGCGATTATTTGGCGGGCAAGCTCGGGGTGCGCGTCCCGCTGGTGCCCGGAATCATTCCCATCTTGAGTGCGTCACAAATCACCAAATTCACCCGGCTTTGCGGCGCAAAAATCCCGCCACCGCTGCGAACGCAATTGGATGCCTTAGACAACGACGACGCGGCCGCCGTCGAATTGGGCATCGAATACGCGACCCGCCAGTGTGAGGAATTGCTGCGCGCCGGCGTGCCAGGGCTGCACTTCTACACGCTGAACAAGTCGCATTCGACCCTCCAAGTCTTGAAGCATCTCGGTCTGGCTGGCGCTCGACACGGAGCCAGGACGGGTTGATTCTACAGAGAATGAAAGTGGAATCTATAGTGAATGTGACGCAGGCGCAGCAAAAGCTGCCGCGGCTCATTAAGCGAGACAGTTTCGCCATTTCGCGGCACGGCAAGGTGGTGGGCTTTTATTTGTCCAAAGACCGGATTGAGGCGCTGATTGAAACGCTGGAACTGATGGGCAACCCGGATTTCCTGCGGGCGTTGGAGGAATACAAATCCGGCAAAATGAAATTTTACGACGTGGATGAATTGGACGCCGAAATGTCCGCATGAGAACCCGCGTCGTCATCGGCGCGCCGGTGAAAGCGTTCATGAACTCGCTCGCGCCGGAACCGCGCCGCAAATTGCGGCGCGCCCTCAAGGAACTCGGTGATGGAAAAGGCGATTTAAGACAACTTGAAGGCAAGCTGGCGCCGTTCTGGAAGCTGCGCGTTCAGATGATCCGCGTCATCTTCGACCAAAAACCCGTGGCTGGCGAACGGGTCCTGCTCTGCTTCTTCGCCGACTATCGCGGCACGGTCTCTGCGATTTTGGAACAACTGCTGGCGTCGGGTCTGCTGGAGCAGTTGCGGGATTAAAATAAACCGTTCGCCGTATCCATCATGGCGACAAATAGATTTGCAATCCTGAGACAAGGCCGTTGCCGCCATAATAGTAATTATCAAGCGTAAGATAACCTGCCGCGCTGATGTCCAGTTCGTCAAAATTCCAGTACGACGATGATGCTGGCAATGTGGTGAGCAAAAAAAACTGTCCGGTGATGTCGGAAAAGGTGGTGGTTCCGTCCCCAACGCTCAGCACCCGGGCGCCGGCAATGGGCAGACCCGTGTTTAAATCCAGCACCACGCCGAAAAACGCGAGAAAGCCCGCGTCATCCTGCAGCCGATAAAAACGTTCCGAGGTGGCCGGTGAATCAACCAACAGAGTCACGTTACCCGTGGCGACGAAGTTTGTGATATTCTGCCAGTGCACCAGATCGGTGGATGCCTCCAGCGTGTAATAATGTCCGGTAAGCGTGGTGAAGGCCAGGTTCACCGTGTTGCTGGCCGACAACATTGGCATGGCGCCGACGGGCAGCATGGCGAAACGATGGCTCAGGGCGCCTTCCACCTGGTCCTCAGTCAGCCCGTAAATTACGCCGCCGAACGTCAAATCCGGGAAGCTGCCGAGTTCGATCGCATTATCGTCAAACTTAGGCAACAGGCTCCGCCCAGTCGTGTCGCCGACAAATTGCGGGCTTGCGTCCACCGCCAGATTTGGGTCAACCGCCAGCCATTGCGGCCCGAGTGCCAGCGAATTTTCTAAATCTTGCAGCGTCAAACGAAAATCCCCTTCACTCGACGCTTGCACCTGATCGTAGTTGAACAAGCGGACCTCGTTAGTCGGCCGGGACCGGATGAACGCAGAGGCAATCATGTAGGCGTTCACGCCGTTGATAAAGGCGGCGCGGGCGGATTGCAGATCGCTCGTCGTCGCGAAAGTGAGCAGTTGGGGATAATCCGCCAGCACCCGGCTTGCGGAAAGAATCCCGCTGGTGTATAGCGCCCGGAGATCGCTCAACTGAGCGCTGAGATTCTGGGCGTTCAACGTGTAGATCAAATACTCCGCGCCGCACAAACCCGCCTGAATCAGCTTGAGGTCGCCGTAATCCACCGTCACGGCGGTCATGGAGGTCTCGTTGCTGGCGAGGTCGAGCGTGAAATTGGTGTCCGTGATGGCGGCCAGATTGCTGATGGCGCCGGAGACGGCCAGCAAGACGTTGGTGCGTAACTGGGCGGTGAACTCATCGGCATTCACACCCGCCGGCGCCAACACCACTCCGTTTGTGTCCTTGGGCAGCTTGGATGTCCAATCGTAAATATTTCTGCCGGCGACTGGGAAACCGACGCGCGTCAGAAAATTGCTTCCCGCCGGCTGGCTGGGCAGCACCAGCAGGCGCGTGATGGCGTAGAAGACATTGGCGGTCTCGTTGGTCGGGCTCAGCGCCAGGGCCTGCGTAAAGGCGGCGTTGGCATCGGTGAGATCTTGAGTAGTTAGATCGGTGCGGCCTTGGGCAACCCATTCATCCGCCGTCTGCGCGGCCGCGTTCCAGCAAAGCAACCCGATAAGCGCAGGGATTAGCAGTCGTGTTTTCATGGTGTTTTTGGGAGTGGGGTTTGAAGTATGCGAAGTGTTTTTTGTTGTCCGCCGTCATTCCAACAAAGCCGGCCGGCGGACGGGCCGGAAATCTGCAAGGCGGCTTTGAGAAGAGAGACTTCCTGGCCGGCGGCGTTACGCACGGCCACGGTGGACAATTTGACCGCGCCGTCTGGTCCAACCCGCGCAATCGCGGCGCGCAATCGCGGCTGATTTTCCCCATTCATTGTGATTTCAAGATTTCGCAATTCCAGTTGCCGGCAACCGGACGCCGGCTGATGCCATGATCTTAAGTCAGCCAGAGCGTTGGTCAGGCATTCCGCTGATTGAATTTTAACCTGAACATTTTCGGCAACCAGCACGGGCAGAAGTCCGATGCGAAAAAACCCCCAATGTTCATAATCAACGAAAACACACGCGGCGTGAACTTGCGCGATCAGGGACAAATTCTTCGAACTATATTCGGAAACTGTCACCTCCGTCGCTGCCGAGCCTGCCAGTCCGGCGTCAGCCTCAGACACCGATAAGGCGCAGACTGCTGCCGTGAAAAAAACAAGCCTGAGCAGGGCGGGAAACCTGATTTGGATTTTCACAAGATGAACCACCCTCTGAAAACAGCCGAAGCGAAGAGATTTCTAGCAATTTGCCTGAGACCGGACAAGTGAAAAATCAGCCTTATCGTACTCGCATTCGACCCTCCAAGTCTTGAAAAACCTCGGTCTGGCCTGACCATTTTCGATTTACGATTTACGCGACGGCAGGGAAAGGAGGCAGCTTATCCGCATATCGAAACCTCTGCCAAACCGTTCCGTTGCAGGACGGAGCCCCGGTTTCCGACCCGGCGAGTTCGGGAAATCAACACCTTCGCGCCGGGTCGGAGACCGGCGCTCCAGTTTTGCAGAGGTCTCAGATCGCAAACTCAGTCACAACCCCAAATTGCTTGCCACGATGCCGAGGACGCTCAAGGGCCCCTGATCCTCCAGACTGTCGGCGGCCTTGTCCACTTTCTGCAAAGTCAGCTTCGCGTTCCTGTAAAGATCCTGGTCGTTGACGAGCTTGCCAACCGAACCTTGTCCCTGATTGATCTTCTGCAAAATCTGGTTCAGGTTCGTCATCGAGGAGGTGGTGGCGCGATAAAGCGTGTCGTCGGTCACCAGCTTGCCGATGGTGCCCCGGCCCTCATTGACCTCATTGACAACCTGCCGCGCAGCCGCCACCGTGCTCTGCAAATTGCTCACGGTGTCCAGCGCGGAATCGTAAAGCGTGTCCGTGTAAATCAGCTTGCCCACGGTCCCCTGTCCGCTGGCAATCCGGCCGGAAATCGCTTCCACATTCGAGATGGTGGCGCTGAGATGACCGCTGTTTTGCCGGATTAAATCAGTCAAGGGACCGAGCAAATTGTTAATGGTGTCGCCGGTGAAACTCCTGGTCAGGTTTTGAATGCCGGTGGCGGCGTCGTTGAGCTTGGCCATGATGGCGTTGAGGTCCGGCTGTTCCACGGTGGCCAGGACGGCGCCGTTTACTGCCTGCGGCGCGTCCGGTGTGCCAAAGCCAATCGCAACAAAATTCTGCCCCATCAATCCGGTGAACCGGATGGCGGCCCGGCTGTCCGTTTTCACAATCGTACCGTCGTTCAATTTCATGGTGACGCGGACCTTGTTGTTTTCGAGGGCAATTTTTTCGACGCGCCCGACTTCCACCCCGGCCATTTTGACGCTGTCGCCCACCTTGAGTTCCTGCACCGTGTCGAACAGGGCGCTGAGGTGGTAGCCACGCTGGAAGAAGCTGATCCCGCCGAGTGTTTCCATAATGAGCAAGGCGGCAATGACCACCAGCACGGCAAAAATGCCAAGTCGCGTTTCGAGTGAATTTTTCATAGGCTTTATGGGGATTCGTGTTGAAAATCTGCGTGCAAAAATTTCTGCAGGGCCGGGTCGTTGAACTGTTTCACTTCCTCCGGCGTGCCGATGGTAAGGATACGACCCTCATTGATGACCGCGATGCGGTCGGCGATGCCGAAAGCCAGGTCGCGGTCATGCGACACCACCAGCGAGGTGACGTGGATGCGCTGTTTAAGCTTCACAATTTCCCGCCCGATCACCGCGGCTGAGAGCGGGTCGAGTTCGCTCGTCGGTTCGTCGTAAAGAATCAACTGCGGCTCGATGACCAGCGCGCGGGCGATGGCCACGCGCTTTTTCATGCCGCCGGAGAGTTCGTTGGGCATTTTGTCTGAGGTGTCTTTCAGGCCGACTGCCTCGAGCTTTTCCGCCACCACACGCGCAATTTCCTCAGGCGGCTTGAGCCGGTGTTCGGTCAGATAAAGGCCGACATTTTCGCCCACGGTCAGCGAATTCAGCAGCGCGCCGGATTGGAAAACCAGCGCCATTCGGTATTTGGCCGCGATTTCAGGCGATTGAATGGATTCGCCGTTGATGAGAATTTCCCCTTCATCAGGCGTTTCCAAACCAATGAGATGCTTGAGCAGGACACTCTTGCCGCTGCCACTGGGGCCCATGATGACGAAAATTTCGCCGGGTTGGACCTCGAAATCAATGCCCCGGAGCACTTCCTCGTCGTTGAAGCTTTTTCGCAGGTCGCTCACCCGGAGGCTCACGCCGGAATGGTTGTTCGTCACGTCGTTCATTATTTCAAAAGGAGGCGCGTCAGCACGTAGTCAAAAATCACAATCAGGACGATGGAGTTGACCACCGCCTTCGTCACCGAGCGGCCGATGCCGCGCGGCCCGCCGATGGTCGCCAGCCCCTGGTGGCACGAAACCGCGCCGATGATCAGCGCAAAGCAAAAACTCTTGAACACCCCGTTGGCCACGTCCTTGAGCTGGACAATGGTCCGCAGGTCGGAGAAAAACGCCTGAAAGGGAATGCTGATGTGGCTGTTCAAATCGGCGACGACCGCCCCGCCAAACCAACCGACGAGAATCGCGAAGACCACCAGCATCGGCAACGCCGCCGCGATGGCCACCATGCGCGGCAATACCAGGTAGTGGATCGGGTCAATGTTCATGGTCCGCAACGCGTCAATTTCCTGATAGACGCGCATGGAACCGATTTCCGCCGCCATGGCCGAGCCGATGCGGCCGGCGATGAGAATCGCCATCATCACCGGCGCGAGTTCCTTGGCGATGGAGATGCCCACCACCCCGCCGACGGCGCTGGAAAGGCTGCGTTCCACCAGCACTGGACCGGTTTGCAGCGCGATGACGGCGCCGATGAAGAACGACAACACGCAAACCATCAGCAGGCTCGCGTTGCCGATTTCAAAAAACTGCTCGAACACCTTCTGTCGCTGCCGCCAGGCCAGCGGCAGGGCCAGCAGCGTGCGCCAGAACAAGAGGATGATTTCACCGATGTTTTCAAACATAATGATTCTCGAAGGCAGAATGTAGAATGCGGAAGGGGGAATTACCAGCCACGGATGACTGCGGCTCCCGATTATTCTGCCTTCTGTATGCTTCCGGCTTCATGGGCTGGACGCGGGTTTGGTTTTAACCACGGGAATGTAAAACAAACGCAAGCATTTCCCCCCGGGATCGGATTGATACTGGAAAAGGCCGAACATGAGCGAGCATTTTTTGGATGCGGGCGCGGTGTCGTAGCGATAAAAATTCCACAACAGCGACTGGCTGGTCCTGCCGAGTTTGGCGCTGCCTTCCGACCGCCACAACGACCATAACGGCGACCAGTTGCATTCCACGCCCCGGTTGTTGGGCAACACCGGTTCAATGAGCGCCGGGATTTGCAAACGTCGATTCCCGTTGAAATCCCGGTGATAGGTGAATAACGGCCACATATCCACCCGGTGGCGCAGGGTTCCGGTTTCCAGATTTTTTTCCGCCACGTTCACAAACAAATAAAACAGGACGCGCGTCTGCCGGTCATCCAGGGTGTCGGCGTGGAGACGATCATACCGGTAAAGCGGCCAGAGATAGTAATCGCTTTCCAGCGTGGCGTTATGTGCCTGGCTGAACAACGGCCAAAAACGCGTGACCGTTTTGCCCGCGCCGCGCGCTACCACGACAAAGGGATACGGCCCTTCCCATTCATGATATTTCTCCCCGCGATCGTCAATCCACGTGAAGAACGGCCACAACACGGAGGTGGAATCGCGTTTGGGCGAGCGCAGCACGCTGTAGAAGGGGAGGTCGGCGCGAAATTTCGCCGGATCGTCGGTGCCAATGCCGGTGTTTTGGTAGAAATGAACCGGCCACAGCGCAAAAAATTTGTCGTAGCCGGCAATGGTTTCAACTTCTCCAAATCCGTTGGTTTGCGCGGTGACGTCCTTGTGTTCAGTGCCCACCAGGGGCCAGAGTTGCCACCCGTGCAGGCCGTCGCCGCGGCGCAGGTCAAAAAACGGATAAAGGTAGTTGTCCGTAACCACATCTCGCTTGCGGGTTTCACTGTAAATCGGAAACATGACGAAGAAAATTTCGTCGCGGAACAACCGGTTCTGGAGGTGGCCATAGAAAGGCGCCAGTGCGGTGTAATTTTCCTTCGGGTCCGGTGAACGTTGCTGGAAGTAAATCGGGAACAGCGTGAAACGCCTGACCGGGAAATCCTGCGGGTCCTGGCCGCCGGCAAACGCCAGCAGTTGGCCAAGCTGCCACCGATATTCCGTTCCAAAACGCCGGTAGGTGAGCACCGGATAAAGCAGGTCGTCTTCGACCGATTCAACGGCGGAATCGGTGTCGCACGAAAACAAGGGTGGGACACCCCATATCTGTTCCGAATCTTTTTCCTGGCTGTAGAAAAACGGGCCAATGGCTTCGGTTCGAGACCCTGAATCCAGTGTCAGCGTAAACCGGCTAAAGAGCGGCCCGGCAACAAAGTTGTCTGCACCGAAAACAACCAAAGGGAAATTTAGCGCCACCAACCATGAACAGATTCGCAGGCAAACTCCAGATTTACTATAGTTCATTAAGCCGGTTAACATGAAATTGATTTAACGGTAACGTTATCGTAAAGCTGTTTTATGTGATTTTAACCTTTGCAGACGTATTTTTAACATTGATGTTGACATTTCACCGAATTGCTTTACGTTTCTTATCCACTTGAGGTTTTTGACCTCGGTTCCTCCTGACCCAGTGTCGGCAACGATGAATTGTCGGCACTGGGTTGATTCGGTTGTATCAACGGACTTATTCGGCCAAGCAAATTTATTAAAGCCGGCAAAAATGTCAGTCCCGCAATCATGCAAGTGGTGATCCCCGTCGCCATCACACAACCCAGGCTGTATATGCCGTAGTGTTTGGCGAGAATCAAGCTGCCGAATCCGGCAATCGCTGTCAACCCGGACACCAGTACGGCCTTGCCGGTGCTCCGCGCCAGAATGCTCGGCGTGCGCTCCTCGGCAAAACGGTTCAGGACGTGAATACCGTTGGTCACTCCGATGCCGATGAGCAACGGCAACGTCATGATGTTCGCCAGATTGAAGGGAACCCCGAACCACCCCATCAATCCCGTCAGCCAAAGCGAGCCGATCCCAACCGGCAACAGGGCCAGAACCACCGCGACCAGGCTGCGAAAATGGAAAAACACCAAAACGACAATCGCGGCCAACGAATACCACGCTGCCTGCACGTAACTGTTCTTCAGCAGGGTCTCATATTCGTAAAGCTGTACCGGCGTGCCGGTCGCGTTCTCATCCACCGTCCGCAAATCAGCGACAAATGCTTTCTGATTTTTTCGTTGCCAGACATCGTGTTTGGGATAGACCTGCAAGAGAAATTTGCCGGTCACGCCGACGAACTGATCGCGCAAGGCCGCCGGCAAATCGTCCACCCGCAAGGGCGCGGTGTCATTCTGCGCCTGCAACGATTCAAACGTTTCACGGACATCGTTGAACAACGCCTGCTGAAACTCCGCCAGTTTGACCGCGTGCTCCTGGAGCGCGTTGCTGTCACCGGCCAGCATGGTCTTGCGCAAATTATCAATCGCCTGCCGCAAGGCAACAAACTGTTTTGCCAGTTCGGGTTCGTTGGTGCGAACTTCGGGATCCTCCAGCGCATTGCCAGCATATCCGGAAAGCGAATACAGCGTCTGGCTGAGTTCATTCACGTTCACTGGTTTCGAGTCGGGGGCGCTGAATTTCAACGGCGCCACCTCCTGCTTGATGCCCCGGATGAGTCCTAATTTTTCCCTTTGGTTCGGCTCAAGAAAATCGTTGAGCATTTCCACCGGCGGCTCAATGTCGGCCACGGTCGGCAGTTTCCGGATGGTTCCTTCCAGGGCAATGGCCTGGTCCAGATTGGAGGCCACGATCGCACCGTACAACAGGGATTTGTCCGCCGAATTGATTAATTTGTGTTCAAACACCACCGACGCCAGATTCGGACTTTGCATTTTGATGAGGTTGTAATCGAACTGTACTTTCCGGGCCTCGAACAATCCCGCCAGGCACAAAGCAGCGGTGATCGCAATCACCCACACCGGGCGTTGCAGCCAGAAATTTTCGATGCGCGCGCGGGTTTCATCCTCGGTGGTCGAGTGGTCCATGGCATTTTGCCGGCCCCGCAGCAACAGCGCCGGCAACATCGTCATCATCGGCACAAAACACAGCAACAGGCCGCCCCCGCAGATGACGCCCATTTCCTGGATGCCGCGGAAACGGGTAAAGGCCATCGCCAGAAACGCGCCCGCCGTGGTCAGCGCCCCGGTGAAAATACCCTGGCCGGTGAAGACCATGGCCCGGGTTAGCGCCGCCTCTTCCGTCTTTCCATGGCGCAATTCCTCCTCGTAGCGCGTGATGAGATGCACGCCAAAATCAATCGCCAGCCCGATGAGCATCGGCACAAACGTGATGGTCAGAATGTTCAAATGCCCGACGGTCAGGGTGGTGAATCCCAGCGTATAGGCCAGCCCGATCACCAGGCAAAACGTCGCTTTGATCGGCCGGCCGGTCTCGTTGTAGCCATAAATGAAGATTAACGCGCAGAGCGCCAGCGACACGATGCTCGCCAGCGTGACGTCCTTTTGCGATTGCCTCATTTGGTCGTAATCCAAAACCGGCTCGCCGGTCAGACCGACGTTCACTCCGGGCACCTCTTCCTGGATTTGCTTCATCAACTGGCGCAATCGTTCAATCGCTTCGCCATTGAGTTTGTCGCTCGGCGGGTGCGTGGTGAGCAGAAAAATCCGGCCATGATTGAAGGTGATGTAGATGTCCGAAATGTCGTTGGCGCCGAACAGCGCCGCCACGCCGGGTGACGGTGGTTGGCCGGCCATTTGCAGGCAGGCGTCGGCCTGGGTCAGGATGCGGGTCAGCACCGGCAGCGTCTGGACCAGTGATTCGGTCTGGGCATTCGCCTCGCGGGGCGCGGTACGGAAAGCCGTGTTGATTTGATCGAAAAACAAAACGAGGTTTGTGGTCCGCGTGAACTGGCGGATGAACGGCTGATCGTCGTGCAGCGTTTTTTGAATGGCCGCCAAATCCTCTTTCGGCACAAAGAACAGCGCCTTGGTCCCCATCATCGCCAGGTCGTGCTGATAAAAGACATCGCGGAACAAATTGGTCTCCGGCGCCATCTTCATGGCGAGGCGTTCGATGAATTGCCGGTTTTTCTCCGGGTTGTCGCTTTCCACCGCCACCACCAGATCGTTGCCTTGTTGGGGAAACTCCTTTTGCAACTGAAGATAATTCCGGTGATACCTGTGGTTGGGGCCAACGAGGTGGTCCTGGTTCATGTCCGTCTTCAGGTAGCCGATGGTGTAAAGCACGCACACCACAAACAGGATCACCTGGGGATAGACAAACCACCGGGGATGACGAAAAACCATCGCCGTCACTTTGCCCAGCAGTCGCGCAAGAATGGAATCGGCGCTCAACGCCTTCATACGTCAGGCCGCGTGCGGGTTCATGCCTTCACCGCCTCATCGGGGAAGTCGGCGTTGGAAAAGACTTCCTTCACGTCGTCGTGCTCCTCCAGCGCCTCGATCAACCGGTTGACGGCGGCAATCCCGGTTTCCGTGCTGAGCGGCACCAGCAGGGTGGGCAATGAGGTGATTTCCGCCACTTCGCATTTGATGCCTCTGGCCTCCACTTGTTTGTGGACGCCTTCAAAATTTCCCGGCTCGGTCAGAATCTCATAACCTTGTGGCTCGGCCTTGAAATCTTCCGCGCCGGCTTCGAGCGCCAGTTCCATCAGTTGGTCTTCCCCCGCCGCTTCCCGCGAGACGATGATCTGTCCCTGGCGATGAAACAAACGGCTGACCGAGCCGGGCGTGGCGATGCTGCCGCCATGCTTGGTCACGATACTGCGAATCTCCGACGCCGTGCGGTTGCGATTGTCCGTGCTCACCTCCACCAACAGCGCCACTCCGTGCGGCCCGTAAATTTCATAAGTCAATTCCTCGAAGTTCACGGCTTCGCCCCCCCCCGTGCCCTTTTTGATGGCGCGCTCGATGTTGTCGCGCGGCATGTTGGCGGTGCGGCATTTGAGCAGCACCATGCGCAGACGCGGGTTCATGCCCGGATCACCGCCGCCGATTCTGGCGGCGATGGTGATTTCGCGGCCCAATTTGGAAAAAATCTTCGCGCGCTTGGCGTCAATGGCGCCCTTGAAATGCTTGACCTTCGCCCATTTGCTGTGACCGGCCATACGATTTAATGCGACGCTTCCACGTAAACCGCCGTGCCGTAGCACAGCACCTCGGTAATGCCCGGCGCAATCTCCGTCGCGTCATAACGTACGCCGACGACCGCGTTGGCGCCCAGCTCACCGGCGTGCGTCAGCATCAGATTAAAGGCGTCCTCGCGCGCCCGTTCGCAGAGATTCGTGTAAAGGGAAATGTTCCCGCCGAAAATGCTCTGGATGCTCGCGCCGATGTTGCCGATGACCGAGCGCGACCGCACAATGATGCCGCGCACGACACCAAACGACTTGGCCACCCGGTAACCGGGCAACTCAAAGGTCGTGGTTGTCAAGGGATGTGTCAGACTCATAGGTCAACGATTGAACACGAGAATGCGTGCCCGCAAAAGCGAAAAAGTTTCCCTGAACCGTGAACGGCCGTCGGCCAACGAGCTGGATTTTCCTGTCAACGGCCGGCCCGCGCCAGGCGCCGCGGCGAAATTTACGGCGAAAGAAACGAAAAAGCCGGCAAATTTCGCAGCACCGTAAAAACCACGGCCACGACGAGCAGGGGCCAGAAACATTCCGGTGGCAGAAACGGCCCGGTCGGGCGGCGCAGAAATTTTTTGGTTTTGAACCACGCCCCCCGCGCCGCCAGCCCGGCGAGCGACAGCACCGCCAGGGCGTTGTCCTGCAACGCGCGCAACGCATGGCCGTGCAACAACTGATAGGCGGCGCGCGTGCCGCCGCAACCCGGACAGTTCAGCCCCGTCAACTGGTGAAACTCGCAGACCGGATAAAATCCGTGCGTGCCGGGATTGAAGAAATACAACACCGCGCCCGCGCCGAGCATGGCCATGCCCGACACTGCGCCCACAAAAACTCTCAGCCCGGAGAACGTTGAAAGTTTTGGCGGAATGGCTTGTGATGGGGCGGGCGACATTTGAGTCAAAAACGATGAAAGCCCCAGTTCAGATGAAAATTGCCGGTGGCCAGGGCAATCAGAAAGAGCAGGACCGCCAGCAACAGGCTCAAAATGGAAAGGACGAGTCCAGCGATGGCGAGGCCGCGGCCTTCGTAAAGTTCCGGATGCCGGTTGATTTCCGAAAGGCCGACGAGCGAGAAAATAATGCCCAGCGGGCCAAACAGAAATTTGCAGCAGCAAAAAAACGCCAAAATTCCGAAAATCAACCCGGCCATGGCATTGGAGTTTGTCTTCCGGACGGGTCCGGGAATCGGCGGACTGATGGTCGGCGGAGTCGGCGGCGTAAAACGGGCGGCGAACTCCGGCACCGCGCCGAGCGGTTTCCATTCCCTCTCGCCTTCCGCGAGCGTGTGCGTCCGGGCATTCGCCCGGCCCTCGGCAATCCACTGCTGCAATTGTTCCGCGGAAACCGGACCGTATGGCCGGCCATCCGCACCGATGATTCGATACAGGCTCATTTATTCCTCTCCGCTTTTGACAGTCGCACGCCCCAAATCCGCGCAAACACCGCGTCTCGCACCCGCCACAAAGTTTAGCAGAATTTTCGCCGCGTCGCCGGAAAATTTTTTTTGCGCCTGGCCCAGCGCCTCACGCAAATTTTTCCCGCCACGAAACAGCCAAAGATAAAGCCGTTTTAATTCCAGGCGCTGCTCCGTGGTGAATCCCGCGCGGCGCAACCCGACACTGTTCAAGCCGCAAATTTCATTGATGCGCGAGGCCACCGTGAATGGCGGCAAGTCCTTGCTGATGGCCGAGTTGCCCTGCATCAAGGCCAGCGTGCCTACGCGTGTGAACTGATGGACGCAGCAGTTCCCGGAAATGAAGGCGCGGTCCTGTACCTCGACGTGCCCGCCCAGCAAAGCCCCGTTGGCCATGATCACGTGATCGCCAATGAGGCAATTGTGCGCCACGTGCCCGTTGGCCATGAGAAAATTGTGCGAGCCGATGATGGTCTCCGCGTCGGGCTTCGTCGAGCGATGCACCGTGAAATGTTCACGGAATACGTTGTGGTCGCCGATGCGCAACCGCGTCGGCTCATCCTTGTATTTCAAATCCTGCGGCGCGTCGCCGATGACGCAACCGGCGTGAAACAGGTTGTGCGCGCCGATGGTCGTCAGGCCGGTAAGATAAACATGCGGACCCACCACGCAATCCGCGCCCAGCTCCACCCCCTCCTCAATCACCGCATAAGGCCCCACCCGGACGGTGGGGTCCAGTTTAGCCTTGGAATGAACGATAGCGGTTGGATGAATCACAAATTCAAGGTGGCGGATTCGGTTTGATTGCCAAGTTCAAAATACCATCGTTGTGCGAAGTGGCTTTGAGCCACAGCCTTTCGCTGTTAGATTGGAAGCCTAATGGCCAGTACAACCACAAGCGAACCCATCGGCAATCGGCAACCCGCCCCGGCGGAGCCGGGGTCGGCAATCAGTAATTTGCCCGAGTTACTCGCGCCGGCCGGTGATTGGGATTGCGCCCGCGCCGCCGTCGAGAACGGCGCGGACGCGATTTACTTCGGCCTCGAAAAGTTCAACGCCCGGATGCGCGCGCAAAACTTCACCGAGGCGGATCTGCCGAGGCTGATGGAATTCCTCCACCGCCGCGGCGTGCGCGGCTACGTGACCCTCAACACGCTCGTTTTTGAAGACGAACTCGCCGACGCCGAAAAATATCTGCGCACCATGATTGCCGCCGGCGTGGACGCGGTCATCGTGCAGGATGTGGGCATTTGCCGGCTCATCCGCCGGCTTTCGCCCGATTTCCCGATTCACGCCTCGACGCAGATGACCATCACCAGCGCCGCCGGGATGGAATTCGCCCGCGAACTCGGCTGTAACCTCGTCGTGCTGGCACGCGAATGTTCCATTGCCGAAATTAAGAAAATTCGCGCTGTCGGCGAAACAATCCCGTCACCCGTCACCCGTCACTCGTCACTCCCCTTGGAGGTTTTTGTCCACGGTGCGCTTTGCGTCGCTTATTCCGGACAATGCCTGACCAGTGAATCGCTCGGCGGCCGTTCCGCCAACCGGGGTGAATGCGCCCAGGCCTGCCGGATGCCGTACGAATTGATTTCCGACAACCGGCCCGTTCCGCTGGGTGACCGGAAATATCTGCTGAGCCCGCAGGACCTGGCCGGACTGGAGGTTTTGCCGGACTTGATTCGCGCCGGTGTCGCGTCGCTGAAAATCGAGGGCCGGCTCAAATCACCGGAATATGTGGCGAACATCACCCGGATTTACCGGCAAGCCCTGGATGAATGCGGGATTCGGAATGCGGAGTGCGGAATGAAAAACCCTGAATGCGCGCCGCCTGCTCCGCCTTCCGCACTCCGCCTTCCGCATTACGAAATGGAAATGGCCTTTTCGCGCGGCCTCTACCCCGGCTGGTTTGGCGGCACCAACAACCAGCAACTCGTCCACGCGCGCTTCGGCAAAAAGCGCGGCGTGCTCCTCGGCGGAGTCACAAAGATCTTGCGTGATGCCGTCGTGGTGAAACTGGCAGGCCCGTTAAAACCCGGCGACGGCGTGGTCTTCGACGCCGGCAAGCCGGAGGAAAAGGAAGAAGGCGGACGGGTTTACGAAATTAAAAAGGTGGGGCGCGGTGTCCCCACCGCGCCGAACGCACGGCTCGCGGCGGAGAACGAGCCCTGCCAGGTTGAGCTGCGCTTCGGACGCGGCGACATTGATTTCTCGCGTGTCCACGGCGGCGACAAATTGTGGAAGACCGACGACCCCGAATTGAACCGACGGTTGCGTCAAAGTTTTGAAGGCGATGCGCCAAAATTCCAACGACCCGTCGAAATGGAAATTCATGGTGCGGTTGGCACGCCGCTCACGCTGATCGCCCGGGATGAATTTGGGAACGTCGTCAAGGTGGAATCCGTCCTGCCGCTGGCCAAGGCCGAAAGGCAGCCGCTCCAGGAAGACAAATTGCGCGAACAACTCGGCCGGCTCGGCGGCACGCCATTCAGGCTTGGCGGGCTGAAAAACAGTCTGGGCAGTGGAGTCATTTTGCCGGTCAAAGAATTGAACCGCCTGCGCCGCGAAGCTGTGGCCGAACTGGGAAAACTACGCGCACAGCCAAGGCGGTGGAAACTCAATGAGGGCAGCCGCCGAGGTAACGAGGCTCATGCTTCAACTTCATTCGGTCAGAGCCTCCTCACGCCGGCTGCCGCAAATCCAGAATTGATTGCGCTCGTCCGGAATCTGCCCCAGCTCGAAGCCGTGCTCCAATCCGGCGTGACGACGGTCTATTGCGAGTTTGAAAATCCGAAGAAATATCGCGAAGCCGTCACGCGTGCGCGTGACGCGTGGCGAGTGACGGGTGACGCGAATTCCTCGTCACCCGTCACCCGTCACCCGTCACCCTCCATTTGGGTGGCTCCTCCGCGCATCTTCAAAACCGGCGAGGAATGGACCCTGGAACAGGTGCGCTCCTGCAACGCCGACGGCTACCTCGTCCGCAATTACGATCATTTGAATTTTTTTGCCCAAGACCGGTGCATCGGCGATTTCGCATTGAACGTGGCCAACCGGCTGGCCGCGGATTATTTCAAAAACCGGTTCGGGCTGGAACGGGTGACGGCCAGTTACGACTTGAATTTCCAGCAACTGGAAGCGTTGCTGTCAGCCGCGCCGCCCGAATGGTTCGAGGTCACCATCCACCAGCATATGCCGATGTTTCACATGGAGCACTGCGTGTTCTGTGCGTTCCTGTCCAACGGCACGGATTTCCGGAACTGTGGCCGCCCATGCGACCACCACGACGTGAGGCTGCGCGACCGTGTCGGCGCGGAACATCCGGTGAAGGCGGACGTCGGCTGCCGTAACACCGTCTTCAACGCGCTGGCCCAGACCGGCGCGGAATACATGGCGCGGATGATTGAACTGGGGGTGCGGCATTTCCGCGTGGAATTGCTCAACGAAACGCCGGAACAGGTGACGCGGACGATTGCCCAATACCGCCGGCTTCTGCGCGGCGAAATCACCGGCACCCAACTCTGGCGCGAATTGAAATTGTTCAATCAACTCGGCGTCACGCGCGGGCAGATTGGAGGGTAGCGGTTTCCAGCTCACGAATAAAAGTACCCCAGCTCGCGCAGCGACGCGTAATCCTTGGGCCGTTCCGGTGTTGCGCGGCCAATGATGACGTGATCCAGCACGTCGATCTTCAACAATTGCCCCGCGCGGATCAAATCGCGCGTCACCTTGATATCCGCCTCGCTCGGCGTGGGATCCCCGCTGGGGTGATTGTGCGCCAATACCACGGCGGCGGCATTGGCAGCGATGGCGGCTTTGAACACCTCGCGCGGATGGACCAGCAGCGTGTCGAGCGTGCCGTCGGTGATTTCTTCCACCACGCGAATCAGCCGCCGCCGCGTGTTCAGCAACAGCACCTGCAACGTCTCCACGTTCTTCACCAGGTTTTTCTCGCGCAACAGTCGCACCACGTTTTCCGGATTGTCGAGCACGGGCGATTCGCGCTGCAATTCCTCCGCCATCTTGCGCGCCAGGGCGAACGCCGCCATCAACGTCACCGCCTTGTCGCGTCCGATGCCCTTGACACTCCGCAAATCCTCCACCGACGCCCGCGCCAGTGACTGCAAGGTGCCGAACTTCTGCAAAAGTTGCCGGCCGATTTCGACTGCGTTGGCGCCTTTCAAACCGGTGCGCAGCAATATAGCAATCAACTCCGCGTGGCTCAAGGCATCCGCGCCATGTTCCACGAGTCGTTCACGCGGCCGTTCGCTGACCGGTTGGTCCTTGAGTCTGAGGCTTTGGGACATGAATTGAATTTATCTTGCGCCTTCGGAAAATCACATAATAAAATTGACCACAACTTTTCTGGACAAACCACTTTGCCATCCGCACAGTCAAAATTATGAAACGGGATAGGCAGCAAAACATGCTATCTATTATCTGTTAAGACGCATGGAAGCGCGTGGCAACGGCAAAGCGCCAGTCACAAGACACGAACCAAACATAGAAGCGAAGAATACGAGCAACAGATGCAAGGTGCAATCATAGCCCTCGTCAGTGCGTTCCTTGGCTTTTTCCTGTCCCGTTGCCAGTCCAAGTCCGATAGAAACCGAGCGGGATGCGATGCGTTCATTGGTGTTGTTGCCGACATGCGAGCTAAACTGGATGAGTTACGTAAGACCCCAGAGAAGTTTTTCCGTGATAGCCTGCCGATTCTGCGTCAGGCTATTTATCGTGTTCATCCGTTCGTTACTGCCGACCAGTGGGCGTGTCTCCAAAAACATTGGAGCGAGTATGAGAGCCAGCAGCAGTGGTTTCAGTCGCCGGGGTCAGTTCTGATGTTGATGCACCATTTAGCCGGCCCTAATGCCCGGACGCCAGATGGTGCCCCCGCACCCTGGAAGTTTCTCGACGGATTGCTTGAGAAATTGTATGAGTGCGTTTACCAACGTGCGGTTAAATTATAAGCTGGGCTGCTATACGCAAACACAACCATGAAAATTTTCGCTTTTATCCTTCTACCAATGATATTGGCGGGCTGCGTTGGCAGTCCGGTACACTCGACGCTGAAATACGAGAGCGTCCAGAGCACGATAAAGCACAACAACGCGGATTTATTGTCACTGAAGATTGGGATGACGAAGGATGATGTTCGCAAGCTGATGGGCAACCCAGAGCAGTCAGAAGGTTACGAGTGGGGTTCAGTTTGGCTTTATCGGACAGCCATGACCAGCGGGATTTACGGCACGGCTGATTCAGATTTTACCCCTGTTGTATTCGACCAAAATGACAAATTGGAGGGTTGGGGACGTGACTTTTTCACAGAGAGAGTTAGGCGGTATGAGTTGGAGATTAAGAAATGAGTCAGCGGCCTTCGCGCCCGTCTTTGTTTCACTTCGTCGCGACAAATCCGTGTTTCATCCGCTATAGCGGCGTGGCCGCCACGCGGCTTTACGCCGTGTATATCTGCGGCTAAAATTTCCGTCGGGCCGAATCCGCGCGCGCCCAGAACGAGTCGCTCTTTTGTCTCCCTCTCCGCCGCAGAGCAGGGGAGAGGGCCTGGTTGGGCGCGCGTTTAACTCAAATCCCCTTGCCTTGACCCGCCCCGCCTGGCGGGGAAAGGGAACAAAGTTTTCGCGGGCGACCCTTTTCCAAAATTCGCCTCCGTGTTAGCCTGCGGCCGCAGCATGGAATCACCCGCAACCAGAAAGGCCGACGCCCTGACCCCTTCGCAACGGCAGGCCGTCGCCGCGCGCGGCAACGTGCTGGTTATGGCCGGCGCCGGCACGGGCAAAACCCATACGCTCGTTCAGCGCTGCCTGGACTGCCTTTGTCGCGAGCGTGTATCGCTCGACGAAATCCTGGTTGTCACCTTCACCGAAGCCGCCGCCACGGAAATGAAGCAGCGGCTCCGCACCGCGCTGGAAGAAACACTCAACACTCAACCCCCCGGCGCGCCGAAGCGAAGCGAAGGCGGCTCGACCCTCGACCAACATCTCGCTGAACAACTCGCGCTGTTTGATACCGCGCCCATCGGCACGCTGCACAGTTTTTGCCTGCGGCTCGTGCGCGAGCATTTCTACGAACTCGGCCTCGACCCGCAACTGGCCGTGCTCGACACCGGCGAAGCCCGCCTGCTCGCCGAGGAAATGTTGGACGAACAGTTCCAATCGCATTACGCCGGGCAGACGGATTTTTCCATCGCCGCGCAAAACCTCATTCAGATTTACGGCAACGGCGATGACCGGCCCATTCGCGCCCTGTTGCTCCGATTGCATCATTACGACCGGACGCGGCCCGAAGCCGACTGCTGGCTTGCGGAACAGCTCGCGCGGTTCGCGTCGCCAGCACCGGTTGAATGGCGTAAATGGCTGAACCAGGCCATCCGCGACTGGCAGAACGAATGGCTGCCGGTTTTGCAGCATCTCGGAGCGCCGGCCTCTGGCCCGGCACAAAGTTTGGAACACGCCGGATCGGAGACCGACGCTCCGGCAGCAAATGAGAAAGCCGTCGAACTGGCTGCTCTCCTGTCGCGTCTGGAGAAGTTCGATGATTCTCAAACCGCGGACGAAAACCAGACACCCGGGAGCGCTGGCATCTCGCCGGCGAGTGGCCAATTCGCAAATCGCCGGCGAGATGCCGGCGCCCCCGGCTCTTCCCGCGAATCCGCCGCAGCGGTTTTGGAAAAAGTCCTGGCGGCGGACGAAAATTATCCGCCGCGCAAAAAGGGAGCGCTCCGCAAACCGCTTGAAAAATTCTTTGCCAATGCCGCTTTCCTGCAGTCACTCATGCCGGCGGCAGGCCACCGCGAGCCGCTGGCCGAAGATTGGGATTGGACTCGCGGCCACATGACCGCGTTGCTGCAACTGGCGCAGGAATTCGGACAAAAATTCGCCGAACGCAAGCGCGCCGATGGCGTGCTGGACTTCCACGATCTCGAACAATTCGCCTTGAAACTGCTCTGGGATTCCGCCAGCCACAAACCGACCGCCATTGCCGAGCGTTGGCGGCAGAAAATCCGGTTCGTCTTCGTGGATGAATATCAGGACATCAACGCCGCGCAGGACAAAATCATCCAGGCGTTGAGCCGCGATGGAAGGTGGGGCGAGACTACCGGCGAGCCATCGAAAACGACTGAGGTTGAATCGGCTGACGGCTCGCGAGGACGCTCGCCCCACCGGGCAAATCGTTTCCTCGTCGGCGACGTGAAGCAGAGTATTTACCGATTCCGGCTGGCTGCCCCAACAATTTTCCGCCGTTATGCCGACGAGTGGTCCGGAGAAAGCGGCCAGGTAATCCCGCTCATGGAAAACTTTCGCAGCCGCGAAAGCCTGCTCGGTTTTGTCAATTCGGTTTTTGAACTGCTCATGCGCGCAGAGGTCGGCGGCGTGACCTGCGGCACGGAAGCGCGCTTGCAATTCGGCGCGCCGGAACAACGCCTGGCGCTTGCTCTGGCCAGGGACCCATCGCCCCGCGCGGAATTGTTGTTGCGCTTTAAAAGCGGCCGCGACGACAGCCAGACGAACGATGAATCCGGCGACAATGATTTGGCCGGGCTTGAAGAAACCGAAAAGGAAGCGCGGCTTGTGGCGTGCCGGCTGCGCGCGCTGGTCGCGGAAGGCCATCCAATTTGGGATGAAGAGAACCATACCGAACGCACCGCCGAATGGCGTGACCTGGCCGTGCTGCTGCGCGCGCCGGCGAAGAAGGCCGAAGCGTATGCGAAGGAATTCGAACGCGCCGGCGTGCCGCTGATCGTCGAACGCGGCGGTTTTTACGACAGCACCGAAATCGCCGATTTGCTGAGTCTGTTCAAGCTGCTCGATAATCCGCTGCAGGACGTGCCGGCCATTGCCGTGTTGCGCTCGCCGCTGGTTGGTTTGTCACTGGATGAACTGGCAACGGTCCGGCTGGCCGCCAAGGACGTTCACTTTTGGACGGCGCTGTCCAGAGGTCAGAGGCCAGAGGTCAGAAACCAGGACAAGACGACGCAGAAAATTGAAAAGTTTCTCGAACAATTTTCCCGCTGGCGGCAACGGGCAAGGCAGGCGTCGTTATCCCAATGCCTGGAAGGCATCCTGGCGGAAACGCATTACGCCGAGTGGTTGCGTTCGCGTCCGCGCGGCGCACAACGGCAGGCGAACCTGGAACGGTTCCTCGGGCTCGCGCAGCAGTTTGATCAATTTCAGCGGCAGGGCCTGTTTCGTTTTTTGAAGTTCGTTGAGGCGCAACAGGCCGCCGACGCCGAGCCGGAGGTTGTCGCGGTGGCGGACGAGAACGCCGTCCGGCTGATGAGCATTCACCAGAGCAAAGGCCTGGAGTTTCCGGTCGTGGTCGTGGCCGATCTGGCAAAGGCGTTTAATGAGCAGGACCTGCGCGGGGAAATCATTTTCGATGAGGAATTCGGGCTGTGTCCGCGTGTCAAGCCGCCGCACACGGGCCGGCGTTATCCGAGCCTGCCGCACTGGCTGGCGCAACGGCATCAGCGGCGCGAACAACGCGGCGAGGAATTACGGCTGCTGTATGTGGCCATGACCCGCGCCCGCGACACGCTGATTCTGACCGCCACCGTTTCGGAGAATAAATGGGAAACCCTTTGGTCGAAACCGGAGGCCATCACCACTCAGACCATTGTCTCGGCGAAAAGTTATGCGGATTGGTTGGGGATATGGTTCGGAGTTAGGAGTTCGGAGTTCAAAGTTCAAAGCGTGACGGAAGGTGAATTGCCGCATTTGCGTTGGCGGATTGTGGAAAATGCGGAGATGGGTGATAACCCGATCACCAGAAGCCGAGGTGACGAGGCTCAAATTACAAATCAGTCAGAGACTCCTCACGCCGTCTCCTGCAAGGGCGGGGGCGGGCTTGACACGACAACAGCGGAACGGTTGCGCGCGATGTTGTCGTGGAAATATCCGTTCGCGGCGGCGACACGGCGCGCCGCCAAGTCATCGGTGACCGCATTGCGGCGGCAGGCGGAGGAGTTGGACGACGAAGCGGAACTGCTGTTTCAAGCTTCATCCCGTTCTGGAAAACAGTTTCCCAGGAAACCACCCAGGCGTTCGCGCTCAAACCCGCAATCCGCAATCGGTAATCTGCAATTGACTGCGGCGGCAACCGGGACGGCGCATCACAAATTTCTCCAGCACGTTCCACTGGAAAAGGCGGATGACCTCGCTGCCCTCAAAGAGGAAGCCAGCCGTTTGGAATCCGCCGGTATTTTAACGGCGGATGAGCACGCGGCATTGAATTTGGAAGCCGTGACGGCGTTCTGGAAATCGGAACCGGGCCGGAAAATTCGCGCTCAATCGCCGGGTTGCCTGAAACGTGAGTTGCCGTTCACGGCAAAATTCAGTCCGGCGGAGGTGGACGCCATCATTGGCGCCAGGACGCCGCCGGGACTGGGAGCCGAATTTATCGTCGTACAAGGTGTGGCGGATTTGGTCGCGTTGCTGCCCAAGGAAATCTGGCTCGTGGATTTCAAGACGGACGAAATAAAGCCCGGGGAATTGGCGGAGCGAAGGCGTCTCTATGAACCGCAGTTGAAACTTTACGCGCAGGCATTGTCGCGAATTTATTCCCGGCCGGTGACAAACTGCTGGCTGCATTTTCTCGCCATTCAGAAAACCATTAACGTTTAATGGCAGGGACAGCGCGCTGCGCTGTCCGGACGCCGCAGCGCAGCGCGACGCCCCCGCCAAAATTTAATCCGGCTCGCCGAGCGGAAGTTCCTCTTCCTGGTTTTCCCGGGCCGGCGGCGGCACCGAAGCAGAAGATAAAGACGGGAGCGCGGCAGGCGCGGCGGCCTCGCGCAGGCGCACAACCGCCGGGCGCAAAAGTTTCCCTTGAAAGGTGTAGCCCGCGGCGATGGTTTCAGCGACCACCGCGCCGGCGGGCGGATTTCCTTTGGCGTCGGCGACCTGATGCCGGGCGGCGTCGAAGGTTTCGCCCGGTTCGGCGGCAAACGGCGTCAGGCCGATGCGGTGGACCGTGCCGCGGCAGGCGTTCTGGAAATGGGCGATTTGCCCGGCCAATTGCGGCTGGCCGGAACGCGCGGCGGCGGCGTGCAAAGCAAAAATATGGTCAAAAATCCGCACGAGCATTTGCAGCCATTCGGCTTCGCCCCGGTGCATTTTTTCAACCTCCAACCGAAGCGTGGCCTTCTCGCTGTCGTTTATCTTCTGCATGAACTGGGAAAATTCGCGGACTTCGGCGCCCATTTTCTCGGCGATCTGTTTGGCCCCGGCGGCGGTTTTCTCGGCCTGGCCCTGGATGGCGTTCCATTGATCCGTGGCGGAGCTGATTTGCGCGGCGAGCTTTTCCAGATCCTGAATTTTGTCAGCCACCGCCCCGAGGGCGTTGACCTGGATGGCCGTGCCCATGGCGCGGTAATCCAGCAGAAACGGCAGAATCCCCAGTCCCGCACCGAGGGCGGCGGAAGCGAAGCACGCGAGAATTTCCCATTTGGAAATTGGATGCGATGATTTCCAGACGATCAGATAGGCGAACGTGAGCAGCAAGGCGTTGCCCAGCAGGAACGGCCATTTGGGAATTTTCCACTCTCTTACGTCGTTCATGTTCACGAGTCTCGTAAAATCACGCCGGCAGCGCAAGCAAACGCCTCGCCGGGCGCCGGTATTACCTTTGGAACGCCGGCCTCCGATCCGGCTTGACGGGCGGGTGCGCCGGGAGCACGCCGGGTCGGAGACCGGCGCTCCACCTTTCTCCTCGACTAATGGCGGGCACGACCCGAATCATTTAAGGCGTGCGCACTTGCGTCATCTTCAACCCGGCGGCACGCGGCGGCCAGGCCCGGCATTTTCGCCGCCATCTGGATGAAATCGCCTCGCGGGGCGCGTTGAAGGCGACGGTTGTTCCCGGCGACGCACGGCGGCTGGCGACGGAAGCGGTGGCCGCCGGCTTCGATTTGATCGTGGCCGCCGGCGGCGACGGCACGGTGAACGAAGTGCTCAACGGCATCGGCGACGCAGCCGACGGTTTTGCGCGGGCGCGGCTCGGCGTGTTGCCGCTCGGCACGGTGAACGTTTTTGCGCGGGAAATCGGGTTGCCCTTGCGCATTGACCGGGCGTGGGAAACGCTGCAGCGCGGACACGAGACGCGTCTGGATTTGCCCGGCGTGGAATTTTCGGCCGGCGGTGTCCACCGGCGGCGGTATTTTATTCAGCTCGCCGGGGCGGGGTGGGACGCACGCGCCATCGAGCTGGTGACCTGGCCCTTGAAAAAGAAATTCGGTCCGCTGGCTTATGTGATTGCGGGCGTGAAGGCGTTGCGCGGCCGACTGCCAAAAATTACTGCGCGCGTTGACGGACACAGCAGCACCGGCGAATTGATTTTGATTGGCAATGGACGTTTTTACGGCGGGCCGTTCGAAATTTTTCCCGGGGCGGATTTGCGCGATGGTCTTCTGGAGGTCTGTATTTTGCCGCGGGCGAATTGGCTGGCCATGCTTCGTTGTGCCCCCGGTTTGCTCGCGCGGCGAAGACTGCCGACCAGGGTTGGGCAACGTTTTCGGGCCTCCACTTTTGAACTGGACGCCGACGCTTCCGCGTCCTTTGAACTGGACGGCGAATGGGCGGGAAATTTGCCTGCCACTTTTTCAATTGCGCGCGGACAATTGCGCGTGGCCGTTCCCTGAACCGGTTAATCCCAACGGCGAAAAGGAATCACGCCCGGATCCAGAAATGTCCCACACTTCGGGCATTTGTCGGGTTGTTTCCACAAACGAATCCGGTGGCGGGGGGAAATGGGACAGACCAGCTTCCATTGAATCCAGGGGCGGACGCCGCGCGGTGGCAAGCGGTTCAATAAGCTGATACACCTCGGCGCCGTTTTGGAATGAAATTCCCAGTGCACCGACGGTTTGAAGGCAATCACCGCGTCGTAAAGTTCCTTGCACTCGGCACACAGAATGGTTTGCACGACGACGTGCCGGCCGCGATCCGCGCCACCCGACACGCGGGCGCGATAACCGCATTTGGAACATTCGAAGAGACACGTGCGGCCCATAAGCCGTTTCACTGCGTTTCGGCGCGGCAGTCTTCGTTCTGCACTGCCGCTCCGAGCGAAGACTGATTAAAGTCGTTTCTTTGCAAATGCACGACCTGACGACGATTTCAAGTAACGCTCAAACTTAACGGCTCGCTCCTGCTCTGTAAAAGCAATTGCGCTTTTTATCCGCGCCCGGACGGAATTTGGCCGTGTGCGGAACATCACCGGCATTGTGCTTTTTCAAGCGCGCATATAAGTCCTCGGTGAACCCGGAATAAAAATGCCTTTCGTCAAGTTCGCTCTGAAGAATATAAACGTAGTAGAATTTCATTTCTACTGGCTTGCCGAGCGTAGCTCGGAGGGGTGTTTAAAAGGGGGCCTCAGCCCGCCTTTCCTGGGTTTTGGTGGGGCGGGTTT
>JAJXYT010000152.1 GCA_021780375.1 bacterium | reverse complement strand
GCACGTGGGCGAGACGCCCGAATCAATCATTGCCGACGTCCTGGAGGAATCGAGCAACGCGGTCACCGCCGCTGACGCCGCCGCGCCGCTCGTCAGAGAAAACCGCGCCGAGTTTGAACGGCTGGACAACGACGTGCATTGCATTCAACTGATGGCGGAAAATTATTCCGCCAAAGTGAAAGCCGCGGAACTGGTTTTGCGTTACCACTACAGCCATGACATCGGCGACATGGAACAGGCGGAAAAATACCTGGCCGAAAGTTTTGCGGATTATCAGAAACTATCCGCGCTCGCGTCGCCAGCCTACCACTTCGCCAACGGCATGCAGACGTCGCAGCGGAAAATCCCGTTCAGCGGCGGCAGCCACGGGGTCGGCACCAATTACCTCTGGTCACAGCTCGTGCCGCTCTACCGGAAGGAACTGGTGGACTTTCGGGCCAGGGTTGTCGAATTGAAAAAGACCGGCGGCCATTTGCCGGTGGTTGACGATGCCAACCTCAAGCCCTGGCCGGCAGCAGATTTCAAATTGATCAGCACCAACGCCGAAACTTACCAGGTCGAGGCCGGCGCGCGGGTTTTTACCGACCGAACTTTTGCGATTCAACGCCTGGCGCCGGAGTTGAAGGGCTTGACCGGCATCCGGTTTTCGCACGAAGCCGCCAAGAAAGGACGTTACCAGCCGGTTGAATTTGAAGTCTCGCAACCGGTCCGGGTATTGGTGGGGTATTTTAACAGCCGCAGCAAGGAATGGCTGCAAGTGCCGGACCTGGAAACCGCGGCGCAGGCGGACGAGCGCGGCGGCGTGGACACGGTCCTCGAAAACGCGGCGAGCATCCAGGGTTGCCCGAAGGTGGACGTTCACGCATTCCGCTACGATGCCGGCCGGCAGAAGCTGGAGCTGATCGGCAAAGGCAGCTTTGTGGTGCTTGGCGTCGTGCCGGAATCGGTGAATCTGGAAAAGCGCGACGCAAACATCGGTGTGCAATAAGACCAGGTTGTTGCGCCGGTATTCTCAAAACAATTTGTCATAAATCAAAACTCATCTGGCAATTTCCCGATTATGAATTTCCTCGAAACTGCCGGGATTACCAACACATGAAAAATTCATTGCTGATCATCACAATTCTTTGCGTCGGAAACCTGATTTTCGTCATGCCCACGTTCGCAGCAAAGGAGAAGGCGGCCGCGGCAGAAACCCATTTGTCACCGGAAATAATGGAAGCAAATTACACCAAAGCCATCGAAGGCCGCACGGCCAACATCCTGAAGGCGCTGGCGCTCAGCGATACAAACCAAGCGGCCCGGGTACACAATATCATCATGGCGCAGTGGCGGGCGCTGCGGGCATGGCACGATACCAACGACGTGAAACTGGAACAGGCGTTCAAGGCCGGCGACTCCAATGCCGTCGCACAAATCCGGACTTCGTTGAAATCGCTGCACAACGAATTTCTCTCCAGGCTTTCGGCGCGCCTGACACCCTCACAGGTGGACACGGTCAAGGACCGCATGACCTATGACAAGGTTGAGGTGACGTACAACGCTTATTGCCAGATCGTCCCGAATCTCACCGCAGCCGAAAAAGCCGCAATCCTGCAGTTGCTCAAACAGGCGCGCGAGGAGGCCATGGACTGCGGCAGCGCCGAAGAAAAATCGGCTGCCTTCAAAAAATACAAAGGCAAAATCAACAATTACCTGACTGTGCAAGGGCATGACGTCAGCAAGGCCTACAAAGAATGGGGCGAAAAACAAAAAATGAAAGCCGCGGAGCGTTCCGCACCGGCGCCCGCCAGGTGAGCCGGCTCAGAGCTGGGACTTCCCGTGGCCGCCAGGGTCGCTGACTCGAGGGCACCTTTGTTAAACCGGCTATGGGCGAATCTCCACAATCAAAACTTCCGGTGTTATCCGGGATCGGCAGCACCGGTTCGTATCGTTGGCGCATCTGCGCTTTGCTTTTCTTTGCCACCACCATCAATTACATGGACCGTCAAGTCCTCGGCCTCCTCGCACCGACCTTGCACCGCGACATCGGCTGGAGCGAAACGGAATACGCGAACATCATCGTCGCATTTCAAGCAGCTTACGCCATCGGACTTGTCGGATTCGGACGCTGGATTGATTCCGTTGGTACGCGCACTGGTTATGCGATCGCCGTGGCTTTTTGGAGCATCGCGGCGGCCGCGCACGCGCTGGTCCGGACGGTGTTTGGCTTCGGCGCGGCACGATTTGCGCTGGGACTGGGCGAAGCCGGAAATTTCCCGGCCGCAGTCAAAGCGGTGGCGGAGTGGTTCCCGCGCCGCGAACGCGCGCTGGCCAACGGCATTTTCAATTCCGGCTGCAACGTCGGCGCGGTGCTCGCGCCGCTGTCGGTGCCCTGGCTGGCGCTGCGGTGGGGCTGGCCTGCGCCGTTCCTCGTTCTCGGCGTGCTAGGATTTGTGTGGCTGGGGGCGTGGCTGATTTTTTATGACTCGCCGGAAAAGTCCCGGGGTGTTTCGTCGGAAGAGCTGGCTTACATTCGCAGCGATTCGCCCGAAACACCGCCGCCAACGATTCGGTGGAGAAAATTGCTGGCGCACCGGCAGGCTTGGGCGTTCGTGGTTGGCTACGGCTTTTCCGCGCCGATTTGGTGGTTCTACCTTTATTGGCTCCCCTCATTTTTGAGCCAGCGATTTGGGCTGGGTTTGTCAACCCTTGGCGCGCCGCTCGTGGTGATTTATTCGATGGCCAGCGTCGGCAGCGTTGGCGGCGGCTGGCTGTCATCGGCTTTGCTCCAACACGGTTGGTCGCTGAATGCGAGCCGAAAGACCGCCATGCTGGTATGCGCCCTTTGTGTGATCCCGGTCGTGTTCGCGGCGCACGCGTCGAATCTGTGGACCGCGACGCTGTTAATCGGGCTTGCCGCCAGCGCGCATCAAGGCTGGGCGGCCAACCTTTTTGCACTGGCGTCCGACCTTTTCCCAACACAAGCCGTCGCGTCCGTCGTCGGCCTCGGCGGCATGGCTGGCGCGCTGACGGCGATGGCCTTTTCGGAATCCGCCGGTTTCATCCTGGAAAAGACCGGAAGCTACTGGAGTTTGTTTGCCATCGCCCCGTCGGCCTATTTGACGGCGCTGGCCATCATTCACTGGCTGTCACCACGGTTGCAGCCCGCAAAAGTTTCTTAAACCCAACCCAGAGAATATAAAGATGAGAAAAGCAGAGGCCATCCCCGAAACCGAACGCCGATTGCCTTCCGGTCTCTCGTCTTGCCGGCGAATTTTCACTGTGTTCTGCGCGTTCTTTCCTGTTTAATTGCTGTATGCCCGAATGGAAAGCTGACAACGAACTCTGCGCCCTCTGCACGCGGGAACTTTATACGCCCGTGGTCGGCGACATCCTTGACGACCTCGGTTTCACGCATCAATTCCTGCCGCAACCCATCCAGCCGCTGCGCGAGGACATGAAACTGGCCGGCCGGGCGATGCCCGTGGTGATGATTGACGTTTTCGGGAAACAGAAAAAACCGTTTGGCCTGCTCACCGAAGCGCTCGACCAGCTGCAACCGGGCGAAATCTATCTCGCCGGCGGCGGCGACATGCGCTGCGCCTATTGGGGCGAAATCCTGACGGCCACGGCGAAGAAACGCGGTGCTGTCGGCGCGGTCATCAACGGTTTTCATCGCGACACGCCGAAAATCCTGGAGCAGAACTGGCCGGTGTTTTCGCGCGGACGTTTCGCCCAGGACTCCGCTGTCCGCACGCAAGTCGTGGCATTTCGCTGTCCGATTGAAATCGGACAGGTCTCCATACAACCGGGTGATCTGGTCTTCGGCGATCTTGACGGCGTCGTCATAGTCCCGAAAAAGGTTGAGGTCGAAGTCATGGAACGCGCCCTGGCCAAGGCCCGCGGAGAAAAACTGGTACGGAAGGAAATCGAGGCCGGCATGAGCAGCACCGCGGCGTTCAAAAAATACGGGATTCTCTAAAGCCATGTCCGCGATCCAGCGTATCTTCTGTTTCAAGGCCGTTTCCAAACTGTCGCGGCCCATCGCGGACAGCACGCATCAGATTCCCGAGATTGCCTTCATCGTTACCCGCATTGAACTTGATAGCGGCGTGACCGGCGACGGCCATCTGCTCGCGTTTCATTACTCGCCGGAGGCGATTCTCGGCGCGTTGAAAGACATCGCACCGATGGCCTTGGGCCGCGAGGTCAGCGCCACGGGCGAGTTTCTCGCGCATCACGAAAAAGAAAGTGAGTATTTCGGCAATGCCGGCCTGCACCGTTGGGCCGCCGGGTCGGTGAACGTTGCCATGTGGGATGCCTGGGCCAAAACGCTGGGCGTGCCCGTCTGGAAAATGTTCGGCACCTGTCATCGGCGGGTGCCGCTTTATGGCAGCGGCGGCTGGCTGTCGTATTCGATGGACGAATTGTTGAACGAAGTCCGTGACTACGTGAAACGCGGTTTTCGTTCGGTGAAAGTGAAAGTCGGTTCGCCCGAAATTCAGCGTGACCTTGAGCGTCTCACCCGAGTTCGCGAAACCGCCGGGCCGCACGTCCGCGTGATGATGGATGCGAATCAGGGCCTGAATCTTCCCGCTGCGCTGGAACTCGCGCGCGCCGCGCAACCGCTCCGCATCGCCTGGTTTGAAGAGCCGTTGAACCGCACGGATTACGATGGCTACGCGCAATTGCGCCGCCAGGCCGGCATGGCCATCGCCACCGGCGAGCGCGAGTTCGACACGGTCACGCTCCGCGAACTCATCCGCCGCGAGGCGATTGATCTTTGGCAGCCCGACCTGCTCCGGCTTGGCAGTGTCGAGGCATGGCGCGCCTCGGCCGCCTTGGCGCAGGCGCATCATATTCCCGTGTTGCCGCACTACTACAAGGAATATGACGTGCCGTTGCTCATGACCGTGCCGAACGCCTGCGGCGCGGAGTCCTTCGACTGGGTGGACGACCTCATCACGCACCCCATTCGCATGAAAGACGGCTTCGCATATCCGAACGACGGTGTGGGCTGGGGCTTCCGTTTCAAGGATGAGGCTTTGCAGGAACTGGCAACCTTTGCCAAATAACTTCACCGCGCATGAAAATCACCACCTTCGAAACCTGGCGTTGTCAGCGGAAAGAATCCTTGTTCGATGCCTCGCGCACCGGCCGCAGCCCGATGAACTGGGACGTGGTCGTATTACGGTTGACCACTGACGCCGGGCTGGCCGGCCAGGCCACGGCGCTCGCGGCGCGTTCGAGCATCGTCACGCAGGCTTACCTGCACGAGAACATCGCGCCGGTGGTGCTGGGCCGTTCGCCCACCGAACGCGAGGCGATCTGGCACGAACTGTGGACAATTGACCGGCACCTGACGTTCTTTCCGGTTTACCTGCCCGGCCCGGTGGACGTGGCGCTGTGGGACATCGCCGCGCAAGCCGCCGGCTTGCCGCTCTATCAATTCATCGGCGAATATCGCACCAGCCTGCCGACGTATGCGAGCAGCTTGTTCATGCCGAAAACGGAGGATTACCTGAAACAAATGCGTGCCTATAAAAGACGCGGCTTTCCGGCTTACAAAGTTCACCCGCCGGGTCCGTGGCGCAAAGACATGGAAATTCAGCGCGCGCTCCGTGAAGCCGCGGGCGACGATTACGTTTTGATGAGCGATCCCGTCGCCGAGTATTCGCTGGAAGAAGCGATTCGCATCGGGCGCGATCTGGAAAAATTAAATTACCACTGGTTTGAAGAACCTTTCCGCGATTTTGAGCTGCAAAAATACGCAAAGCTCTGTGCGGCGCTCGACATACCCATCGCCGGCACCGAAACCACCCGCGGCGGCCCGTGGGGAGTGGCCCAGGCGATTGCCTGCAACGCCGTGGACATTGTCCGTGCCGATGTTTCGTGGAAAGCCGGCGTCACCGGCACGCTGAAAATCGCTCACCTGGCCGAGGCGCACGGCTTGCGTTGCGAAGTTCATTGCACGACGATGGGTTTCATGGACATGGCGAACCTGCACATCAGTTGCGCAATTAAAAATTGCGAATACTTTGAGTTGCTGGTGCCGGAAGAGCCATTTCGCTTTCCGATGAAGGACAAATATCCAATTGATAAACATGGCATTGCGCACGTCCCGCAAAAACCGGGCATCGGCGTAGAATTGGATTGGGACACCATTGATAACACCTGCGTCGAACACAAAATCACTAAAGCCAAATGATGTCCCGCGCGTTTCAAGTTCATCCGAATGACAACGTCGCCACGCTGCTCAACGACGCCAGCGGGGCAGTTCAAATCCTCGGCGCGCGGACGCGAGAGATTCGGTTGTTGGAAAAGATCTCCCGCGGCCACAAGGTCGCGCTCAAGGATCTTATCGCTGGCGACGCGGTGATCAAATTCGGCGCCCGCATTGGTCACGCGACGAAACCCGTCGCCCGCGGCGCGTGGGTGCATCTGCATAATCTGGCCAGCGAGGTGGATGAGCGTTCCAGCACGCTTGACCTCCATTCCGGCGCGCCAACCGATACCAGCTCTGCCTATGCCTGAAAATATCTCATCGCGTAGCAGCCGAGGTAACGAGGCTCTGACTGAAAAGACGGTGATTGATCAGAGCCTCCTTACGTCGGCTGCTACGTCGTCATGGGCGGGTTTTCTGCGTCCCGACGGCCGCAAGGGCGTCCGCAATCTGGTGCTGATCATTTACACCGTCGAATGCGCGCAGCACGTTGCCCACGCGATTGCCATTGGCGAAGCAGATACGCACGTCATCGGGTTTCCCGGCTGCTACGACAACGCCTACGCCATCCGGCTCATGCTCGCGCTCGCGCGCCATCCCAATGTCGGCGCGGTCTTGTCCGTCGGGCTTGGTTGCGAATACACGCAGCCGGAAAAAATCGCCGCCGCGGTGCGTGCTTCCGGCCGACCCGCCGAATGGTTTTTCATTCAACAAAGCGGCGGCACTCGCAGCTCGGTGGCCAAAGGAAAGCAAATCGTTGCCCGACTGCGCGAAAAAATCCGCCAGGAAACTCCGCGCGCGCCCATGACGCTCGCTGATTTAACCGTCGGCTGCGAGTGCGGCGGCTCGGACGGAACCTCCGGCCTCGCCGGCAATCCAACGGTCGGCGCATTTTTTGATCTGTTGGTGGATGCCGGTGGCCGTGCCATTTTTGAGGAAACGGCGGAGATGATCGGCTTGCGGGAAACGATGCAGTCACGCGCGGCAAACCCGGAAGCGAAACAACAACTCGCGGCCGCCTACGACAAGGCGGAACGCTATTGCCGTTCCGTCCGGCAATGGTCGGTGTCGCCGGGAAATTTCGCCGGCGGGCTGACAACCATCGAGGAGAAAAGCCTCGGCGCCTTTGCCAAGAGTGGCACCCGGCCGATTCAAGGTGTCATCCGCGTGGCCGAAACGCCGCGCGGGCCGGGTTTATGGATTCTCGACAGCGTGCCGGACGAACATTTCATGCAATTCGGCTACACCAACCCGAACGATACCGAAGGCATCATGGATTTGATCAGCGCCGGTTCACAAATTGTTTTATTCGTGACCGGACGGGGCAGCGTGATCGGCAGTCCCATTGCGCCGCTGATCAAGATCACCGGCAACAGCACGACCTTTCGCACCATGGGCGACGACATGGATTTCGACGCCGGCCGGGTGCTGACCGGTGAAGTCACTCTCGCCCAGGCCGGCCGCGAATTGGCAGATTTGGTGGTGCGGATCGCCCAAGGCGAGCCGAGCAAGCCCGAAAGTCTCAACCACCGCGAATATTTTATCATGTATAAACATCAAAACACACCGACGCTTGCAGTCGGCTGCCGCGCATGAAAAAGACCACTTCCAGTTCCGCATTTGATCTCACCGGCCAGACTGCGCTCATCACGGGCGGCGGAACCGGCCTGGGTTTCGGCATGGCCCGATGTCTCGTCGCGGCAGGAGCCAAAGTGGTTCTGGTGGGCCGCCGCCATAAGGAATTGGACCAGGCATGTTCCGTCCTTGGTGAAAGGACCTTTGCACTCGCTGGCGACGTGACCAAGCTTGAAACCGCGGTCACCCTGGTGAACAACGCCGAGAAACTCGGCGGGCCGGTCGCCATTCTCATCAACAACGCCGGCGTGCATCTGAAGAAGCCGGCGACGGAAACGAGCGACGCCGAATTTGCCGCGGTGCTGCAAACGCACGTGTTCGGCGCGTTTGCGCTGACGCGCGAGGCCGGCCGCCGGATGGTGGCGCGCGGCTCGGGCTGCGTCCTGTTTACTGCTTCCATGGCTTCCTTTATGGGCATTCCCCTCATCGTCGCCTATGCCACCGCCAAGTCGGCGTATGTCGGCATGGTCCGTACCTTGGCGACGGAATGGGGTCCGCACGGCGTGCGCGTCAATGCCATTGCGCCCGGTTGGATTGCGTCCGATATGCTGGATCAGGCGCTCCGTGGTGACTCTGCACGCAAGGCGAAGATTTTCAGCCGGATTCCAATGGGAACATTCGGCGAGCCGGATGACATTGGCTGGGCAGCGGTCTATCTTGCCTCGCCCGCCGCCAAATACGTCAACGGCGTGGTGCTGCCGGTGGACGGCGGCGCGGCCATTGGATTTTAAAAAATATCAACCGCAGAGAACGCAAAGAACGCAAAAGACTTTTAAATGTTTTCTGAGCCTTTCTTTGTGTTCTCTGCGTTCTTTGCGGTCAAAACTCCGTTATGAAAACGCCGGTTTTACGCCACATCGCCAATCTTTGGACGTTCATGGGGCATCCTTCGCCGGAGAATGAATGGGCGTTGGAGCAAAAATTGCGCGCGATCAAGGAGGCCGGCTTCGACGGCGTGTGCTGGGCCGGCAGCCCGGAATTGGGCGAAGGTGTAAAAAAGCTCGGGTTGATTTTCGTTGGCGGCATGTCTTCCGGCACGGCGGCTGATTTCCATCGCCTGCTTCAGGAACAAAAAGATGCCGGCGCGCATCACGTCAATGTGCAACTGGCGGACGAAGACACCCTGACGCCGGAGGCTCTGGACCTGGCGCAGTCGCTCATGCAGGAGGGCCGCAAACTCGGCCTGGAACCGGCGGTGGAAGTGCACCGGGATACTTGCACCGAGACACCAGAGAAAACCTACGCGCTGGCCGACGCCTATCAGCAGGCGACCGGCGAATTATTGCCAATCTCCTGGGACTTTTCCCATATCTCCGTCGTCAAACATCTCCACCCCGGCAATTACGTCGAACGGATGATTGTCCGGCCCGATCTGATTCGACGCGCGCAACAATTCCATTTTCGTCCGTTCAACGGCCATCATGCGCAGGTGCCCGTCACCGATGGGAAAGGCCATTTGACGCCGGAAGTCAAAGACTGGCTGCCCTTTGCCGAAGCAGTATTGCGGTGCTGGCTGGTCGGCAACCGCGATACGGGGCGTGAAATCTTCATCTGCCCCGAATTGGGTCCGGTGGCGGGCGGCTATGCGCTTTCGACATTTCCGAACAGTTGGGAGGAAGCCAAAATCCTGCGCGGCGAGATTGACAAGCTCTGGCAAAAGGTGAACCGCTGATTCATTTCAACGCGAAGCGTCCTGGAGTGCGCCAGCGCGACGGCGGCTGGCGGTTTGGAACGCGGCAATGGCAAATCCGAACGCAGCAGCGGACGTCAGTCCGCTCATTTTTCCACGAGGGGGAAGTTTGAGCCGACTCACGCCGGCTGCTACGGGCGGCGGCGGTATTTGCCCGGTGAGCACCCGAGCACGCGTTTGAAAACACGATGGAATTGCGGGTAGCTGCCAAATCCGGCTTCCAGTGCCGCATTGAGCATGGTCAACCGCTGGCCGGTCCCGTACAACTGCAGGAACCGTTCGATGCGCTGGCGATTTCGGAAATCCACGAGCGCCACGCCCGTTTGCTGCTTAAACAACCGGCTCAGACGCGCGGGACTTAAGCCGGCGCGGCGGGCGAGTTCGCTCAGGCCCAGCACCGTGGTTTGATCCCGAATGAGGCGCGCGGCCCTTTCGACGGCTGGATGGACGTCGTGCACGGGCACATCGGTAGCCTGTTCAAAATGTTGCCAGGCCTTGAGCAACGCGTAGTTCAATCCGGCGTTGAACAGGCCGGGCCGTTCCTTCGTTCCGGCAATTTCCGAAAACAATTCCTCCAACCGCGTTAGGCCCTCCCGCGGCAGGCGCCGGCAGTATTCGCCGGCCGGGTCAGGCTGTCGTAAAACTTTTGCGTCCGCATCGGTAGCGATGCGCTGCACGGCCCGGGGTTTGAACACACCAATCCACATTTCAAAATCGAGCGTCTGCTCAACCAGAACGTGTTCCTGCGCCGGGAAAAGCCAGAGCAGGTCGCCGCGGTGAATCCGGTATTTGCGGTTGGCCAACAGATAAAGGCCGAAACCATGGGTAACGAGGTTGAACTCCAGTTCGGCGTGACGGTGCAGCGCGTGGGTTCGCCCCGGGTTCCGATAATGCCAGAGGTTGCCATCCCATTGACGTGGCAGATGAAGAAGTTGGCGCATAATAACGATTCTGCTCAGGGTGGGGCGAGCGTACCCGCGAGCCGTTAAGCTTGCCCGCCAGTCTCCGGCTCGCGAGGACGCTCGCCCCACCAAAGGTGCAGCGACAAAAAATGATAACAAGTCGCCGGCAAAATGAGAAGCCCGGCGGCGGCGGGCACAATAAACTTCTTAATACCATGAATATCGTTCCCGAATCCCAGCGCGAATTGTATCAAAAAGAGGGTTATCTGATCCTGGCCGGGGCCATCTCCGGCGAACAGCTCGAGATGCTGCGCGAGGAATGTTCCTACTCCCTCGGCTACTACGATTCCCTCATGGACGCCAAGGGTGTGCAGACAGAAGGCATCAGTCATCGCGGCAAGCGTTACTTCATCAACAATCGTTACCGCCTGAGCAGCCGGCTGTGGCAGTTCATCTTCAGCGATTTGATGGCCGAGGTGGCCAGGGCCACGGTCGGGCCGGAGGCGTATCTGTTCCATGAACAATGGGTCGTCAAGGGCGCGGAACAAGGCATGAAATTTTCCTGGCACCAGGACAGCGGCTATGTGAAGTGGTACGATCCGACGACCAACCACAAACCCTACGTGACCTGCTGGTGCACGCTCGACGCCGTGAACGAGGAAAACGGCACGGTCTATATCCTCCCGCACTCCCGCGCCGGCACCCGGGACAAAATCATCGACCACTTCAAAGAAGAAGGCTCCAACGACCTCATCGGCTACACCGGCAGCGATCCGGGTGACCCGTTGATTGTGCCGGCCGGCAGCATCGTCGCTTTTGACAGCTACGTTTTGCATCGCAGCGGCCCGAATCGGACGAACCGGATGCGCCGGATTTATCTCCCGCAATACAGCGGCGCGCCGATCCGCCGGCCCGACGGCAAGCCCTGGGCGATGGCCACGCCGTTTCTCAAGGATGGCCGGAATGTTTACGACCACGCCAACGATTCGGCAGACAAATACGGGCCGTTTCCCGACAAAAAGAAAGAAGCGTGATTCGTCTCAGATAACACCAACCGCGCGAGGGCGAAATGTTCTGATTTAGCAGAACTTTTCCGGGTGCTGAGCGGTGTCCCTTTGCAATGACAGGTTCGGAATGCTAAAACCTTCACGTCCGGTATGTGGAAAAATAATTGGGAACAATCGAAGCAGCGGTTCGTGAAGTGGTGGAATCGCGAGGGTTTCCTCATCGGCATGTGGGGCGCGCCGGAGACGGGACGCGCGATCCATGAAGAGGTGGCGGCGCCAGTAATCCCCGCCGATCTGGAGGAACGCTACGGCCACGCCGCCTTCCGCGCTTCAGAAAATCATTACCGCTTGTCGCGTTCGATTTTTCCGCTGGACATTCTTCCGAGCGCAACCACGGATCTGGGGCCGGGATCGCTCGCCTTGTTTCTGGGCTCGCAACCCGGCTTCAGCGAGGACACCGTCTGGTATCACCCTTGCATCGAAAACGAACCCGCACCGGAAAAACTTTCCCCGTTGCGCTTCGACGAGAGCAATCGCTGGTGGCAAATCACCGAAGACATCCTGCGTCGTTGCGCGGAGACGGCCCGGGGAAAATACCTGGTCACCTGCCCCGATCTGGTCGAAAACATGGACACCCTGTCGTCGTTGCGGGGCGCCCAGACGTTGTGCTTTGACCTGATTGAGCGTCCGGAATGGGTGGAGGAGAAGATTCGCGAAATCAACGACGTCTGGTTCGCCGCCTATCAGCGTATTTACGACCTGATCAAGCTGGACGACGGCAGCTCGGCCTTCGGCGCATTTTATATCTGGGGGCCGGGTAAGGTCGCCAAGGTGCAGTGCGACGCGTCGGCCATGTTTTCGCCGAAGATGTATCGCCGCTTTGTCGCCCCGGCCCTCACGGCCCAATGCGAATGGCTGGACCATTCCCTCTATCATCTCGACGGCACCCAGGCTTTGATCCATCTTGAGGCCTTGCTTGAGATTGCCCCGCTCGATGCCATTGAATGGACGCCGCAAGCCGGCATTGAAACCGGCGGACACCAACGCTGGTACGACCTGTATCGCCGCATTTTGGCTGCGGGAAAATCCGTGCAAGTGGTCAACGTCGAGCCGGACGAAGTGGTGCCGCTGCTCGATGCCATCGGCAACCGCGGCGTTTACCTCCTCATCCAGTTCAAAAACGAGCTGGAAGTCGAGCAGGTGCTAAAACGCGTCGAGGGATATTACCCATGAAATCAGACGTGCAGCGCTTCGACCCGAACGACGGGCGGCTGGTTTGGCGTTCCGGGGAACAAATCCTTTGGATTGAACCCTGGGGCCGGGATTGCTTCCGGGTCCGCGCCACCGTGTTGCCCGAAATGCCGCTGCGCGATTGGAGCCTGCTTCCTCCGAAAAACGTAGCGCAGGCGTCCCGCCTGCATTTGGACCGCAGCCGAGACGGCTGCGCTACATTGAAGAACGGAAAACTCACGGCGACGGTGGACGCAAAGTCCGGCCGGGTGCGTTTTTTCAAGACCGGCAGCGACGAGCCGCTCGCCGAAGAGATTTTCGCCCGGACGAATTATCCGCCACCGCGCACGTTCAAGTCCGTTGGTGGCGACCTGTATCATGCCGAGGCGTGTTTCACCGCGTTGGACGGCGAACGGATTTACGGCCTCGGCCAACGCCGGCACGGTTTGCTCGATCAGAAAGGCTGTGTCCTCGAACTCACGCATCGCAACTCGCAGATTTCGATTCCGCTGCTCGTTTCCAGCCGCGGTTACGGCTTGCTTTGGCACAATCCGGGCATGGGCCGCGTCGAATTGGGCCGCACGCAGACCCGCTGGGTTGCCGACGCCACGCGTCTGATTGATTATGTCGTGATGACCGGTGAGGGTTACGCCGGCATCCTGGAACGTTATGCCGATTTGACCGGTCATCCGCCGGTGTTGCCGGAATGGGCGGCGGGCTTCTGGCAATGCAAGCTCCGTTACCGGACGCAGGACGAATTGCTCGCCGTCGCCCGGGAACACAAACGCCGCGGCCTGCCGATGTCGGTCATCGTGGTCGATTACATCCACTGGACGAAGATGGGCGAATGGAAATTTGACCCGGTGTGCTGGCCCGACCCGGCGGCAATGGTGCGCGAGCTGGACAAGCTGGGTATCAAAGTCATGGTCTCGGTCTGGCCGACGGTGAATCCGGACAGCGAAAATTATCCCGCGTTGCGGGACCGCAACCTGCTCGTCCGCACCGAACGCGGGATGAACACGTTCATCCGCTTCACGGACACCAACGCCAAACACACCGTTATTTCGCACCTGCTGGACAGCACGCATCCCGAGGCGCGGGCATTTCTCTGGAGCAAGTTGCGCGAGAATTATCATCGCCACGGCATCAAAATCTGGTGGCTCGACGCCATCGAGCCGGAAATGGCGGTTTATGATCACGACAACGTCCGTTATCACGCCGGCAACGGCTCGGAAGTCGGCTGCCTTTACCCGATGTGCCAGCAACAGGCGTTGTTCGAGGGCATGAGGTCGGTTGGTGAAACGGAAATCATCACGCTCGGCCGCGCGGGTTTTGCCGGCAGCCAGCGTTACGGCGCGGCCATCTGGTCGGGCGATATCCATTCGACGTGGGAGGATTTACGGCAACAGGTGCGCGCCGGGTTAAACATCGGCCTGAGCGGCATTCCGTGGTGGACCACCGACATCGGCGGCTTTTTCGGCGGCGAAATTGACACGCCGTATTTTCAGGAGCTGATTGTGCGCTGGTTTCAATATGGCGCATTCTGCCCGCTGTTCCGCCTGCACGGCTGGCGCAACAGTTCGCTCACCCATCCGGAAACGTCCGACCCGACCAAGGGCGGCCCGAACGAAGTCTGGTGTTTTGGCGACCGCGCCTGCGGCATCATCAAGGAAATTCTTTCTCTCCGGGAACGTCTGCGGCCCTACCTCATGAAGCAGATGAAACTGGCCAGCGTGAAAGGCACGCCGCCGATGCGGCCGTTGTTCTTTGACTTTCCGGACGATGACCGTGCGCAAACCGTGGACGACCAATTCATGTTCGGGCCGGACCTGCTGGTCGCGCCGATCCTGCACCCGGGCATTACCAGCCGAAAAGTTTATCTGCCCGCCGGCGCGAAATGGACGGATGCGTGGACCGGCAGGTGGTTCAAAGGCGGGCAAACCGTCAGAGCCGCCGCGCCGCTGGACAAAATCCCGCTTTACCTGCGTGACGGACGGAAGTTGCCAATACGCTCGTGAACCGGCATGAGCGATATTTCCTATCTTAAGCGTTTCAGCTATGCGTCGAGCGACATCGGCGGGCAACTGGTGTTCTGCTGGATTTCGTTTTACCTGCTCTATTTTTACACGGATGTCTTCGGCATCTCCGCCGCCACCGCAGGCACGATATTGTTGATTGCGCGATTGACCGACGCCATTGATGCCCCGGTTTGGGGAATCATCTTTGATAAAACCCACAGCCATTGGGGCAAAAGCCGTCCGTGGTTCCTGTGGCTTTGTGTGCCGTTCGCTGTGTTTGGCGTGCTGACCTTCGTAACCCCCCACCTCGGGCACGCGGCCAAGGTTTGCTATGCCGCCGGAACCTACATCATCTGCAGCATTCTCTACACCGGTATCAACACCCCGGTGACGTCGATTTTGTCCGGGTTGACGCCAAATCCGCAGGAACGGGTGATGCTGACCTGCTGGCGTATGTTTGGCTCGAAGCTGGGCGTGCTGGTTGTGAACCTGACGGCGTTGAAGATGGTGGACTGGCTTGGTCACGGCGACGACCGCAAGGGTTTCATGCTGGCCCTGCCGATTTATGCGACGGGGACCATTCTACTGTTCCTGCTCGCCTTTTGGAATCTGGAGGAGAAGGTCAAGGAGAAGAAGCAATCGCTGCCCATCCGCGACAGCTTCCGGGCCATCAAAGGCAACTGGCCGTGGATCATCATTTTCACAAGCAGCCTCACGTTCTGGATCGCGTTCATTTCCCGCGTCTCGGTCGTCCCCTACTTCTGTGAATACACATTGCATCGCAAGGAGCTCATCAAGTGGGCCAACGCGATGGATTTCGTTTCGCTGGCGACGGTGTTTTTTCTGCCGTGGTTCTGCAAGTTGTCGTCCAAGCGGAATGCCTGGGCGCTCGGTCTGCTGGGGATGGTCATCGGGCAGTTGGTTCTGTATTTCGGCGTGTGCGATGGCAACTCCGTCGCCTGGATGGCGGTCGGCTGGATTCTGGGTTTTCTGGCCAGTGGTTTTGCCATGGCCATGCCCTTTTCCCTGCTTTCCGACAGCGTGGATTATGGCGAATGGAAAACCGGCATTCGCGCGCCGGGTTTTTTGACCGCCATCGGCGCCGCCTTCTGCCTGAAAGCCGGCAGCGGCCTGGGCGGCGCCCTGCCCGCCTGGATCATGAACGCGTATGGCTATGTGCCCAACGAACCGCAGACGACAACCTCGTTGAAAGGCATTGAAATCGGTTTCGTCTGGCTGCCGGCGCTGTTCTTTGCCTTGAGCATCATCCCGGTTCTGTTTTACAGCAAATACGAAACACTCGAACCGAAAATCCACGCCGAACTGGAAAAACGGAGAAACGTTTCCTCAACCGAAATCAAATGAAAATGATGCAAAGCATTTCAAGCCTGGTCTGGGCCGGCTGTTTGCTGGCCGGAACCGCGCTGGCCCAATCGCCCGTCACCATCAATGTTGACACAAAAATACCGGGCGCCACAATTCCGGACGATTTCGCCGGGTTAAGTTTTGAGATGCAAACCGTCCTGCCGGGCACAAACGGGACTTATTTTTTCAGTCCAAAAAACCAACCGCTGATCGCAATGTTCCAAACGCTCGGCATCAAAAATCTTCGCGTCGGCGGCAACACCGCCGACCGTTCGGGCGTTCCAATGCCGGGACCGGCGGACGCCGACAGCCTGTTCGCCTTTGCCCGGGCTGCAGGCGTGAAGGTGATTTATACGTTGCGTCTCCGCCAGGGCAGCGCCGAAGACGTGGTACCCATCGCCAGATACATTGAACAGCATTACCGGGCGCAACTGGAGTGTTTCGCCATCGGCAACGAACCGGATGTGTTCACCAGGGAGTATTCCGTGTATCGCGACGAATGGAAAAAATACGTTGCGGCCATCACAGCCGTGGCGCCGGACGCGAAATTCTGCGGGCCGTGCGCCACGCCCACCCGCGTGGCATGGTCCCGCCAGTTTGCGGACGATTTCGCCAAATCGGGCCTCATCACGTACATCACCCAACACGATTATCCCGGCGGCGACAGCCGGCGCGCGACCAATGTCGTCGCCGCCCGCGACCGGATGCTGTCGCCAGCCTGGCTGAATCACTATGAAAAATTTTACAACGCGTTTGCGACCTCCGCCCTGTCGAACGGTTTGCCGTATCGGTATGACGAGGCGAACAGTTTTTACGACGGCGGCGCGAAGGACGTCAGCGACACCTTCGCTTCGGCGCTCTGGGGGCTGGACTTTCTACATTGGTGGGCGGCGCACGGCGCCGCAGGCGTTAATTTTCATACCGGTGACAAGGTGGCGGCCCGCGACATGAACAAGCCGTGCCGCTACGCCGCATTTTGGAGTTCGGGCCAGGGATACAACGTCCATCCGATCGGTTACGGCATCAAGGCGTTCGCCCTGGGCGGCCATGGCAGCACCCTGCCGCTGGCGATTTCCGATACGGCCGGCCTCGATCTGACTGCGTACGCAGTGCGTGGCGCTGGCGGGAAACTTTTTGTTACCATCATCAACAAGGAACACGGCGCCGGTGGACACAGCGCGGACGTGACCATTAACGCCATGGGTATTGTCGGACGCGGCCAGGTGATTTTCCTGAGAGCGCCGAACGGCAATGTGGCGGCAAAAAGCGGTGTCACCCTGGGCGGCTCGCCCATCGAAGATAACGGTTCGTGGGCCGGAAAATGGACGCCACTGGCGGCGGATAAAACCAATCAGTGCATGGTGACGATACCCGTTGCCTCCGCGGCCGTAGTGAAACTCCCGCTCAAATAAATTCCCCACCCCAGGAAATGTCTCAGGCGCTTTCCAATATGACGTTTGCGTATTGAATCGTGTCGCCGGTGCGGATCAGGCCGATGGCGTGCGGGACGCGCTTTTTGAACTTCACGTGCGGTTCATGGTTCAATTCAACTCCGCGCAGCGCCGCGGCAAAAGCGCCCCGAACTTTGTCAGGGTTGTTTTTCAAAAATTCCCCGGCCATCCAGGCCTTGCCGGCCTGGAAGTTCTGGCGGACCGCCGACAGTACCTGTAACACGGTCGGGACATCGTCCATCAGTGAGATGTCCACGGTCTCAATCATTGGCCAGAACGGAAATCCGCGGTCCGCAATGACCAGGGTATTGGTGTGTCTCACCCGGCTTAACAGGGAGTTGATTTGGGGATTCAAAATTCCGGTTTTCAGCATAGGTCATTCCTCTCATTAAAAACCGCGCAAGTCGGTGCTGGAGCGGCTGGGCAAACCCGGCGCGGGCACGCGCCGGAGCACAAGATATTCAATGCCGTTCTTCTGGCAATACTCGCGTTTGCCGCCCTGGTCGCCCTCCTCATTCACGGCATAAATATCCGGCTTCAGTCTCTGAATTTCGGGATCGGCGTCGAGCCAGCCGTCGCCGCTGGAAATCAGCGCCTGCGTCACATATTTGATGGAGCCGACCACATAACGGCGCTCGTCCTGTGGCCACAACGGATGGCCCGCCCCTTTCAAAAGCCGGATGTTCGCGTCGTGGCCGACAATGACGTACAGATCACCGTAGGCACTGACTTCTTCAAAAAACCGCACATGGCCGCTGTGAAACCAGTCGTAGCAGCCGGTGACGACCACTGATTTCCGGCCGGGCGCGGGTGGCGCCGGCAACGGTCCGGGAAAACCTTTCAATTCGTCCGCCGCAAGCACGCGATATCCAAGGTTTCGTTCACGACAAAAGTTTTCGCGCGCCCGCCCGGCAAAAGGTTCCCGATCCGCCCAGACGTCGGGATACGCGGCGATTCCACCCGGCAGTTCGTCAGTTTTGATGGCGGCATCAGCCGGAATGACTTTGCTGACATAGCGGACGGCGTTAAGCAGATAAAGACGTTCCACCAGCGGGAATTTCGGCGCATGGCCAGTGAGTCTCTGCAAGGCATCATCCGGCCAGAGCAGCGCGGTCACTTCGCCGAGTTTTGCGGCTTCCTCAAAAAAGCGCAAATCGCGTGAGCACAGGTCGTCAAAACCACCTGAAACGATGACTTGTTTCGGAAGGTTGCTCATGGCGAAACACGGACATTGACCGTGAACGCACCAGGGACCGGTTCTTCGGAAGCCACAATCAGATAACCGCCGCCACAGCCGGAATACATGGCGCCGGGATATTGCCGCTGATACGCTTTGAGCAGTGCCGGCAAATCCGGCCGCAGGAGCGGATGCCGGACGACCTGCGGCAAGAGCGTTTCCCAGCATTTCATATTCAGATTGAAAGAAGCGCCGAGGGCTTCCACCTCCATTCCGACAATGGCATCAAAACAGTTTCTGCCCGACCGGCCCAGACGCGCGACCCACTTTGGATCGAGATTTTTGATGCCAAGCGGACTATAGCCTTCGGGCCGGGGCTCGACGGCAATCAGGTGCAAGACCTTTTCCAACCAGCGCGCAATGCGCGGCGAGTTGCACGATTCGATGTGCCACGGGAAAATACCGCCCTGGAATTTGAAGCCGTAATCCAGCCGGTTGATGCCCGGATAGACCAGGCCGATCATGTCCTGCGAACCGCTGGGGTCAGCCTTGCCTTTGTTTTCGGCTTCGTAAAGTTCCCGTACCAAAGTTTCCGGCGCACGGTTGGGCAGTTGGCCCCGCCAAATCCGCATGGCAATGGCGCGGGTGCCACTGGCGATGCCGGAACGGTCCATGGGGCGGAAATCCGGTTCGATCTGAGCTACGACCATCGAACCGTACGGTTCGGGGTTGTGCCGGGAAACGAACGGCTGGTCAATCCAACCGCCTGCCAATTGCAGACGGTTGGGAATAGACCCCAGCAATTTCGTTACGGGTGATCGAGTCTGGTATTTCATTAACCGATGCCGACGCGTTGGCCGGCCTTGCGTCGTTGATATTGTTTCCTGATCCATTTATAGGTAATGGCCAGTCCTTTGTCCAACGGCATGGCGGGTTCCCACTGCAAAACCTTTTTTATAAAGGTGTTGTCGCTGTTGCGGCCCGCCACGCCCTGTGGTGCATCCAGGTCGTATTTGCGGTTCATCGTTACACCCGCAATTTTTTCAATCCGGGTCAGCAGTTCGTTGATGGACACCAATTCGCTGGAGCCGAGATTGATGGGCGTCGCGATTAGATCATCACAGTGCGTGATCAGGTCAATGCCTTTCACGCAGTCGTCGATGTACATGAAGCTGCGTGTTTGATGACCGTCACCCCAGAGGGTGATGTCCTTCGTTCCCGTATCCATCGCCTCGATGACCTTGCGGCAGAGCGCGGCGGGAGCTTTTTCGCGGCCGCCGTCCCAGGTGCCGTGAGGGCCATAGACGTTATGGAAACGGGCGATGAAGGTCTTCAGGCCTCGTTCGGCCCAATACTCCTGGCAGAACATTTCCGACATAAGCTTTTCCCAGCCATAACCGCGCTCGGCCATGGCCGGGTAAGCATCGGATTCCTTCAATGCCCGCACATCCGGGTCTTGCTGCAGCAAGGTGTTGTAAGCACAGGCCGAACTGGAAAAAAAGTATCGGCGCGCGCCGGCACGGCAGGCCGCTTCAGTCAGGTGGGTGTTGATGAGGATGGACCGCAGGCATTCGACGCGAAAATGCTCGATGAAGCCCATGCCACCCATGTCCGCAGCGAGGTTGTAGACCTCCACCGCACCTTCGCAAACACGATGGCAGTGATCCTCCTGGCTCACATCGAGACAAAGAGCGTCAACTCCCGGCACGTGCAGATACCATTCGTAGAGCGGTTTCTTGTCCACCGCGCGGATACGCTTGAACCCTTGGTCCTTGAAATAAAGCGCCAGATTGCCGCCGATAAAACCGCCGGCGCCAGTAATGACGATCAAATCGTCCTTCTGCAATTCCGGATCTTTTTCAACAAGCCGTTTCATCCCAGCCAATCGTGCCTTTCCAGTGTTCAGTGGCGGTCTGCCGCCTGCAGTACTTCATTTCAGCTTCGTCAGTTTCGGCTTTTCTTCAAAATTGGGAATGTCCATTCTAGACGCGATTATATCTATTATTGACTTTTTATGAAAATCGTCGCGTCGGCCACAAGCGCGTCCATGCTGCCTGATTATTTTTCGACCCAGGTTTCGCGAGCCCGCCGGTTTTATTTAAACCTGAACCCCGCCGGGGGAACCAATCTGGTGGTGGTCTCGGGCGGGGTCGAACATTGCGCGCCGGATTACGTCATCAGCCGGAAATCATTTCCCTTTTATGCGGTTGAATTTGTCACCTGCGGAGGCGGCCGATTGAAGTTCAAGCGGGCAGAACACCGGCTGCAGCCGGGCAGTGTGTTTTCCTATGGACCGGGTGTGGCCCATGAAATTTCCACCGACTCACACCATCCCCTGACCAAATATTTTGTGGATTTTACGGGTGTCCGGGCCGCCGGCTGGTTGAGAAGTTGCTTTCTTCGATCCGGCACGGTGTCACAGATTTTCCCACCGTCGGAGATCCAGCCGCTGTTCGACGAGCTGGTTCGCTGCGGCCTGCGCAGCACACCGCAGGCGCCGCAAATTTGTGCCCGGTTGCTGGAAGGACTGCTGCTGAAGGTGGCGGAATCCCGTGCCCCCCTGCCCGGCCGCGAGACTTTGGCCTTCACGACCTATCAGCGATGCCGGGATTATATTACTGTACACTTTCTGCGTCTGCGGACGCTGGAACAGATTGCCCGGGAATGCCATGTGGATAATGCCTATCTTTGCCGGTTGTTCAAACGGTACGATCATCAGACTCCTTATCGTCTGCTGATGCGCCTTAAAATGAATTACGCGGCCGAACGGTTGCAGACGCCGGGGATTCTGGCCAAACAAATCGCCGAAGAGACCGGCTTCACCAATCCATTCCACTTCTCGCGCGCGTTTAAGTCTGTGTTCAGCGTCTCGCCCAGGACATTGGCCAAAATGCGTTAATTTGTCTGTTTCCCAAGGGGCTAGCGCCCGTCACGCCAATTATTCACGGAGTGGGAAAACCGGTGTCCGTTAGACCCCCAACCACGCAAGTCTTTGCTGCACTATCAGTTAGCATTCGTTGGTCTTGATGAGCTACACCACCGTGCTGGACGGCCGCACGACCACGGTGACAAACGACGATTGATTCGGTGGCGATTGCAGGCCGAAATTCCATCCTCATGACCCCGAACCAATGCCTGGAAAAAATTACCTTCGCAAGCGGAAGAACATGGTTGAATTGGTGATCGGCACCGTTATCTGGTTGTTCGCGCCGATGACAAGAGAGGCATTGGTGACAGGCATCCAAACGGCTCCTTTGCCCAGGGTCGGGCTGGATTCGAGAATGAACCCGGAGCCGGCTACCGGCCAGTTGAGCGTCAAGTTGCCGCTGCCTTGTGAAACATTTAACGAGACATTGGTTGTAAGCAGGACATTCGGGCCGACGCTTTGTGCGGCTGCGATGTCGGCCGGCTGCAATTGCCCGGAGTAAATGCGGAACTCGTCTATGGCACCGGCCAGCCAAGGATCGTTGCTCCACGGCGACCGACCCAAGGCGGCGGCATTCAGACTCACGTTCGTCAACGCCGTGGACACAGCCTGGCTGACCTCCAACACGCCATTGGTGTAGATGGCAGCAACACCACTCGCGGGATTATAGACGCAAACGACATGCACATACTGGCCGCCCAAGCCGGGATAACCAGGAAGCAACGGGCTTCCACCGCCGCCGGCCAGCTCGAGAAAGTTGCGGCCGTTGCCTTGGTCGTGAAGTACGTAACGCAGGTAGCCGCCGCCGACCCCATCCTGTAATCCATCGTCGAACGAAAACAGCGCCACGTTGTCGGGCGTGACCGCGTTGGTCACCCAGGCCTCCAGCGTCACATTCGACAGGCCGCCCAGCAACCCGCCTGGCAGGCCGACGTAGGTGCCGCTGGAACCATTTAATACCACATGGCCATCGCCATCAAAATAAGCGCTGCCCATCAAAGTGCCGTTGGCGCCGCCAACTGAATCGTAGGCCGTCGTACCGCCGGTCTCGTTGAAATTGTAGCGGTGAATCAAGGCGGGCAAGGGCGATGACGCAACCACCGACGAAGTGGAAAAGCTGACGTTGTCGAACTGCGCCTGGCACAGCGTGCCGGCGTTGACACTGCAGACGGCCAGGCCGACATACACACTGGCGTTCATGGCTACCGTTGTCGCACCCGTCATGGTCCAGTTGACGCCATCCGGCGAAACATACGATGTGAACAAATCGCCCGTCCGCACCAGCCGCACCCAATACGGCGCCGCCAGGCCGGAAGAAACGTTCACGCCCGAGGCCAACGCGCCAGTGCCGTCGCGCTGTTGCAACGCGGCACCGTTTACCGGCGACATGAAATTGATGACGTACTGAGAACCCGGGTCCAGGGTTTCACGAATCATCACGCCCGCTTTCGCCCACGGCGCGGTGTTCTGCATGTTCAAGACGTGCGCCGTAATCGAGCAGTCCCCGGTCAGGGCTTGAAAGACATAGCGGAAGGAGTCCGCGTTGTACCAAATGTCCACGCCCGAACCTTGAATCGTAAACACGCCGTTGGTCAGGTTGAATGATCCGGTCGCACCGACGGCGCCGAGATCCTCGGTCAACCACTGGCTCGAAGGCGCGCCGGCCAGCGCGGCGGCGGCCGGCGAGGAATTGACGGACGGGCCGCCCGTGTCCACGGCGGACACGACATAGTAATAAAGCGTCCCGGCCGAGACATTCGTGTCCGCGTAGGTGGTGCTGGCAAGTCCGGAGGCCAACAGTGTGTACGGCCCGCCGCCGGCGGTGGCGCGGCTGACGCTAAACGTCGCGGTGCTGGTGGGATAGTTCCATGACAAGGTAATCTGGCCGGTGCCCGGTGCGGCGATGACGTTCTCCGGGACGGAACTTCCAATTGCCGAGGCCGGCCCGATTTTGAAACTGATGGCCGTGCCCGACGGCTGGCTGGGCATGGGCGACGGACATGTGACCACCAAACCGGTCGAAGTCTGCGACCAGGCCAGCGTCTGGTTGCTGCCCAGCAGTGACACCGAGCCGATCGCCCCCACCAGCAGGTTTGAACCGGTCGCCAGCGACGGGATGGTCAGTTGGGTGCCCGCCGCCGGCTGTCCCAGGTAATAAGCGTAAAGAAAACCGTTCGAGCCGACGGTGTAACGGTATGAGCCTTCGCCGTATTTCACCCACGCGCGGCTGCCGTAAATGCCTTCGCCATTGATGCGCATCCACTGGCCGAATCCGGTCAGCATGTTGGTGGCGCCGCTGTCCAGCGAGCCGTCCGGCCGGGGGGGGATATTGATCAGCACGTTGCCGTCTCGCGAAACACATTCAAGCAGGTAATTCACCATCGCGCCGCCGGAGTCATAGGAAATACCTGGATGCCAAAACCAGTCGCCGATGGTCATTTCACCGATCCACGCCTGGCTGGTTACAATGCCTGACGGAATGCCGCTTTCGGAAGTCGTGACAATTTTATCACCGGGATGAAATTTGACGACTGCAAATGTATTCAGTTGCCCATTCCGTTCCAGGGTCCGATTGAAGTAATGTGCGATGACACGTTCCATCGCGTCGCATTTGTAACCCGTGCCGGTGGCATAACCGCTGAACGGCTGGGTAGAATTGCCGTCCGTGTAAATGAAGTCGGGATTATATTTTTCAATCACATCCAAAATGCGCAACGCCCATTGCATGGCATACCAGTTGCAATAGGCCAGGTCGTTCGTGAATATTCCTTGTGCAGGATTCCAATAACCCGTGGTTGGAGTGGCGATACCCTGATATTTTTGGAGGTCAACGTTGTAAAGCCGTCGAACGTCGTAATTGGTCCACCATTGGCCGGTGCTGTTGGTGGCGGTGACGGCGTCGTAAGGCACCCCGGCGTACGGACCGCTGCTGTCGCTCGCGAACGCCGGCTGATAAAACCACCAGCTATATTCGTGATGAAAGGCGACGCCAAAATGCATTCCCAGCGATCTGACGGCGTTACTCCATTCCAACATCGTGTCGCGCTTCGGGCCGAAGTTCATTTCGTTCCACGGATTGTAAGTGGAGTTCCAGTTGTCGAAATTATCGTGATGGACGCCCTGCACGAGAACGAAGCGCGCGCCGGCGTTGTAGTAAAGCTGGGCCAGGCCGGCGGGGTTGTAATTGGTCGGAGTCCAGGCACGGATGACGTCCTTGAAACCGTTGGTGGCCGGGTAGCCGAATTGGGACAGGTGATTGTTGTAGGCGGTGGAACCCTGTTGATACATGTGCTGCGCATACCAGTCGCCGCTCGCGCCTTCGGCTTGCGGACCGTAATGGACCCAGATCCCGAATTTGGCCTGGCGCAACCACGCCGGAGCGCCGTTGTCCGCGTTGGTGTTGTTGCTGGCGATGGACTGCCATGAGGGCTGGAATGGGCCGTTGGTTTCAATGTGAAAAGTCATTTGCACCTCGGGAAAAGTCGAGGGATCGCCCATCGGCATCGAATTGGCGGCTGCGGACGGCCCGGGAGGCGGCATGGGCGGCAACGGAGGCAGCGTGTAAGCGTTGAGTAGCAACGCGGTTAACAGCACGACTGCCACCGTGAGGAGTAGAGAATGGAATGCCTTATTCATTTGACAAGACCTGAACCAACAAAACGGCAATCCGGGTGGTTGCGTTCATTTCACGTGATTTTAAACACGACAGCGAAATCGTTGGGTGGTTTCTTTGGCTGCGAAATGACCAGCGCCCTGTCGGTTCGCGACCATTGAATGGTTTCATCACTGCCCAGAAGACTGACGGAAGCCACCGGCTTGTCCCAAAGCCCAGTGGTCGTTCCCAGTGATTTGATGTTAAGACCGCTGGTTGGCCAGGCCAGCACGATGGCGTAAAGCGCGCCGGCTTTGGCGGTGAAACGCATGTCCTCGGGCGTGTAGTGGCCGTGGTGGTTCTCAGAAAACATGCCAGCCTGCTCGCGCGTTGGCCCTTCACCATAAACCTTCCACGGTCGCGTGGCAAAAATGGCCTCGCCGTTCACGTCCATCCAATCCGCCAGGCCTTTGAGAAAGGCGACTTCGTGCTCGTCAATCGCGCCATTGCCGCGGACCGGGATGTTGAGCATCAGGTTGCCATTCTTGCTAACAATGTCCGTGAGCAGGTGGACGACCTGCGGGACGGTCTTGTAACGGTTGTTTTCCGCGATCCATCTGCTGTAATGCCAGTCGCCAATGCAGGTGTCGGTTTGCCACGGCAGAGTCTGGATGCCGTTGGCCACGCCGCGTTCATAGTCCGGGACCGTGGCCGTGCGGCGCACAGCGTCCAAGCCTTTGACGGTGATAATGCCTTCCAGATTCCCGTGGTGCAACGCGATGTTGGAGTTATAGTAATGTGCCGCAATATCCAGACCCGCCTGGCCCAGCGGGAGGCTCCCGATGTCGTCAAAATACACCAGGTCGGGCTGATATTTATCCACCAGGTCACGACAGCGAAGGAACCAAGTGCGCGTGAAATCAGGATTCCGGGGTGGCGGTTCTTCAGTCCAGGGCCGATCCTGTTGCTCGTGCCACCGCTGGACCGCCTTGATGCCCCGGATGCCGTCGGGGATTACAATGTTTCGTCCGGTGTAAAGTTCCTGCGGGTCAAGGCCTTCCCACCACTGGTCTTTGCCGCCAGACTTGGTGAGCGTATAAGCGTCATACCGCACGCCTGCCAGCGGGCCCTCGCCATCGTAACCATAGGCTACTTGAAACCAGTGCCACGCGTGCGCCGAATGGTTGCTCACGCCGAATCGCAACCCGCGTTCACGGGCGATTTTCGCCCAGGTGCCGACGATGTCCTTCTTTGGCCCCACGTTGACCGAGTTCCACGCGTGATATTTCGAATCATAGCAATCGAAGTTGTCGTGGTGATTGGCCAATGACATGAAATACTTCGCGCCCGCACGAACATAGAGGTCCATCAGCTTTTCCGGTTCCCAACCGTCGGCGCTCCACAAGTGGTCAATCTGCATGAAACCGAACTTCGAGGGATGGCCGTAAGTCCGCACGTGATAGTCGTAAGCCGGGTCGCCCTGCAGATACATCCGGCGCGCGTACCAGTCGCCCTGTTCGGGCACGCATTGGGCCGACCAATGCGCCCAGATGCCGAATTTTGCGTCCCGAAACCATGCCGGACAATGATAGTTTTGCGCCAGCGAGTCCCAGGTTGCCTGAAACGGGCCGGCCGCAATGGCTGCTCCCGGTCGCCTAACGGCGCTCCCGTTTGCAAAGCCGTTCCAGGAGGCCAGCCCACCGCCAGCCAGACTGGCGCCCGTGATCAGTGCGCCGCGCTTGATAAATTCGCGCCGGGAAAAGGGTGTGTTATTCATAAAAGAAATGGATTGGGGGTATTCCATCCACCTCGTTGCGGAACTGGAACCATAAAGTTAATTAAGGACGACCGGGGAACAGCCAGTGTTGATAGACATAATTCCAATCGTTGTCCCCGTATGTGGGTTGGGCGTTGACCGGCGCTGCTTCGTAGTCATACGCCTTTCCCTGGTTCCCCAATGATCCCGCGCGAATGACGACGGGGTCCGTCCATTTGTGATGCTCGGCATGGCCGTCGGCAAAGCAGTCGGTATTCACATTGCCATGATACATCGCAAAAACATCTCTAAATCTGAAGTTGCTGCCGCCGCCGTTCCAATCACACTCGAAGGAGCCGACGTTATAACCCCGGTTGTCCGCCTGTTCCATGAAACAGAAGGTTTCGGACGACCTGCGTATTTGTGATAATTTTGTATAATCCGTAATTCCGCCTTTTTTTTCGCCGCCCACGTTGTCGGTCTTGGCATAACTGTCAAATGCCCAGCCGATGTTAGGCAGGAAGCCGACCTTCAATTTGAACCGCGCGTCCCCCGGACAATGATAGACTCCCACATTGGGAGCATAGCTGAAGAGCAGGTTGTTGGTTCTCATCGAACGCTGCACGGCATTCAAGGCGATCGTTTGCGATGACCACCAACCGCCCCCAAAAGTGTCGGGAACAGGCGGCCCCCAATATCCGTCGGCGTCATGGCCGGCGGCTTTGGCGACAGGGTTGCCTAACGATGGCACGATCTCATCCTGGTTGTCAGATCCATACATGGTGAAGGCAAGGCCCAGTTGCCGCTCGTTGCTCAGGCAGGCTGCCTCGGTGGCTTTCAGTTTCGCGCCGGCGAGGGCGGGCAGGAGCATCGCCGCTAAAATGGCGATAATGGCTATCACCACCAGCAGTTCAATCAGGGTAAAACCCTTTTGGCAGGCTGCGGTGAGCGATTGGCAATTTGAGTTTTCTTTCATCATTGTGACAATCGGGACGACGTGTTGTTGCTTTGAATGCTAAAGCGGCGGTTAATGAACATTTGCCGGGCCAAAGCCGCGTGGAAATATTCAGACCATGAACTGAATCTCCCACGCGGCATGGAATTTCTACCTTTCCAACCGGTAAAACATGGTCGAACCAGGCGTGATGGTTACCTGGTTTGTGACTCCGACGACGACTGGCGCTGTACCGATTGGCGTCCATATCGTTCCGGAACCGAGTTTGGGACTGGATTCCAGCGTGAAGCTGGAAGCCGCCACCGGCCAGCTCAGGATCAAGTTGCCGCCAGATTTGGTGAGCGTCAGAGGCGCCGTGCTGGTGAGCAACTGGTTGGGCCCAATGATGTCAGCGGCGGCAATGTCGCCGGGCATCAAACGTCCACCGTAGATACGGAATTCATCAATGGAACCTGCCAGATAGGGATCGCCGTATGCGGCCCACGGCGACTGGCCCAAAGTGGCTTCGTTCGTGGCCACGCCGCTTAAAGGCAGGCTGGCCGCCTGACTGGCGAACAGGACGCCGTTGGTATACATCGCCTGGATTCCCGCCACCGGATCATAGATGCAAACCAGATGGACTGATTGGCCTCCCAGGCCCGGATGACCTGCCAGGCCGGAGGTGCCTGCGGCGCTGCTGAGTTCGAACAGATTTCGAGTGTTACTCGTGTCTTTAATTACGTCGCGCAGGTAATTGCCGCCGGTGAGGGCCGCGCTGTCGAACGAGAACAAACACGTATTGTCTGGCGTCACGGCGTTGGTAACCCATGCCTCGATGGTGACGTTCGTCAGACCGGTCAGCAAATTCCCCGGCAACAGAACGTAGCAGCCACTGCTGCCGTCCAGGACCACCTGGCCGCCGCCATTTATCGCTGCGGTGCCTTCCAGGTTGCCGATGGCACTGCTGACGGAATCCGTCACCGTGGTGCTGCCCGACGGCTCGTTGAAACTCCAGCGATAGAGCAGCGGGGGCAAGGGCGGATTCAGCACCGTCACTGTAACGCGGTTGGTGATGCCTTGATAAACCGCGGTGATGGTTGAGTCGCCCGAACCCACGGCTGTTAGCTGGGTGTTATTGACGGTGATGACGTTCGTATTGCCGGAGGTGACGGTCAGTCCGGGAACCGACGAACCGGAGAGGTTGTTGGCGATCAGGTTGAAATCGGGCAGGTTGGCGTAGGTTGCCAGCACTCCGAAACTTTGTGACGCCAGACTTTGCATGGTGGGGCTGACCTGTAGCGCGATGGAAAGCAATGGGCCGGGATCATTGGTGGCGATGCTGTTGGGTCCGGCCAAGGAATCCAATGCAATTTGCTGAGGAGTCTTGACGCCACTATAGATGCGGAACTCATCAAGGGAGCCGGTCAGATAAGGATCGCCATAGGCAAACCACGGCGACTGCCCGAGGGAGGCGCCATTGGTGCCCACCGTGCTTAACGGAATAGTGACGCCCGACTTGTAGGATGCGAGCACACCGTTGGTGAATTCGACTTGAATTTGTGATTGCGGGTCGTACACACATGTGACCAGCACCGTTTGTCCCTCCAATCCCGGGCTGGACACCAATCCGGAAACACCGCCGCCCGTGGCGATTTCAAACAGAGTCTGGCCGCCACTGGATTGTTCCGGGACAAAGCGAAAATAATTCTGGCCGGTGCCGCTTTCGTTGCTGAATTCAAACAGGGCCGCGTTGTTCAGATTTGATGAACTGATGGTGGCCCAGGTTTCCACAACCACCGACGACAAGCTGCTTATCAGGTTGCCGGGCAGGTTAACAAAAGTGCCGGTGGTGCCGTCCAAAACGACCTGGCCAGTTCCATTTACCGCGGCACTGCCCATCAACGTTCCAACTTTGCCGGATACGGAATCCGTCACGGTCAGGCTGCCCGCCGGCTCACTGAAACTCCACCGATTGGTCAGTACGGCGACCGGCGGAACCACGGTGACGGTCTGTGTACTGGTGAGGCCGGCAAAGCTGGCGGAGATGCTGGCGGACCCGACGCTAACGGCTCTGATCACGCCGGAAGGAGTCACGATGAGAATATTTGTGTTGCTGGAGGTGTAAGAAGCCATGGACGCGATGTTCACCGGGTTGGGAATGGCGGTGGCGGTGGCGATGACGACCGCCTGTTGGAGGGTGTTTACATTCATCTGAAAAGCCACCTGTAATTGGATGCCGGTCACGGTGCCCGCATTCGTGCTGACGGTGGCCGGTCCGGCGGCGTCACTCGCGGCGACTTGCAGCGGATTCAAAGCGCCGTTCCAAATGCGGAATTCACTGATGGTTCCGGCCAAGTAGGGATCCCCGTAGGCAAACCAGGGCGATTGCCCCAAAGACGCCTCATTTGTGGCTACACTGCTTAATGTGGTCTGATTGGGAGGAAAGGTTCTGGCAGCTTCGAGCACACCATTGGTATAGATGGCCTGGAGGCCGTTAACGGGATCATAGACGCAAACCACGTGCAGTGGAACGCCTCCCCAACCCACAGGGGATCTCAATTGTTGGTTCGGATCGCCGGTAGTGCCGCCAAAATCGGCCAGCTCAAATTGATTGTCGGTGTTGCCTCCGTCGTGAATGACATAACGAAGATAGGCGTTGCCGGTGCCGGCCCCGTCGCTGAACTCAAACAGGTCGACGTTGTCCGGGGAGGCAGCGCTGTCCACCCACCCTTCCAGCGTCACGGATGGCAGCCCGACCAGAAGGTTGCTAGACAGGCTGAAATAACCGCCGGCGGATCCGTCCAGGGCCAGCGGGCCACCGGCGATGCTCGCGGTGCCCTGCAAAGTTCCGACGACGCCACCCACGGAATCGGTCACCGTCGTGCTGCTGGACGGAGTGTTGAAACTCCAGCGGTTGACCAGCGTTTGGGCCGGCGCCGTGAGTTGCATTGCCAGGAGCAATGCGCAGCTGAAAAGGAATGTTTGGTATTGTCTCTTCATATGACTTGGGGTTTGGGTTTGCTATTTGTCTTGATCAATCGAGACGGCAAACTTCCGCACCGGCTTGGCCTGCCGAATCTCATTGGCTTATATGATGGACACGCGCTTTCCGCCCCACAAATCCGCCAGAAAAATTCCTTCTTCCATCTTCTCAGAGTTTCCAGGTAGCGCTTTCGGATTGCGGAGTTGGGACACAAAAACGGCGGCCGGCTTTTGCAGCCAGGACAAAACATGATCGAAAGATTTGGCGGATTCTTAGTCCTGCCCGCGCGTTATCATGTGTAATCCAGACTGCCAATTGAAAACCGTGGAACAACTGGTACTTAGACGTACACGTATTTCGCACCGACCAACAGTATGTCCGCGCGAAGTTTCTGCCGGGGCCAATTGCTGGTCGAATGTATCAACCTGACTGTTAACTCATTAACGCCAACTCCTAATACAGATGAAAAAAATCAAAGCCCTGTCAGTGGCTGCCATCGGAGCGGCCTCTCTTGCCATTGGAAACCAATCCGCGATAGCGCAGCTATATGACGTACAGTTCGTCCAGCCAAGCCAATACACCGCCATGTCCGGCGCGGCGGTGCTGGGCTCCAGCAGCGACAATTGGAATCAATATTTGGTGAATTGGTCATACGACAACAATCCAAATCCAATGACTTTGGCGAATGCCGCCGGGAATTCCGCCGCCGGCATGCAGGTGGGTGTCTGGAATTATGTCGGAGCGTCCTACTGGGCCAGCGGCAATACCACCACGGCTGATCCCGCCAGCTTGATGGAAGATTATATTTATTCGGCTCCAGCCGCGGACGGTTGGCCAATCAAAGTCCAATTGAGCGCCTTGCCGGCCAATGCGTCCTATCAATTGGTGGTTTACGCAGCCGGCAATGGTGCCGGGCAGGGAGCGACCATTTCGCTGGCCACCGATAACACGTTCTCGACCATCTTACAGTCATCCACAACGACGGGAAATGATCGGGACATAACCCAGGGTCAGGGCGACGCTTACCAAATTCTCAACGGAACCACCGACGGCAGTGGCAACATTTTCTTTGAAGTGGCGAATACATCGCAATACCACGCGTTGAACGGCCTGCAACTCGAACTGACGGCTGTGCCCGAACCGTCGTCAATGGCCTTGTGCTTCGGCGGCTTGATGTTGCTTGGACTGCAGCGCCGCCCGCGCAGCCGTTGAGTTCGGGTTGGGATAGTTTCGCTGAAGAAGCGGAAACAGAACAGGACGCGCTGCGGCGCGTCCTTTTATTGTGAAGGCGGGGCGGGACGGGGCGCCACTGCTGTAATTGCTTCTGCGCCGGCCTGAACGTTGGAACCTGTCAGCCCAGTGGCTTCGCGCAAAAGAATCCGGGCGAAGACCCAGTCGTACCAATATCCTTTCCCGGCGTCACCGCCCTGCAAACCGATTTTGAATTGGGTTTCAACGGCTTCACGGCCTTGTTCAAGCTGTCCGCGGGCCTCGTTGGTCTGGCCGCTTTTCCAACAGGACATGGCCAGGATGATCCGAAACGTGGCGTATTGCGCCGAGGATTTGTCGTTTTCATTCAGACCCCGGCGGCACCATTGCACCGCCTTGTCGTAATCACCCACGCGGTATCGCCACAAGCTGACAGGGATCGCCGCCCAGCTGCTGGATAGATTTGGATACATGGCAGCGAACGATTCCGCGGCACCCCCGAGTGGCTGCAACCGTTCCATTAAATTGCTGTCCGCGGGCAGTAACAGACAGGTTTTCAGGATGCGTCCGGCGGCGTCGCCGTTGGTCGTGGCGGCAAAAGTGTCGATGGTCGCTTCGCAAAAACTGCGATACCGATTGGTCTCGCCGCTGGCCATCAGCACCGCGCCGCATGCCTGATAATCCAGCGTCACCGCGCCCCATTTGTCGAGCTTGTCAATTTCCATGAGCGCGGCATACCGGTCGGCCGCCTCCGCCCAACGGCCTTGGAGCGCCAGCCAAGCGCCCACGGAACGGAAAGCTTGCACGCCGTCAAAGCTGGGCTTCGGCGGTGGCATCCTGATTTCATCGAGCAACTGGTTCGCCTGATCGTATTTCTCCTGGCTGACAAAGATCGCCGCCTGGTTGATTTTTCCGCGGGCCTCGGCCTGCTGACGCAGTTCGTTTTCCCTTTGTTCGGCATGTTCGGCCTGTTCCCGCAACCGGACTTGTTCGCGTCGCGCCTCCTTTTCCTTGAGATAAAGCCAGGTGGACACACCAAGACCGATGACCAATGCCGTCGCCACCGCCCCTCCTGCAACAAATACACCTCGATTCCGGCGAACGAGTTTTTGCAGGCGATATAACCGGCTGGGCGGGCGCGCCAATACCGGTTCATTGTTCAGATACCGCTGAACATCCATCGCCAGTCCGTTGGCCGTTTGATAACGCCGCTGGCGGTCTTTCTCCAGAGCTTTCATCACGATCCAATCCAAATCTCCCTTCAGCAATGAAATCAGTTTGGGCGGTTCTTCGTGACGATGTTCGGCCGTGACCTTCAGCTCCGCCCCGTGTAACGTCGTCAGAATGTTGGAAGGCCGCTGGGGTTCCTTTTCGCGAAGGATCCGGCGCATTTGATCCAGGCCCGAGCGCACCAGTTCCTTGCCGTCAAACGGAGTTTTGCCGGTAAGCAGTTCGTAGAGCAACACGCCGAGGCTGTAAATATCGCTCCGCGTATCCACGTCCAAGGCGCTCATTTCCGCCTGCTCCGGACTCATGTACGCCGGGGTGCCGATGATCTGCTGGTAGGGGGTAAACAACGTCTGCTCCGTCAGTTTTCCTTCGGTTGCCTTGGCGATGCCAAAATCGATGACCTTGGGCACTGGCACACCATCCTGCAAGGTCACCAGAATGTTCGATGGCTTGATGTCGCGGTGAATAATTCCCTTTTGATGCGCGTGTTGAATGGCATGGCAAATCTGGATGAACA
>JAJXYT010000046.1 GCA_021780375.1 bacterium | reverse complement strand
TCATCGTAAAACCTGTCAATCCGCCTTCAGTCAGAGCCGGCTCACGCCGGCTGCTACCATCTTTCAGACACGCTCTCACGTGGTCAAGCGCCGATGGTGTCATGCCCAAATGATTCGAATTCGACGGAGCTGAAGCCGGCCGCGGAAGGCGGCGGCGTTGAGCTTGTGCCGCAGGCTGGCGTGTGATTCACAACCGAATGAAGATTTTCTGGCGGTAGAGGAAGCGGACGAACCAGAACATGAGCAGCAGACCCACCAGGGAAACGACCAGATCTCCAAATCCTTTGGCCACGTGGGTGTCAAAAAATAATTTCACATCGCCACCGGCCAGCCGCTCGGCCAGCGGGTCGAATCCGCCGAGGATGTTGGCGACGAAGTAAATCGTGATTGGATTCATCCCGATCCACACAAAGGGCTGGCACCAACCCTGAAAACGCCACACATCAATGACCAGGTAAAAAGCTCCCAGCAGGATCGCGCTGTAACCGCCCGCCACCAGAACGTACGACGAAGTCCAGATTTTCTTGACGACCGGGAATTGCATTCCCCAAAGCCAGCCCAGCGACACGCCCGCAACTCCAAATGCAAACAGATAGAGCACCTTGCGCCGATCCGGAACGTTCGTGCTTTTCAAGAGCAATCCGGCGAATACGCCCAGCAGACAAGTGGCGATGGCGGGCAGTGTGCTCAGAATCCCTTCCGGGTCGCGTAAGTTGTCGTACTTCGAGCCGGGCAGATATTGAAAGTCAATGTGGTCGGAAAGATTGAGGCCCGGCTCAAATTTGCCGGAAATCCGGGTGGTGGTCGCATAAAACATCTTCTGCGCCGCCGCCATTTCGGGGCTGTCTTTGACCGCCGAAGGATTACCATACGCTTTAAACAGCGCGGCGGTTTGCGGATCGCCGGCCTGCTCCGCCAGTTGCGCCAGATTTTTCCTGGTCATTTGAATGTCGCGGATCGGAACGAACGTCATCAGCGCCCAATAGCCAATGAGGAGTCCCGCGCAAATCGCGACGAGCGCCCGCGGTTTGAAGTAGCAAAAGAGCAGGCCGGCGAAAAAATAAGCCAGCGCGATTCGATTGAGCACGCCCATCAACCGAACATCCGGCCACCGGGTGGACAACCCGCCGCTCAGAAAAATTCCCAGGAGAAACAGCAGCACACTGCGGCTAACAATCCGCTTCAATGCCTCCTTCCTCCCGACTTGCCCGAGGATTCGGGACAGGGAGAAGACCATGGAAACGCCCACGATAAAAACGAAGAGCGGAAAGATAAGGTCCAGGGCATGAAAGCCCGCCCATTCGGCATGTTCCAACTGTCGGGCCAGAAAAGCGACGGGGCCGCTGTGAGTCATTTGGTTCAACGCAAAAACCAGCGAGCTTGCGCCGACGATCCAGAACATGTCAAACCCGCGCAGAGCATCCACGGATACCACTCGCTGGCTTACTCGCTGGCTCGAGGCGGGTGGCGCTGGCGCCGGGTTTACGGCTTTGGCTGACTGCGTAACTGTGGTCATCGTATATTCGGACTTGAAAACGGATTAGTTCGTTACCCGATAAAACCGGCATGGATAATTGGCAGCCGCCGGGTCACTGAAATAAGTCAGCCAATTTATGCTCGAGAAATTAGTGAAGGTCTGCCAATTGAAGAGATCGCCGGATGCCTGGATGACGTAATTTGACCCAATCGGTCCTTGAAGCATCAGGTTATAACCATTTGTGGTCAAAGGCGGTGCAGTGCCAGTTCCGAGGACAGGAGGCGCCACTTCTTCCAGCGTCATGAAATCATAGATATCTACACCCACGGAGTCGGTGAAATTGGACTCCAACCGACGCGCGACGGTCACGAAGTCGGTAAGGTTTGACCAGGTCTGTCCGGCGCCGGTGTCTATCCCGATGCGAACAAGCCCTCGATGACTGACCAGTTCCCATGAAGCCGCGCTCACGAGCCCCGAATATGTCGGCTGTTCATAGTCCATCAGTGTGATGCCCGCCAGGTTGGTGAGAATCCCGGAGAACCATTGATCACGCACGGTCAATGACGGCCAGTTAATGGCGTTGGTGCTATCCAGCCAATCACTGAGGTCGGCATAAACCAGGACATCGCTCTGCCCATTCGTGTTCAACTCGGTGCGCACTTGTTGATATTCGGCGGCGAGATTGACCAGGTCGTTGTATTTGTTGTCAGTGGGCCAGGATGGCAAGCCCCATGGTTCGAGATCCAAATGGATGCCTTTAAACCGGGCGGCCGAAGGTTGGCTGTTATTGAAGTCGATCATTTGGAGGATGACGTTTTGCTGGCCGGAGTTCAAAGTCCAATCCGAGATCAGCAGTTGGGATTCGACTCCGTTATGGTTCAGCAGCGTGTTCCAGGCGGCCAGGGCCGTCTGGCCCGGGGCGTTCCACAACTGATCGCCATAGACGCCGTAAACGCGGCTGATGCCCCACGCCTTGAACTGCGCCACTGCCGCGTTCTGCAACGCGTTAGAGCCGACAATGGAATTCAATCCGTATGGCGCCGGGGTGCTCCAGCACCACACGCCCCGGTTTGTGCTGCTCGCTTCTGCGAGAGAACCGACGAGGAGCACGAGCGCAGCCAACAATACAGACACCCAACCCATAAAATGACGATTCTTCATACAGTCTTTAGCGCATCTAAGCGCGCGTCGCTATGGTTCTTATTGTTACCGACACCGCACCGTTTCTCTATAACCTGTTTTGGGGGGCATGGCATCCTCCGAAACCGGCTGTGGCGGAGGCATCCAATCATCGGTATTCAAGTGTCTTGGTTGATACCGAACTTCTTTTTGGAAATGATACCCCCCCAAAACAGGCTATGGCCGGAATGTTTGGGAATTGATATTTTTGCACGCAAGACTAAGTCGTTCAAAACCTATAAAATGAAAGCAAATAAAAACTCCAAGAGGTTGCCAATGAAAACCCAAAAATTATCCAGTCCCAAAAAACATTTAGCACCTGATTCGCAGAAGCGCTTGCTGGCCTACTCCACCGCTGCCGGTTTGGGCGCCTTTTTCGCCGGCCAGAGCGCCGAGGCGACGCTTGTCCAAGCTCCGGGGCTCGCCCCCTATCCGCACGTTTTCTTGCCGCAACCGTTCGGCTCGACTAATGCAACCGATCTCTTTCTGAGTATCGAAGGGGGGAGCGTCACGAATTTCGAGCTCTATATCGGTCCTGATCTCTTTTCCCATCTCACAACCAGATTCCCATCACAGCTTATTGATTTCAGGGGATTTGTACCTGACACCAACAATCCGACTATTGTCAATGGCCAACCCCTTTGCCCCCCGTGGAGCAATGGCGGGACAAACGGCTATATCGGACCTTTCTTTGGAGGAATGATCATCGGCAACAACACCAACACCTTTACGCCTGATTATGCACAGCGCCTTGCGCTTGCCTACCAAACGGGCACATATCCTTTTTATCAGTACCATTGGAACGATTATGATGGTTATCCATATGAATTCTCAGGATTTGAGTTCAAGGGCACAGACGGCCAGAACCATTTCGGCTACATGGATGTGCAGGTGAATTTTACCAACGCGACCAGCAGCAGCCTTAGCAAGTGGATTGTCCAGTCTGTCGTCGTCAAGGATTGCCGCTATGAAACAACGCCAGACGCCGGCGTCACGGTTCCATCCTTTATCAAGATAACCAGTATCACCCAGGATCCGTCAAACCACAATTTGACTACAATTGATTTCGGCCCGAATTGGTCGAATGACAACACGAACACTTTCGTGCTTGAAACCAGCCCCACGCTTGATCCGTCGCCCGTTTGGGTGACCGATCCGAATGCGGTCGTTAGCCAAACGGCGCTTGCGGATCCCATCCATCCAGCCACCTATCAAGCTGTCACCCAGCCGGGCGGCAATGCGACCCAATTCTGGCGCATCAGAAAGCAATAGCCGAATTTGGAAACGATGAGTGCCGAAGCGGGCAGCGAAAAGGAAGTCGCTCAACATCCCCGGAGCGCGGCTCGGCCCCAGCAGGTGCTGTACGCCAAGTCGCCTCCGGGCACTACCTTCGGTATTGTTGTTGATTCGGAACCTTCCTCGCTTGCCTTGCTGGCGGCAGGGGTCGCAGGAATGGCGGCCCGGCGTGCCCGTCGCAGCGAGCGAATGAAATCCCTGGAATCCCGGAAAAAAGAGACTTGAGTCCTGCATCGCCGCCTGATGGTCCGAAGGCACATGGCCGGCTCATTCAGCAACACGTGTGGGCGTGGTATTAGTCCGGCCGAGTTCGATGCTTCGGGATTCTGGCAAGCCTTTCAAACTGGCATTGTAAAACGACTGCGCTTGGTTAGTCTGTTGCCCGCCTATGAATCCATCACGCAAAAGAAAAGTGCTGCTGATTGGCTGGGATTCGGCCGATTGGGAGATGATTGATCCGTTGCTTCAAAAGGGGCAGATGCCAGCCCTGGCGCAACTGCTCACCAGCGGAGTGCGCGGCAATCTGGCCACCATACAGCCGGTGCTCTCGCCGATGCTGTGGACGTCCATTGCGACGGGCAAACGCGCGGACAAGCACGGGATTTGTGGCTTCACGGAGCCTTTGCCGGATGGCACCGGCATCGGGCCGGTTCGCAGCACTTCGCGGAAATGCAAGGCGATTTGGAACATTCTGAGCCAGAACGGGCTTAAGTCCAACATTGTCGGTTGGTTCGCCACCGACCCGCCCGAGCCGATCAACGGGGTCATGGTAACCGACCAGTTTCTGATCGCGCCGGAAGACAAGATCGCAAAATCGGTGCATCCGCCGGAGCTTGCCGACACGCTGACGGCTTTGCGGGTGCCCCCAACCAGCATCATGGGGGATGATTTACTGGCCTTTATCCCGCGCCTGAAGGAAGTGGATTTGAAAACCGATAAACGCCCCGTCAAGCTGGCCCGCCGGCTGGCCAAGGCTGCCTCGGTTCAAGCCGTCGCCACCGCCCTGATTCAGAGCGAGCCTTGGGATTTGATGGCCGTCTATTTCGATGCCATTGACCAGTTCGGCCACGAATTCATGTCTTATCATCCGCCGCGGATGCCAGGCATCACGGAACAGGATTTTGAGTTCTACCAACATGTCATGACGGGCTGCTATCGGTTTCACGATATGATGCTGCACGTGTTGCTCCAATATATTGATGACCAGACCAACGTGATTCTGGTGAGCGACCATGGTTACGAGTGCGGGCATCGCCGTCTGCCGCCGGAGGTGGCCAAAAAGAATCCGGAAGGATGCCACCGGGGCTTCGGCATCGCGTGTCTGAAGGGGCCTGACATCAAGGAAAACGAACGTCTTTACGGCGCAACGATTCTGGATGTGACCCCCACGATTCTGGCGTTGCTCGGCCTGCCGGTGGGCGGCGACATGGACGGGCGTCCGTGGCTGGAAGTGTTCCGCCAGGAGATCAAACCCGAACGCATCTTCGGTTGGGAAGGCCTGGGTGATTCCAAAGCCGGTTTGCATAAGAGCGAGATTCGTCAGGACCCGGCGGAGGCCGCGCAGGCGGTCGCCCAACTGGTTGAACTGGGCTATATTGCCCCGCCCGGGAAGGACGTCCAGGAGACGATCCAAAACACCATCCGCTGCAACAAAATCAGCCTGGTTCGGGCGATGATTGATACGCCACGAATGGCGCAGGCGGTGCCGCTGCTCCGCGAACTGATGGCTGAGAAGAAGGAGGATGAGTGGTGCGTGCTTACTTTGGCGCGCTGTCTGCACGGTTTGGGACAACTCAAGGAAGCCCGATTGCTGCTGGAAACGACCCCTCCCGAAGTTAAACATTCCGCCCAGGTGCAACTGCTGCTGGCCGATCTGGCTCTTGCGGAAGGCAATAGAGACCAGGCCATCAGCCATGTGGAAGCCGCCAATGCCAACGCCTTCTCGCATCATCTGCTTTTCAATCAGATTGGCCGCGCGTTTCTCCAGTTTGCACGCTGGCAGGAGGCGGCGGATGCTTTCCGGAAGTCCCTTGAAACCGAACCGGACAATCCGGCGGCGCTGGATGGTTTGGCCTCCGTGCATCTTGCGAAAGGAGAGTGGGAGAGCGCAGTCGAGAAGTCCTTGGAGGCGGTCGGCTTGGTCCATTTCTATCCGGAGGCGCATTTTCACCTGGCCGTGGCTCTGGAAGGCTCTGGCCGGCCCCGGGAAGCCATCGCCGCTTATGAGACGGCCCTTGGGCTTGGATACCAGCCAGCATTGCTGCATCGTCATCTGGTCGAGTTGTTCAAGCCGATTGATGCTCAAAAGTCCGAAGAGCACAAACGCGCTTGTATCCGTTTGCGCCAGCAACCCATGTTCCGCGCGGATTTCAAATCCAATCTGGCCGAGGGGCAGCCTCCGGGCGCCTGAGAACCATGCCAGGCAACTTCATTACGATTGTCTCGGGGTTGCCGCGTTCGGGCACGAGCCTCATGATGCAGATGTTGCAGGCTGGCGGGATGCGCCTCTTGACGGACGGCCAGCGAGCGCCGGACGACCACAATCCCCGCGGCTATTTTGAGCATGAGAGTGTCAAACATAGTCGTAATGATTTGTCGTGGCTGAACGAGGCGGGCGGCAAGGCGGTCAAGGTCATCCACCTGCTTTTGCCGCACCTGCCAACCGACCGGGACTGCCGTGTCATTTTTATGCTGCGGGATCTCCAAGAGGTGATTGTTTCTCAACGGGTCATGCTTAAACAACAAGGCCGTCCCGCCGCTACGCTGACCGACGCGGCACTGGCGGGTGTCTTTGAAAAGCAACTCGCCACGGCACACCAGTGGCTGGCGAACCATCCGAATTTTCGCGTCCTCTACATCAATTACCGGGACGCGATTGGCCATCCCCTGGAAGTGGCTGGAGAAATCAATCGATTTCTAACCGGGAACTTGCGGGTCGCCGACATGGCCGCCGCTGTGGATCCAGCGCTGTATCGCCAGCGGAAATCCATGCCGGCGGATCGTTCTTGAAGGACAACGTGAGATTTCTGATTTATCTGGCCTTTTCCCTCCCCAGAAAAACAACGCCTGTGGAATCGTTGCCTTCTCCCCCGGCCACCGAAACCTTTACCGCATACCGGGCGCCTTTTCTGAGGTCCGGTAAATCGAAATAATAATTCCAATCGCAGGCTTTCACCGCGCGTGAACTTGTCCCGGTGAAACCAATATGAGCGTCCCTGGCAATTTCCCTGCCGTTCTCCCAGAGCGCCGCCCATTGGATGGTGAGCGGATTCTTCCCGGAGGTATAATCCAGACTCAAACGATAGGCGCCCGGCGCGGTAATCTCCCGCGTTGCGTCCCATTCCAACAGGTTGGTTGGCCCGCTAATTTTTTTGGGGGTCCATTCGCCAATCTGAGTTGCATTGTCCCGCCAATAATTAATGCCGCAAAACGCCAGCCGCTGATACTCGACGTCCAGCCGCTGAAGGAAATTATCGAAATTTCGCGCGGATTGCGACGACCAGCCCGCTTCCGCCAACGCATCCACACGCGGGAAGGTCAGTTCCTCCACATCGCTCAGGGAGGGGATGTCGGGAGTCCAGACGCAGGCTTCCACCCCGAGTATGTGCGAGCGGTATCGCGGTTCCAGAGCCGCCGGAATCGGCTCGAAACCATACACCTTGCTCAATGGCAAATAAGGGCGATAGGCGCGTAAATTTGGCGGGCGGTCCAAAGACGGATAATAACAAAGGTAGCAGAACCTGTGCGGAGCCATGACGACGTCGTGACCCGCGCTGGCGGCTTCCGTCCCGCCTCCGATCCAATCCATGACGACGGTGTTGCTTGCGAGTCCGCCTTGCATGATTTCACTCCAGCCGATCGGGATGCGCCCATGCGCTTCAACAAATTTTTCCATGCGCTGCATAAACCAGCCCTGCAATTCATTTTCGTTCGTCAGCCCTTCCCTTTTCATCAGCGCCTGACAGGCCGGACTGTTCTTCCAGGTGTCCTTGGGCACCTCATCGCCGCCCAGGTGAACATACTTGCCTGGAAAGAGCTGAAACACCTCGGTCAGCACCTCATCCAAAAATTTGAAGGTCGCCTCATTGGCGGGGTTGTAAATGCCGTTGAAAACTCCCAACTGGAGCGGAATGGTGAATGGCCCGCCGGTGCAACCGAATTGCGGATACGCCGCCAGTGCCGCCAGCGAGTGACCGGGCATCTCAATTTCCGGCACAACCGCAATATGCCGCGCCGCCGCGTAGGCCACCACTTCGCGAATGTCGGCTTGCGTATAAAACCCTCCGTAACGTCCATCCGGGCCGTAGGCCGTCGTGGATTTTGGATCCAGACCAAAACCAACGCCCGGCCGCCATCCGCCGATCTGCGTGAGTTTGGGATATTTTTTGATTTCAATCCGCCAGCCTTGATCATCGGTCAAATGCCAGTGGAAGACGTTCATCTTAAGAGTCGCCATCGCATCAAGCAGTTGTTCGACTTCTTGAACGGTAAAAAAGTGGCGGCTTGCATCCAACATCAAGCCGCGCCAATTGAAACGCGGCCAGTCTTCAATCTGCACACACGGCACCTGCCAGTCCTCATGGGTTACGCGCTTGGTGGAAAAAATGTCCGGGGGCAATAATTGCAGCAAGGTCTGCACGCCATAAAACAAGCCCGCCTGGGTCGGTGCTCGAATCACGACTGAATCCGGCGTGACAGTCAGGGCGTAACCTTCGAGCCCCAAATTCGTGTCAGCGTCTTTGGTCGTCAGCAAAATGTTTCCGCTTCCGCCCGATTTGGCGCTGATCAAATTAAGCGGGTAACCCGTAACTTCCCGGACCCGCGCGGCCAGGAACCGGGCGGTCCGGGCGGAAACGGAATCTGCAGCGATGTGTGTGTCCGGTGTAAGCTTGAAGATTCCGGAGCGGATCTCCATTTTCTGCGGAAGCGGGATGATGGCCGGGCTGACAACATCAGCAGCCGACGCCATTGCCATCGGGCAAAGAATAACCGCGGCAATTCGGGATTTGATTTTCATGTTTGACCGTTAAGTTCAGGTTTTTGACCGGTTTGGACTTCTTTCAGCAGGTTCCCTTCAGCCTTGAAAAGCGGCGGTAGTGTCTTCTGATTCACGTCCCGGCAACTCGCGCACGCAGCCAAGGTTCCTGATCAGCAGACAAACGAGCGCAAACGCGGTCATTGGCAACGCCGAGTAGATGATAAATACCGGCGTGAACGAAGCAACCGCCACCGTCTTGCCGATGGCCAGCATCGTAATCGCGCTGACCAGTGAGCCGGCGGTCCCGCCAAAACCGGTGACCGAACCGACGACGTGCTTTTCAAAAACTTCCGCTGGCAACGTCATGTTGGCCCAGGCCGCATGGAAAAACATGGCCACCGTAATGCAGACAATTGCCAGTGCCGGGTTCGGGACGCGGGTAATCATGATGAAGCCCGCCGGGATCATGAGCGAGGCGATAAACATCATCAGCTTGCGTGAACGGTTGAGGGACCAACCGTGCCGGATCAGGCAGGCAGGTATGGCGCCGCCGGCCAGATTGCCCAGGGCCAGTCCCACGTAAGGAATCCAATAATATCTCCCGATGTCGGCCAAATTAAACCCGCGCTCCTGTTCCAGGAATTTCGGCATCCAGAAGGCAAAAAAATACGAAATGGGATCGGTCAGCATCCGCGCCAAGATACAACCCCAAGCCTCGCGCGTCGCCAGGATGCGCAGAGCGGGAACGGCTTGGGGCGCAACTTTCGGCGGCTGGTTTTCCTCGATGAGATCAAGCTCCTCCCGGCCTATCCACGGATGTTGCTGTGGAACACGGTAAACGAACAGCCACAGCACGACCCAGATGAGACTCAAGGCCGCGCCGACTACGAACGTGTAACGCCAGCCAAGATTCAGCGCCACCCAGGCCACCATCGGTGCGGCAAATGCCGCCCCGATGGCGGTGCCCGAATTAAAGATGCCGACCGCCAGGGCGCGCTCCCGCACCGGGAACCACTCCGAGACCGCCTTGACCGCCGCGGGAAAGTTGCCAGCCTCGGTCGCACCGAGGAAGAAGCGGCAGACCGCGAACTGTCCGACGGTGCGCGCAAACGCGTGCATCAGGTCCACAACTGACCAGCCGCTGACGAAGAGGGCGAAGCCCCGGCGGGTGCCCAGATAGTCAACCAGGCGCCCGCTCACCGTGTACATGACCGTGTAACTGATCAGGAACGCCGCCGTGATGTAAGAATACTCAAGGGTGTTGATGCCCAGTTGATTTTCGAGGGTCTGCGCCAGCAGCGCCAGCGTCTGCCGATCCATGTAATTGAGCGCGGTGACCAGGCAGATCAATCCCCCGATGTACCAGCGCAGACCCTTGATTTTCATAGGCGATTATTCGGCTGCTTTAACGCGTCTTACATTTCCATCGCCAGCACTCCGTCCCAAAATCTGAAAGCGCCTCACGGGCGCGATTATCAATGGCGTTACAAACATCGCCGTCGAAGGGATAAGCCTGGTTTGCTTCATTTGGCTCCATGCGGCCCGGAAACCTTGAGTATTGACAGTCGGCATTCGGCGGCATCCCACTCGGCGGTCACCCGGCCCCAGGTTTGAACTCCGAGGTATTTTGCCGGTTGGCTTGACGCCATCGGCAAAACGTTTTCCAGCGACAGACCTGTGAATTTTACCGTGTTCGCCACCCCTTGGCTCAGGATTAAGGCCGAGCCTGCCAGCCACGATTTGCCGGGCTGGGAAACCCGTCCGTCTTCACTCAACACCACCTGTTCGCCGTTCAGTTCATAGTTGCCGGGAGCACATCCGGCCGCGGCCACGGCATCGGTCACCAATAGAGTGTGCCGGGGTGTTTTGGCGCGAATCATGGTCTTGACAGTCGCCGGTGGCAGGTGATGTCCATCCACAATCAGACTGGCAAATAAATTGTCATTCGCGAGCTGCTCCCAGATAAAATTTGGATGCCGCGGCAATAACTGCGCGCAGCCATTGCCCAAATGAGTTGACAGCGTTGCTCCCGCCTTCACCGCCTCGCGAATCTGTTCACATGAAGCCGCCGTATGTCCGATGGCCACACGGATACCGGAAGCCGTCAGGTGCTCGATCAATTGCATTGCTCCAGGCGCTTCCGGCGCCAGGGTCACCAGCCTGATCTCGCCGCCGGCGGCTTCCTGCCGGCGTGCGAAATCATCAATCGAAGCGGCGATGACATGCTCGCGCGGATGCGCGCCGCGGGCGCCATCTTCGGGGGAAATATACGGCCCTTCCATGTGAATCCCGATAACCTCCGGATGCCGGGCCCGGGTCAGCGTCTCCGCACATCTGGCAAATCGTTCGAACGAAGACGTAAGGAGCGTCGGAAGAAACCGCGTCACGCCCGTGGCGCGCAATGCCTTGATTGAGTGAAAAACGTCGTCCGCCGCGGTCGAGGGATTGTTGAAGTCCACGCCGGCGAAGCCGTTGACTTGAAGATCGAGCAATCCGGGAAATTCAATTTGCATGGCCAGGCTTGCCCAATGTTTGCCGCGCCTGCTGCATTTTACCCGGATGGCCAAAGCGCTTGGCCAGGATTTCCGGGTCGAGCAGGGAAGACGAAGCCTTATCCAGATAGAACGTCACATCGGGATGTGTCCGGAGGATGGAAGCCGGCGCGGCAGGACTGATTTCACCTTCCAGACATGCCTTCACGGCGTGTGCTTTTCGTTGGTCGGGAACAATGCAAAGAATTTTCCGGGCCTCGAGAATTTGATGGATTGACATGGAAATCGCCTGTTGAGGAACTTCCGACAGATTCTTGAACCATCCCTCGCCCACCTGCTGGCGCCGGCAATCTTCGTCCAGATTAACGATCAGGTAAGGTGCTTCGGTTTTAAAATCCGCCGGCGGGTCATTGAACGCCAGGTGCCCATTTTCGCCAATGCCCACGAAGGCCACATCAATCGGCGCGGCGTTCAGTTCAGCACCGACCCGGCGGCAAACCTCCCTTACGTCGCCCTCGCCGTCCAGCAGGTGATAGCGTCCAATGCCGGCAGGTTTAATCAGCCGCTCCAGGAGATACCTGCGGAAACTTGCCCCATGTGTAATCGGCAAACCCACATATTCGTCGAGGTGAAACATCTCCACCCGCCGCCAATCCAATTTTGGGGATGCCGCCAATTCCTTGAGAAAAGTAAATTGGGAAGCGCCGGTCGCCGCGATAATCCGTGCCTGGCCCCTCCTCGCCATTGCATCCCGAAGCACCGCCGCCGCCGCCGCCGCGGCCGCGCGGCCAAGTTCAAAACTATCAGGAAGTATTTTTATCATGGCTAATCCCCGGGTTGAAGGCACCTGGATGGAGCGTTGGCTTGCGGTTTGCGCCTGGCTATAAGGTTCGGCAGGATAACGATGACAACGAGCAGTTTTAACAGGCGTGAAACTGCCGGTGCCGGCACTGTCAAACTGTAGTTAATTTTTCTCATGACCTGCCAGCGGATCGTTTTCTGGAGTCAGATTCACACATTGAGGTCGCTTCGGCCATGCCCTGTTTTGGGGGGACTGGAGGAAGCCTTCAGAATTGCCATGCCACTAATTGCACATGCTGGCCGTGAATGAGAGGCGGTGGAATCACTTTTCCAGATACCGGATGACCGCTTCTGTGCGGGTGCGCACCTGGAGCCGTTCAAAAATATTTTTGACGTGACCATGCACCGTCCAGACACTGATGCCCATGGCCTGCGCGATTTCCTTGTCCACGCAACCTTTGCTTAAAAGCTCCAGGACTTCGCGTTCGCGGTGCGTGAGTTTAGCCAGCGCCAGAGTGTCATGGTCGGAATGCAGTTGCAGCAATTCCTGGAAATAATATTTTACGCGCAGCAGAAAGTCCTCGGTCATCAGCTCCGAGCGATTGGAGACTTTGAGGATTGGTTCCAGCAATCGGTCTGGCTTGACCCGTTTGACCAGATAGCCTCCCGCGCCGCCGGGTGTCGAAACAAACATCTGGTCGCCATCCACATAAACCGAATAAGCCAGGGCCGGCACCCCGGGTTGAATGGAGCTGATGGTGCCGGCGGATTTGAAGCCGATTCGTCCGGCCAGGTTGCGATTCACAAGCACCATGCGGGGCTTGTGGGGTTCCAGCGCATGGGTGAAGGATGCCGCCGAGTCGCAGGGAATACTGGCAAACCCGGCTTGCCGGTCAATGCTCCAGCATAAAGCCCGGCGAACACCCGCATCCGATTCAACCACCAATATGCGCTGCCGATTGGGATTCACCGGTGCGGCATCAGATTCCGTCTCTGCCGGTTTTCCGACCAACGTATGAATGGTGGTATAAGTCCACAACACCGGATTCATACACCACTCGAAGCCCACAATCAGTTCGCGGGAAAAATGCCGGCAGACGGCGTTCCAACCTTGTTTTACCGCCATCTGATATATCTCGCGCGCTTTCACTCCGGCCGCTTCCACATCCGGGGTGCCCAGCGGGAAAAAACAGCCCGTGCCGGCATGATCAATATGCACGGCGAAATCGCGCTCCGATTCGCCGGAGGCCGGAAAGCGATAGCGACGCAAGAGCAAACATTGTTGCCAGTAACGCGCGTCGGTCAGGGGATAGTTTTTCTCCGTCTGGTCCTTTCTCGAACGTGTCGAATGTTTCGGTGACAGGGAGGCGGACATTTCGCCGGTGGATTTGACTCGCCCGAACTTGCGGGCAGATTTGCTTCGAGGTTGCATGGACGCGGGTTTCATCGCCACAGGCACCATAACAAAACATTTGGCGCGTGGCGTCAAAGATTTTCCCTCCTGCAAATCCCGGCGGCCCATCAACGGTTTGAATTCGATTACGCGTCGTCCAAAACCGGGGCAATCACCTTCTTCCGCGGAGCCGCTTTGACGGGATGGCCGTCCAGAGTGGAACCGTTTATTCCATCGCGGTAAGCCTGCCACTGTGGTTCATTCTCAAAAATCCAGCGGTAATAATCCGCCTCCTGGAGCCGGCTGGCCGCCGCCTCGTCCAGCACCACCGCGCAATGCGGATGGAATTGCAGTGCCGTCGCGGAAATCATGCTCGTGATCGGGCCTTCAATCGCCCGCGCCACAATCTCCGCCTTGTCTTCGCCGGTGGCCAGCAGCAGACAGCGGCGCGCGTCGAGAATCGTGCCCACGCCCATCGTGACCGCGCGGCGCGGCATTTCATCGGGCGGTTCGAACAGCGGCGCGTTTTGGGCGCACGTCACCGGCGAAAGCACTTTGATCCGTGTGCGTGAGCGCAGCGAGGAAACCGGCTCGTTGAAACCCAGGTGTCCCGCCAGCCCAATGCCGAGCAATTGCAGGTCAATTCCGCCGCATTGCGTTATGAGTTTTTCATAATGTTCGCATTCGGCTTCGATGTCGGCGGCGGCGCCGTCCGGCAGATGCGTGTTCCGCAAATCCACGTTCACGTTCAGGAACAAATTGTGGTTCATGTAGTGCCGGTAGGAATTGCGATGGCTGCCCGGCATTCCGACATACTCATCAAGGTTGAAAGTGTGACAGGCCGAGAAATCAAGACCTTCCTCACGGTGTATTTGGACCAGCCGGGCATAGACCGATTCCATGGTGCGTCCCGTGGCCAGCCCCATCACCAGACGCGGATTGTCCCGCAGTTCCCTCGCGATGACCCGCGCCACCAGGTCGGTGGCGGCCTCTGCATTTGGTCGAATAACGACTTCCATAAAAGTTAGTTTGGCAAAACCATATTGACCTCTTGTATAAAAAGGTCGCTGTTTAGATTAAATGTTATCCCAAACGTTCATGGCAACAACCCCCTGAATTGGGGGTTGAATAAGTGGCACTTCCTGTGAAAAATTGACCTGTGCGGTGCGTTCTGTGTTTCATGGCACCGTAAATACAATGAACCCTTATCATAACTTTGTTGCTGCCTTTGCCCAACTCGTCACTCAGGGAAAATCACTGCCCCTGGGCGGCATTCCGCCGCACAACAAATCCAGGCCGGCAGCAGATGCTCCCGCGGCACTGATTTTTTCGCCGCACCCGGACGACGAGTGCCTCATCGGCGGCTTCGCCCTGCGCCTGATGCGCGAAGCCCGATGGCGCGTCGTCAACGTCGCCGTCACCCAAGGCAGCAACCAAGACCGTCAACAGCCGCGTTTACAGGAATTGAAAAATGCCTGCGGCTGGCTGGGGTTTGAAGTCGAACAAACCGCGCCCAATGGCCTGGAGAAAATTAATCCGAAAACCCGGACGAATGATTCCAGACACTGGTCCGAGGCGGTGAAGATCATCGCGGCAATTCTTGCCAGGCATCAGCCGCAAGCCATCTTCGTCCCGCACGAATTCGATTGGAACAGCACGCACATCGGCACCCATTTTCTGGTCATGGACGCGCTGAAGACGCTGCCGCCGGATTTTCAGTGTCTGGTGATTGAAACCGAATATTGGGCGCCGCTGCCGACGCCGAACCTGATGGTGGCGTCCGGCGTGGACGACGTGGCGGATTTGCTGGCGGCGTTATCCTTTCACGTTGAAGAAGTCCGGCGTAATCCGTATCACTTGCGGATGCCCGCCTGGTTGCAGGACAATGTCCGGCGCGGCGCCGAACTGGTTGGCGGCCAGGGCGGCGCGGCGCCCGATTTCATGTTTGCCACGCTCTACCGGTTACGCCAGTGGAAAAATGGCTGTGTCGGAAATGTGTGGCGTGACGGAAAACAGGTCAGTGTGACCGAAAATCCGGGCGATCTTATTCGTGAGGCATCCTGACCACAACCAGTCTCAGACCACCAACGCAACCAAAATGGACAAGGATCACGGCGCGGCCCAAACCCGATATAATCGATTGCTCCTGTTCGTCGCGGGACTTGGCGGTTTGCTGTACGGCGTGGACGTCGGCATCATTTCCGGCGCGTTGCCGTATCTGGAAGCCACGTCCGGTTTGACCTTGGGGCAACTGTCGTTCGTCGCCGCCGCGGTTTTGCTCGGCAGTGTCATTTCCACTTTGTTCGCCGGCCTGTTGTCGGATTGGATGGGCAGGAAAAAAATGATGTCGTTGAGCGGCATTCTGTTTGTCATCAGCATTCCGATCATTGCGTTGGCGCACGGCTACGGCACGTTGGTATTTGGCCGGTTGCTACAGGGTATCAGCGCAGGGTTAATCGGCGTGGTCATTCCGCTCTATCTCGCCGAATGTCTCAACGCGTCCAGTCGCGGCAGGGGCACCGCCATTTTTCAATGGCTGCTGACGTTCGGCATTTTCGCCGCGGCACTCATCGGTTTTTATTTCAGCATCCGCGTTGACGAAATCCAAAAACTCGGCGATGCGGACAAATTGTTTGCGTTTAAAGACACCGCCTGGCGCGGCATTTTCTGGGTATCATTTCCGCCGGGAATTTTATTTGTCATTGGCAGTTTCATGGTCGCCGAATCGCCGCGTTGGCTGTTCCGTCGCGGACAAATGGACGCCTCGCGCGCCGCGCTTTTGCGTTCGCGCACGGACGAGCAGGTGGAAATTGAATTGAAGGAAATGGCCGAAACTATCGCCGCCGAAAAAGCCAGGTTGGCCAGTGCGCGAGTCAAGGAATCCCTACTGCGCCGCAAATATGTCATTCCCTTTTTACTCGCGTGCGTCATCCTCGCCTGCAACCAGCTTACCGGCGTCAATTCCGTCATTGCTTACAACGCAACGATTCTCATCCAGGCCGGCTTGAGCGATTTTTGGGCGCACCTCGGCTACGTCCTCTTCACCATTGTCAATTTTTTGTTCACTTACATCGCCGTCGTTTTGGTGGACCGCAAAGGCCGCAAGTTTTTGCTCTCGCTGGGCAGCGCTGGTGTCATCGTCTCACTGATTTGCACCGGCTGGCTGTTCCATAAAACTGAAAAACTGCGTGTGGATTGCAGGAACGCGGTGCAGGCGGTGGTCGCGACGAATCAAACGCTCACGCTGGCATTCAATCAAAACACCGCCGCAAAACTTTTGGCCGAATCGGCCGCAAGCTCTCCAACGCTTAAACACTTCAACGCTTCAACGCCACTGTCGCTGGTCGTCATTTATTCCTACGGCGATTTTCAAGCTGCTGTTCCTCCGGTGCGTTCCGAGGATGCGACGGCCAAGCCAATTGAAATTTCGCGCAACGATTGCGTGCCCGCCAACAAAGTCATCGCCTTTTTCACCAATCCATTCGCCCATCTGGATGTCGCGCGTGCTGCGCCATTAAAAATTGACGCCGCGCTGATCACGCCGGTGCCCGGACGGGAAAACGGCTGGCTCACGGCCATTTGCCTGTTCAGTTTCATGGCGTTTTTCGCCGCCGGTCCCGGGGTCTGTGTCTGGCTGGCCCTCTCCGAATTGATGCCCACTCGCATCCGCTCCAACGGCATGAGTATCGCGCTGGTCATCAACCAGGCTGTTTCGACGGCCATCGCCGCCATTTTCCTGCCGACGGTCGGCCAATACGGTTACTCCACCATGTTCTTCGTCTTTGCCGGCTGCACGGTCGTTTATTTTATTACCGCAACCTTTTTCCTGCCTGAAACCAAGGGAAAAACCTTGGAGGAAATCGAGGAACATTTTGAAGGCGGCAAACAATTTGATCAACCCACCACGACCTCATGAAATCAGGCCGGAACACCAAATCTGCCGTTGCCGGAATTTTTCTTTGCCTGATGGCAGCGACGCTCTTCGCCGCCGACACCAACGGGCCCGCCATCCTTCCCTGGCCACAGCAGGTGACGCTGCGCGCCGGCGCCTTTAAGCTGACGCCGCAGACGCGCATCTATGTGGACCCCGCTTCGCGCCCGACCGCAACTTTTTTGACGGCCCGGCTGCGGCAGTCCACCGGTTATCCGCTCAAAACCCGCACAAAATTCTTTTCAGCGCGCGCCATCGAGGGGGGCATTTTATTGACGACCAGGGCGGCCAACACGAATTTGGGCCCGGAAGGTTACGAACTTACCGTCGCACCGGATTCCGTCGTGCTGCGCGCGCCGACCCAGGCGGGTTTGTTTTACGGCGTGCAAACCCTGTTCCAATTATTGCCGCCGGAGATTTTCTCATCCAACGTGGTCCAGGCGGCAGACTGGCGGATGCCATGTATCCAGATCGAAGACTGGCCGCGTTTCAGATGGCGCGGCTTCATGCTGGATGTCGCGCGGCATTTCTACAACCGGCAGCAAGTGGAGCGGATTCTTGACGCAATGGCTTTCCAAAAGTTGAACCGATTTCATTGGCATTTGACCGACGACCAGGGCTGGCGGATTGAAATCAAAAAATATCCCAAACTCACGCAGGTCGGCGCATGGCGGGCGGGCGTTGGTTTCGGTCTCGATCCAAAATCCACCACGGCCTACGGCCCGGATGGACGGTACGGCGGTTTTTATACGCAGGCCGACATTCGTGAAGTGGTCAAATACGCGGCGGCGCGGCATATCACCATTGTGCCCGAAATCGAAATGCCCGGCCATTCAACGGCGGCACTGGCGGCGTATCCGCAATTCAGTTGTACCGGCGGGCCATTCAGCATTCCGCTTAAAGGCGGTGTTTTCAACGGCATCTATAACCCGGCTGATGAGGCAACCTTCAAATTTTTGGACGATGTGCTGACCGAAGTGTTTCAGCTCTTTCCCGGCCAATACGTGCACCTGGGCGGCGATGAGGTCCCCCAGGACACCTGGAAAAACAATCCCGCCTGTCAGGCGCTGATGAAACGCGACGGATTGACGAACGAAGACGAATTGCAGAGTTGGTTTATGAAGCGCATGGAGAAATTTGTCGGCGCCCACGGACGCACCATGGTCGGCTGGAGCGAAATTCTGAAAGGCGGCCTCGCGAGCAATGCGGTTGTCATGGACTGGATTGGCGGCGCGACCGAAGCCGCGAGTTCCGGCCACGATGTGGTCATGACGCCGACTCAGTTCTGCTATTTTGACTATTACCAGTCCACGAACCGTGCCAGCGAACCTCTTGCCATCGGCGGCTTTCTGCCCCTGGAAAAGGTTTATTCCCTTGAGCCAATCCCCGCGGATCTGCCTGAGCAATATGCACCGCATATCCTTGGCGCCCAGGGCAATCTGTGGACCGAATACATCCCGAACTTGCATTACGCGGAGTATATGATTTTCCCGCGCCTGACGGCACTGGCGGAAGTGGATTGGTCGCCGGACTCGGCGCGCAACTTCGATGATTTTTCCCGTCGTTTGCAGGTTGAATTCCAAAGGTTTGCTGAGCTTGGCATCAACTACCGCCCCAATCTGACAAATGTTCCCACGGCAACCTTGACCCAATGAGTCAATTGCGCCCGCTTTAAACCAACCCCGAAAGCATTCGGGGCTGCTCTTCACGGGAAACTTTCTGCGGCTTGCCGAGTCGAAGTGGATTTTATTGGTGCCCCGGTGGGGACTCGAACCCCAAACCAATTGATTAAGAGTCAACTGCTCTACCAATTGAGCTACCGAGGCACTCAAGGGAGGGCGCGTAGCATCTCATAATCGCACGGATTGTCAACTGCGGGTGAATTCAAGCAGGGGTCATTGAAGTTCGGAGTTCCGCGTTTACGCGGCCGCCTGAAGGCGGGACTCCAAACCTTTCGCAAATCAGCCCACTACCTGAATTCGTCCGGACCCGGATTGCGCGTGAGCCCTGTGCCCGAGCAAAACAAAGGAATCACATTTGAATGATTTGGCGGTCGCCCTGGTAGCGGACGGTTTGGTCCGGATGCTCGGTGATTTCGACACCGGTGCCGTGGTCTTTGCCCACGATGACGATGTCAAAAGCGCGTTCCTTCAACATGCCGGGGAAGGAGCCCTTCCGGGCGTCAATCCTGAGCTGGCGTTTAGCATCATCCCAGTGGAACGTGATGGTGGCATAGACGCCTTTCTCGTAGTCGTAGTTGTCGTTTTCATCCTCATACAACGTGAAGGCTCCATCCGCGCCGGGATAAACCCGCAATTCAATCGGGTCCGCCGGTATCTCAGTGGCGTATTGAATGAACGGACCCATTGGAATAATGGAGCCGGCTTTTACCAGCAGCGGAATCTTGTCGATCGGCGCATCAGCCGCAATGGTCCGGCCGCCCGGCAACGTCTGGCCGGTCCAGAAATCAATCCAGTGCGTTCCCGCCGGCAGATAGACCGGCCGGGTGGTCGGCCGGGGCTCGACGATTTTTTCGCGGGCGAACATCTCCGGCGTCTTCCAGTAAAGTTGCGCCCGGAAGGCGCCCAGGACGGAATTCGCCGTTTCACACGCAAAGTCGTATTGCCTGCCGGCCTGGAGTTCCACCGGAACCGTCTCGGCTTCCATCGCCGAATAACTGTTGGTCAGCAGTTGGCCGTCCAGAAAAACGCGCTTGGGGCCGAAGCTTTTAAAGTGGAACCGATAAGTCCCGGTTTCCGCCGGAACCAGTTTGCCTGCCCAGCGCATCGAGAATTTGGGGTCGGTGATGTAATCCGGCCAGCCGGTGTACCAGAACAGATTGACGTTCGGCTCCACCGCTTCGTGACAAAGCGTTCCGAAGTGGTCGTCGCTGTAATATTTCACGTTCAAGCCCGGCTGGCCGTCTTTCGTCCGGAACTGGTCAGCGGGAATGAGAACGCTGGCTTCGGGCGGACGATAAAGCATGTACTTCGTCACCGGGCAGACCATGATGGCCGGGCCGAACATGAACTGGTCATCGATGGAATAGGTTTTGGGATCGCCGGTGAAATCCATGGGCAGGGCGCGCATGATGGTGCCACCATGGTGGGTGACCTGCCAGGCCAGCGAATAGAGGTACGGAAGCAGGCGATAGCGAAGATTGTCGAACTTCACGAGCACATTGCTGAAATCGCCGAAGCGCCAGATTTCGCGCGGCGTTTCCGAACCATGCGAGCGGAAGATGGGGCAAAACGCGCCGAACTGGAACATGCGGGTGTATAATTCCTGATAGGCCGGGTCCTGGCCGCCCCGGTCAAAGACCCCGCCGGCGCTGTTGAGCACAAACGCGCCAATGTCAAAAGTCCAATACGGAATGCCTGCCATGCTGTGGTTGATCCCGGCCGGGATCTGCCGTTGGTAAACGCCCCAATCCGCGCCGATGTCGCCCGACCAGGTGGTGGCGGCCGCCCGTTGCTGGCCGGCGAAGGTTGAGCGGGTCAGGATATAAACGCGCTTCCGGTCGGTTTCCTGGCGTTGATGTTGATAAACCGATTCCGTCGCCAGCAGGGAATACGGATTGAGATAACGGGCAAAGGACCCGAGATAGTTGGTCCCCACCCGTTTCATTTCATATTCTTCCGATTCCTTGGTCAGGGCGTTGACGATGTCGGGCTCGGTCGAATCCATCCACCAGCCGTCAATGCCTTTCGAGAACAAACCTTTGTTCACGTACTGCCAGTACAGGTCGTTGGCCGCCGGATTGTAGGCGTCGTAAAATTTGAACCCGGCCCAGCCCGTCGGCGGGTACAAGTACCCGTGTTGTTGCATGTCTTTGTAAATGGCCGTCGCCGGACCCAGCCCGCACCAGATGGAAATCATCAGGTGAAAATTCTCATGGTGCAGAATATCCAGCATCTCCTTCGGGTTCGGATAGGTGGCTTTGTCGAAGAACATGCTGCTCCAGTTGCTGTTGCCGCCCCAGTAATTCCAGTCCTGGACGAGGCCGTCGATGGGGATCCGGCGCGAGCGATATTCCCGGGCAATGTTCAGCAGTTCGTCGCGCGTCGCGTAATGTTCCTTGCTCTGCCAGTAGCCGTAGGCCCACTTGCCGTACATCGGGGCCTGCCCCGTCAAATCACGGTACCCGGCAATGACCGCGTCCATGTTGGTTCCAGCGATAAAATAGTAATCCACGTTGTCAGCCACTTCCGACCAGAGTGACATTTTTCTCGGACCATCCCGGAAAATGGTTTTGGAATAATTATCCCAGAGGATGCCGTAACCCGCGGTGGAAATCAGGAACGGGGTGACGGCGTCGGTGTTGGCCTGCACCAGTTTGACGGTGTGTCCGCGATAATTCAGCCAGCCGGATTGATGCTGCCCCAGACCATAGATGCCTTCCGCCGGTGTCAGCGTGAAATCCTGCCGGACGCTGAACGCGTTCGTTTCATACTTCATCCGGACAGGCGTGATGACCGGCGCGCCTTGTTCCCCAAGCAGATTGCGCTGGTCGGCGGTAAGGAATTGAATCGCCCCGTTGTTTTTGGACAGGCGCAGGGCCACAGTTTGCGAAGCCAGCGTGATGGTTCCGGGGTCTTCTTGAAAACTGATGTTCAAATCCGGCACGTTGGTTTGAATCACCACCAGACTCGCCTTCACCGGGGTACCGCCCGTCCGCCACTTGACGACGCGGACGATGTCGTCCGCGTAAAACTGCACCTTCACGTGCAGACCGCCGGTATGCAACAGAACTCCGTTCTGGATGCGCTGGACTGGCGGGCTTTGAGGCGCAGCAGGTTGAGTCCGGCAGGACACCAGCAGGACGTTCAGACAAAGGAGGCTGACCAAAGCCGCCGCCTGCGAAATGGATGAATACATTTTGAGACCTTGGTGAACGGTGGCCATTCGAGGAACGGAGCGCCGGTCTCCGACCCGGCGTGAAGAGATCGGATTCCCCAACACGCCGGGTCGGAGACCGGCGTTCCGGTTTTGCAGGGGATCCATTTTCACACCCTTAAAATATCTTTCGCTTCTTATCCCATTACCCTTCCAGCACGGCTTCGACCCGAATCGGTTCGGAACGCGCTGGACACGCGAGCAGAAGGTTGCCGGCGATTTCCAGCCCGTCCACCCGCAGCTTTTTTACACCGCGCTGTTTGCCCTTCGGATTCTTCACCTCGACGATGTACGTATTGCCGCGGAACCGGCGCGTCACGGTAAACCCCTTCCATTTGGCTGGAATCACCGGATCCACCCGCAGGCCTTCGTACTCGGTACGAATCCCAAAAATCCACTGCGTCACGGTGAAGTAGGTCCACGCCGCGGTGCCGGTGAGCCAGGAATTCTTGGCTTCACCGTGGGTGGGCGCGTCTTTGCCGGCAACCATCTGCGCAAACACGTAGGGTTCGCACCGGTGGATCTCGCCGATATTCTCGCGCGCGGACGGATTGATGCGGGTGTAATAATCAAAGGCGCGGTTGCCGTTGCCGACCATGGTTTCAGCGATGATAATCCACGGATTGTTGTGGCAAAAGATGCCGGCGTTCTCTTTGTAGCCCGGCGGATACGAGGAGATTTCGCCCATCTGAAGGTAATACTTCGAAAAGGCCGGCTGCTGCAGCACGATGCCGTGGCGGGTGGCAAGGTGCTTGTTCACCGATTCGAGCGTCAGCCCGGCCTTGCCATCGTTCAGGCCGACCCCGGCCATGATGCACATGCCCTGGGATTCAATGAAGATTTTCCCTTCCTCGCAAACCTTTGAACCGATGGGTTGGCCGAAATCATCGTAAGCGCGCACAAACCAGGCGCCGTCCCAGCCGTGCTTGAGAATGACCGCTTCCATCCGGGCGGCCTCGGCCAGACACCGGTCGGCGTCCTTCTGCAAACCGCGCCGGGCCGCAATCATCGCCAGCTCCTTCGCCGCCAGAACGAACAATCCGGCGATGAACACGGACTCGGCCACCTTGCCATCCTTGTTGGTCGTGGTCTGGAATGACTGGCCCGGCGTGTCCGAGAAGCAGTTCAGGTTCAGGCAATCATTCCAGTCGGCGCGGCCGATGAGCGGCAGGCCGTGCGGGCCAAGGCGTTCGAGCGTGTAATTGAAACTGCGCCGGAGGTGCTCGTAGAGCGGTTGTTCGGAGCCGGCCTCGTTCTCGAACTGCACCCGCTCGTCGAGAATATTCCAGTCGCCGGTCTCCTTGAGATAGGCCGCGACCCCCATGATGAGCCAGTGCGGATCGTCGTTGAAGTTTGAGCCGAGGTCGTGATTGCCGCGTTTGGTCAGCGGTTGATATTGGTGAAACGCACCGCCCGTTTTGAGCTGGGTCGCCGAGAGATCCAGGATGCGTTCGCGCGCGCGGCTGGGAACCATGTGGACGAAGCCGAGCAGGTCCTGGTTGGAATCGCGAAAACCAAGGCCGCGGCCGATGCCCGATTCGTAGAACGAGGCCGAGCGCGACAGGTTGAAGGTGGCCATGCACTGATAGGCGTTCCAGATGTTGACCATGCGATTGACGTGGACATCGGGCGACTGCACCTGATAAAGGCCCAGCAGGTTGCCCCAATATCGGCGCAGTTTTTCAAAAGCCGCCGCGACGCTTTGGCCGTCGAGATATTTGGCGATCACCGGCCTGACGGTCTGCTTGTTGATGGTTTGTGAATCCGGCGGGTCGAATTTCTGGTCCACCGGGTTTTCGTGGTAACCGAGGAGAAAGATGATTTCCTTCGTTTCACCCGGTTTTAAATTCACTTTGACGTGGTGCGAGCCGTGCGGCGCCCAGCCCTGCGCGACGGAATTGAAGGATTTCCCCTGCTCCACCGCCGCCGGATGGTCCCAACTGCGATAAGCGCCCAGGAACGCGTCGCGTTGCGTATCGAACCCGGCGAGTTTCTCCGAGCAGGCGAAATATGCGAAATGGTTGCGGCGTTCGCGATACTCGGTCTTGTGATAGATGACCTCGTCCACAATCTCGACCTGGCCGGTGCTGAAGTTGCGTTGGAAATTGGTGGCGTCGTCCTGCGCATCCCACAAACAGAACTCGATGCTGGAAAAGACCGACAACTTTGCCGGCTTCTTTCGGCGGTTGGTCACTTGAAATTTCCAGATTTCCAGGGTCTCGCCCAGCGGCACGAAATAACACGTCTGTGCCTCGATTTTCTCACAGGCAGAGCCGATCATCGTGTAGCCCATGCCGTGACGGCATTCGTATTTGTCAAGTTGGGTGCGCGTCGGCTGCCATGACGGAGACCAGAACCCGCCGGTGTCGTTGTCCCGGAGGTACAGATAACGGCCGCCAAAATCGAACGGGGCGTTGTTGTAGCGATAGCGCGTCAGGCGGCGCAGGCGGGCGTCCCGGTAAAAGGAATAACCGCCGGCGGTGTTGGAGATGAGCCCGAAATACGCTTCGCAGCCGAGGTAATTGATCCACGGCAGCGGGGTTTGCGGTTGGTTGATGACGTATTCCCGTTGGTCGTCGTCGAAATGTCCAAAACGCATAGTTATGATTTTCCGGGCAAATTATGAACGGGCCGTGGCTGCGGTTTCGCCCGCTTTGTTTTGAACATCCGGAACGGGGTCGGGCGTGGGCGCCGGCAATTTGTCATACCAGTTGAATTTCAAGATGACCGAAGTGATCACGAGCACGGCGAGCGTGATGGCCAAATTTCGGAAATGGCGCGTGACCAGGAACATGGCCAGCACGATGAAACACGTCTGCCAGATGGTGCCGACCACGATGTTAAACATGTCGCGGTAGAAATCCTTGTTCCGCTGAAAGCCGGGGTCTTCCTGGATGACCAGCGCATGGATCCGCCCCCAGAACCCCCACGGCCGCACCCGACGGTAAAAATCCATCAAAACCTCATCCGCTTCCGGTTGGGTCAGGAAGGTTGCGATGAAACAGCCCACCAACGACAGCCCCAGGATGATGGGGAAAGTATTGATGGCATGCAAATGCGGGAACAGGAGCGGCACCATCAGGGAACTGCCGATACCCGCCACCATTCCCCAGAAATAACCCCAACTGTTGAAGCGCCACCAATACCACTTCAGAACATTCGAAGCCGTGTAGCCACCCCACAGACCCGACACAATCCACTGCACGATCGAGTTGATGGACTGTGTAATCAGGCCGAAAAGCAGCCCGACGACGACCACCAGGAAAGAGACGATGTAGCTCAACCAGACATAACGCTTCTGGGGAGCGTTGGGATTGATGTATCGCTTGTAGATATCGTTGACGAGATAGGCCGGCGCCGCGTTGACCGTCGCCGCAAAATTCGACATGAACGCCGCCAGCAGGCCAGCCATGAGCAAACCCAGGATGCCGACCGGGACAAACTTCGCCAGGGCCAGCGGCAGTATTTTCTCGAGGTCCAGTTTGTCGCCCATCGCCGCCAGGTCCGGCGTGTAAAAAGCCAAAGCCAACACCGTCAGCCCGGTAATCATCATGTACCGCGGAAAAAACAACACCACATTGACCGTCGAACTCATCAACGCCGCCTCGCGGGGGCTTTTGGTCGAAAGGACGCGCTGCATGTCGTAGTTGGGCGCCGGGCCGGCCGCGCTGATCAGAATCCCCTTGAAACACATCATCATGAAGAAAATTCCGAAGAGCGAATAGCCGTCCTGTGCAATCCGGTTGTTGATTTCAGGAATGGAAGTCCAATTCAGATCAAGGTTCCAGCCGAAGAACAGGTCATGCCAGCCGGCCGGCACCACCTTGTTGAGCATGTCCGGGGCGACCTTGACCATGGCAATGATCCCGATGGCAATGGAGGCGACGGTCAGGATGCAGAACTGGACGACCTCGGTGAACACCACGCTGAACATGCCGCCTTTAACCACATAAAACGTCGTGATCCCCATCAGGATCCACGCGTAGGTGTCGTCCGAAAGGTGGCCGGGCAGAAACTCGCCGGCGAACTTGCCGATGCCCTTGGAGGCGTAGGCCAGAAATCCGATGACGCTCACCAGCGCGAATACCACCACGATGATGTGCGCGGCTGTGGCGCCGGCGCCTTTGCCAAACCGGGTCTGGATCCATTCCGCTCCGGTCATCACATTCGACCGCCGCAGCCACATGGACATATAAACCATCAGGAAAATCTGGTTGAACACGGGCCAGACCCAGGGCAGCCATACTCCTTTCATGCCGTACGTCACGGTCACATAAACCAGCCACATGGTGCCGGAAATGTCGAACATGCCCGACGCATTCGAAACTCCCAGCATGTACCAGGGCAACTGGTTTCCACCCAGAAAGTAATGCTTCATGCTCTGGGACGCCCGCTTGGACACCCAAAAACCGACAAAGATGGTGGCGATCAGGTACAGGACAATGATGCCTATGTCGATCCAGTGAAGTTGCATAGGGTGATGGATCAGGGAGTTGGTGTCAGAGTGAGCGGTTTGCCGATGGAATCCCGGGGGCGGGAGCGCTTCACGAGGGGGCAATTCATGGCTGCGAGCATATTTTGCCGGCCACAAGCGTCAAGGATGAACCCTCGGAAAAGCCTGTCACTGAAATTGATTACATGATTTCGCCGGGTCATGGCTTGTTCTCAAACCCAAAAACCGATTGACTGATGAGATGACCACGCGAATTTCCCGTCCAGGTAGAGCGACCTCCCGGCGTAACCTGGCCGTAGTTTCGTTCATTGCCGTCGTCCTGGTGTTCCTGCCTCTCCATCGCGTGGGCGCGGCCGAAGCATCGTTGTCAATCCGGCTCAACACCGTCGGCTATCTGCCCCGGGCGCAGAAAGCCGCGTCCATCGCCGCGCCTGGCACGAATTTTGCCGTCATCCGCGTCACGGATGGCGCGACGGTTTTTCAAGGCACCGTCACCGGGCCGGTTTCGGATCCGGATACTCAGGAGCAACTTTACTCGGCTGACTTTTCCAGGCTTAAACAACCCGGTGATTACCAACTCGAGGTGCCGGGCGTCGGCCGGTCCGCGCCGTTCCATGTCGCCACCGGCGTTTATCGTGAACCATATTATGTCGTGATGCGGGGATTTTACCTGTGGCGATGCGGCACGGCCGTGAGTGCGACCTATCAGGGGACGACGTTTGCGCACGGCATCTGTCACACCAACGATGGCTGGCTCGATTTTGTCGGCGGCGGGCACGTGCAAAAAGACGGCACCAAAGGCTGGCACGATGCGGGCGATTACAACAAATACGTGGTCAACGCCGGCGTCACCGTGGGAGTGATGTTCCGGGCCTGGGAGGATTTTGGTCCGCAAATCAAAACCGTCCGGCTGGACATTCCCGAATCCGGCGGCCCGCTCCCGGATTTCCTGGCCGAGATCAAATGGGAATTGGACTGGCTGTTGACCATGCAGGCGCCGGATGGTTCGGTTTACCACAAATTGAGCACCACGCACTTCGGGGGTTTCATTCCGCCGGAATCCGAAACGGCGGAGCGCTATTTCACCCCCTGGGGCAGCGAAGCCACGGCGGATTTCGTGGGCATCCTGGCGCAGGCGGCGCGAATTTACCGTCCGTACGACCCGGTCTTTGCCGACCGTTGCCTGCAAGCCGTCCGGAAGAGTTACCAGTTTCTCCAGGCGCACCCGGAATATCACCACGCCGACCAGACCGGCTTTGGCACCGGCCTCTATGAAATCAACGTGCCCAGCCACCGCCTGAACGGCATCCCCGAAAACCGGCTTTGGTCGGCGGCGGAGGTATGGGAAACCACCGGCGATTCCGATGCGTTGCGCGACCTCGAGAACCGCATCCGCTCCGTGCGCGGTAAAGTGGACAGCGATTTTGACTGGGACGACGTAAAGGACCTTGGGCTGCTTACCTATCTGTTTTCTGAACGTCCCGGCCGGGACCCGGCCCTGGTGAATCTGGTTCGCAGCAACCTGCTGGCAGCGGCGGATGGCATCGTCCAGGCCCGCAATCGCGATGCTTACGCCCGTCCCCTGGGTTCGATTTATTACTGGGGTTGCAACGGCGGCGTGGCGCGCCAAACTGTCATTCTCATGGCCGCCGACCGTGCGACCCACCGAAGCATTTTCCGGTTGTCATCAAAAAGTGTTTATCGCGACACCTGTCTGGATGCGCTGAACCATCTGTTTGGCCGGAACTGTTATGGCCGGTCGTTTGTCACCGGCATTGGTTTTGAGCCGCCGCAACATCCGCATGACCGGCGTGATACTGGCGAATACCTGAATCATCCCTGGCCCGGCTATCTGGTCGGCGGTCCTAACCCCAAGGCGACCGATTGGCATGACGACCAGGCCAATTTCCGGGTCAACGAAATCGCCATCAACTGGAATGCCGCCCTGGTCTATGCCTTGGCCGCCAGTCTGAATGATTAAACGCGAAAAGCCGGATTTGCTGTCGAAAATTGTAGTATTGGCAAAAGAGTGCGAAGTGAAAGTGAACTCGACGAGCCAATCATAAACGGAAACAGTCCTCACTATTGACACGCTGCCCCTCATTTCGCGGTCATTGCCAGACAGGTCGATACATTCGTCCAACCCCCCTCTGGAGCCGTTGCGCAATCCATTTCAACGTCATAATACTTTCCCGTCGCAGCCGCAACGCCATCTTCGCCTGCTCCGAAGCCCGCTGGAACGGCTTGGCTTCGCAAGCCCGCCATGCGCCTTCGCCACGGGGTGTGTTGCCGAATCGAACCGGAGCGCGGACAGCCTTGTCCGCAGGTTCTGAACACCCTCGCGGAATTTCGAAACCTGGGCAAACATGAACGCGCGGACTCAGCCGTCCGCGCTCCGAGCCTTTGGGCAACACGCCCCAAGGCTACGGCTTCCCAGGTAGAACGACCGGATTAGTTGAAAGTTGAGCTTGAGAGAAAACGCGACCGCTCCGGCTCGCAGCAACCTCAATGATTGTGGCAGCCGCAGCCGCCGTCACCACAGGAATGGTCATCCTCCAAATCCTCCGCTACGGGAACGCGTCCCAGTTCGAGCGTCTTGGAGACGTATTTCTGGATGGAATGCTGGATTTCGTGAAGCTCTTCCCGGGCGTCCAGAAAACCGCGGGCGACGGGATTATTCATCAATGCGTCGCGATGTTTCTCAAAATCGGCGACTTCGGCGCTGTCCAATTGCCCGCCCTTCGACTGTTTTTCCTGGAGCGCCTGGCCTTTGTTCACCACGGCTTCGTATTGACTGCGCGCATTCGCGTCGGCCAAAAAGGTGTCAATGTTCCGGCGGACAGCCGTCGCTCCAAGGTGGTCAACAATGCTCTGACACAGCGCCCTGGTTTTCTCGATAATCGCATTTTCTTCAATTAGAGTCGTCATTGGCAGACAGTCTAGCACAACTGGTTCAATAAGTCAGGCCAAATCCGAAGGGAAAAAGCGGTTCGCCGGTCATGTCATTCGCCGCCGCCTGGTCCATGCTCCGCGGCCATTCACGCGGCAGTTTGCCGGTCGGTTTGTAATCCCCGAACAACACGTCGGCCACGCCCTGCCCTTCGGTCCCCGGCAGCCAGGCCGCAATGAAAGCGCTGCTGTTGTCCAGCGCCGAACCGAGAATCAACGGCCGGCCGGAGAGGAGAATGGTCGTCACGGGCGCACCAGAGGCTTTGGCCTGCTCCACCAACGCGGCATCGCCCGGATCAAGATCAAGGCTCGCCGCGTCGCCCTTCCATTCGGCGTAAGGCATTTCCCCCACCACGGCAATCACGGCCTCGGCATTGGTAATGCCGCTGGCGTCCGGGGAATAGGTCACTTGCGTTTCCGGCGATACTGTGCGGCGGATCGCGGCGAGGATGGTGGTGCCGCCGGTCGTGACCTCGCCAATGCGGCCCTGCCAGTCAATCGTCCAGCCGCCACACTGAACGCCCAGATCATCCGCGGCCGCCCCGACCACGACGAGATGTTTTATCTTCTTCGACAATGGCAAGGTGTGATTTTCGTTCTTGAGCAGCACGAGCGATTCCCGCACGCACTGGCGGGCGACCTGCCGATGCGCCGTGGAACCAATGGCCGCCGCCAACGCCGGGTCGCTGGTGTAGGGATGCTCGAACAGGCCCATTTCAAACTTGACCCGCAAAATTCGGAAGACCGCGTCGTTGATCCGGGTTTGCGCGACCTTTTTCCCGGCCACCAACCCCTTGAGGTCTTGGATGAATTCGACATAGCTGTTCGGCCGGTCCGGTCCTCGGGGAATCATGGCCATGTCCAGGCCGGCGTTGATGGCACTCTCCACCGCCGTCTTGTAATCGGGCGAAATCTGGTCTATGCCCGCATCGTCAGAAACGAGAAAGCCCTTAAAGCCGAGTTCCTGCTTGAGCACGCCGGTGAGCAGATATTTGTTGGCGTGCATTTTTTTGCCGTTCCAACTGCTGTAGGAAACCATGATGGACTCAACGCCGGCCCGGATGGCGGCGCGATAAGGCGGCAGATATAATTTGCGCAACGTCGCTTCGTCACAAACGGTGTCGCCTTCATCCGTGCCGTATTGCGTGCCGCCGTCGCCGATAAAATGTTTGGCGCAGGCGAGAATGGAATCGGGCCGGGCCGAGAGTTGTTTGCCTTGAAATCCTTTGACCGCGGCCGTCGCCATTTGCGAAACCAGTTCCGGCGATTGTCCGAAGCTCTCGTAGGTGCGCCCCCAGCGCTCGTCCTGGGCCACGGCGATGCAGGGGGCAAACGTCCAGCGGATGCCCGTGCCGGCCATCTCCAAAGCCGTGATGTGCTCGGCTTGCTCCACCAACGCCGGATCGCGCGTCGCGCCCAGCCCGATGTTATGCGGAAAAATCACCGTGCCCACCACGTCATTCGCGCCGTGGACCGCGTCGAATCCGTAAAGCAGCGGGATTTTCAGGCGCGTCTTCAGGGCCCACGACTGATATTCATTCACCATTTTCAACCAGGCGGCGGGGTTGTTTTCCGGCGGTTTGGAATTGCCGCCGCTGAGCATGGCGCCCAGGGCGTACTTTTGAACGTCGGCGGGGTTCGCGACCGCCCCGGAATCCGCCTGCGCCATCTGGCCGATTTTCTCGTCGAGCGTCATGCGTGAAAGCAGGTCCCGGACGCGCGTATCCACCGGCAAATGCGGATTGAGATAAGGCGCAACGTCCGCGGCGCCGGCGCGGCCGAGGTTAAAAGCAAAGGCCATTATCAAAAAAGATTTGAAGAGGCGCAGAGGCCGAAACGGGAATTTCCTTGTCATTGCCTGAGTTGGTTGTGTCGCAGCTTAATCAAATGTTATATGCGCCGGTTTGCCGTTGTACTTCACCAAACGGCCGGCATCAGCGGGAATGGAAATCCCGTCATTGAAGTTAAATACCTTTGGGACCGCATGGCTGTCAACTCATTTGGCACTTCAATGTTCCCATGGTTTATTGTCATAAAAACTTATTGACACGCATTTGGGGGTGAATAATTTTTCCTCGATGACGCCCTGTAACGCGTCCAACCTGATGAATATCAAAAAGTCAGGCCACTTCAAGCGGATGCACAGAATTTGAAACAAGCGTATTGAGATATGATCATATGGACAAAAGAGTTTGAGACTGGTTCCGCGAAGCTCGACCAGCAGCACCGGTTGTTGATGGATAACATCAATCTTCTGAAAGACCTGTTGGACACCCCCAACCCCAGCAGGCAGGAGGCGGAATTCGCGGTTTTTCTGGTAGATTATCTGGAAGCCTATGCCAACATTCATTTCCAGGGCGAAGAGCTGTGCATGCAAAGTTACCGGTGTCCGGTTCATGCGCTCAATCAAAAGGAACATCAGCGGTTCCGAGGGTTTATCCATGATTACAAAAGGCTGTGCGAGGTCGAAGGCTTCAGAGTGGAGCTGCTCCGGAACCTGCATGAGGTCATGCGAACCTGGATTCTGGAACACATACTGAAGATCGATACCCAACTCAAAACCTGCATCCAAAATCAACAAGCCGCCGTCTGACCCCGCGTTGCCGCCACCGGCCACTGCGCCTTCGGCCTTCGCTGTGTTCCGGCGCGACAAGTGAGTTTTGGATTGAGCGGTGAAAACTGATAAGCGTTTTACCCTGGTGCCGAAAGTCAACACAACTTCCGCCGTCGTGTCTTCTCGTGGCCTGGCTCTTGTATTTGCCTTTTGAAGCGCAAACCGCTCGCGTGCGAAGCTGGATGAAATACCGGTGGACGGGACGAAGCATCGAGCTTTATCCCTTAGCGCAAAATCCATCCGTGTAAAAAACATTGCGACTTCCGCGATTTTCCCAGCGCCGCCCGTCCGTGTTCTATACCTTTCGGGGAACAGCCAAATGGCGCGACCAACCGCTGGCGCGTCCTGTGCTGCTGCCCACTGTTCGCAAACAGCCCTTCGGCAACCAATCGAACTTTGGAAATCCAAATGAAACGGCGCTATTTTACGCGAAGGAGCATGCAGCCATGCGGAGGCAGCTCGGCGGTGAATTCCGTCTGTCGGCCAAGGTCTTTCCGCAGCCACAGGTCGCGGACTTGCGGTGCGGAATGAAATCCAAGCTTCTGCCAGGGAACATTCACCTTGACCGGTTGATCCGTGCGATTGAAATATCCGACGGCCAGCGAGCCATCGGCCAATGGCTTTGTCCAAATTTCCGCCGGCACATTCGGCTCCGTCATCCGCCGCGCCGGTTTGCCCGGCGAATCCTGGTCCACCGCGAGCACTTCCGGGTTGGTCAAAATCGCCGTCGTCCATGCATCGTTGTCCGGCAAGTTCATGCCGAGCATGAGCGGTGACGGCGCCAGCGCCCAGAGCGACATGAGGGTCAATTGTTCATCGCGGGTGAACCGCGTCCAGCGGTCCGGCCGCACGTCGCAGTTGCGCTGGCAGATATGGCCAAAAGGAATCATGTCACCGTCCGGCCAATGGCCGGGGCCGGTATATTCGGCCCACCGGGCGAACAAATCGAAATTATGGTTCAGCGAACGCCAGTTATCCCAGAAATCCGGCGAGATGCGCCAGAGATTGGCGAATCGGGCCACGTGCGCGCCATGGCTCACCGGCGTTGCGCCCGGGGAAAGGCTCAGGACGATGGAACGGCCCGAATTCTTCAGCGCGGTTGATAGCGCTTCGATTTCGTTCGCGTCATAGATTTTTCCCCGCTGCAAATTCGCGATATCGTCGCATTTGATGTAATCCACACCCCAGCTGGCGTACTGTTGGGCGATGCTGGCATACCAGGCCTTGCCCGCATCGGTAGTGGTGTCCACGCCGAACATGTCTTGATTCCAAACGCAGGTGCGATTGACGTTACCTTCAGGCAGCACGGCTTGCGCGGCGGTGAATTTGGAGCCGGCAATCGGCAGATTTTTCTCCACCGCCAGGCGGGGGATGCCGCGCATGATGTGGATGCCGAACTTCAAACCCATGGCATGAATCCGGGCCGCGAGCGATTTAAAACCAGCGCCGTTCGTCGCCGAGGGGAAACGATTGGGGGCGGGAATGCAGCGGCCGTAGGGGTCAATCATCACCCCTTCGGGACTCTGGCCGGGTTGACCATGGGCCAGCCGGTCATACCAGCGAAAATCCACTACGACGGTGTCCCAGCCGAAGGGTTGCAGGTGTTGTTTCATCCATTCGGCGTTGGTCAGCACCTCGGATTCGCGGACGGAATCGCCATAAGCATCGTAGCTGTTCCAACCAATCGGCGGCGTGAGCGCCAGGGTGTCACCGCAGAGGATTTTGATTCTTTCAGAAGTTTTGCCGGCGGGATTTTTGACGGCGGCTTCGAAGGCGTATTCCCCCGCCCTTTTGAGCAAACCGGTGATGACGCCGGTTTTGGC
>JAJXYT010000065.1 GCA_021780375.1 bacterium | reverse complement strand
CGAACCGAATCGCTGCGTCAGTTCAAACCCCAGCACACCGCAGTAAAATTTCAGTGCGCGGTCCAAGTCGGCCACTTTCAAATGCACGTGGCCAATCCGAACACCGGGATCAATGGGAACAGGTTTCGAGGTCATTTTTGCCAGTACGTTATAACTGACTTTACTTTACACTAAGTGCGACAAAACCTTTGTTGTTCCGCGAGGTTTTGGACTGCGGCAGTCTTCTGCCGCTTTTGAGAACCGCGATGCGCATCGAGAGCGGCAGAGGACTGCCGCGCTCCAGGACGCTGACGCGTCAGCGAAGGTACTTTTCCAGTCGTCGCGCCCGCACGGAACAGCAATATCTCTGACGTCATACCGGTTCCTTCCACCTCTGCGTTCCAAAAAGCAATGGCTTAATTCGATTTCGCCGCCGATTCCTCCGGCACGACTTCCAGTTGCAGCTTCTCCGTGTTACGCAACACGGCCAGTGGCAGCCGCATACCGAGCTGTGCGCCAGTCAACAACTTGTGCAAGTCGTCAATGCCCGCAATCGCGTGCCCGTCGAATTCCACAATCAGGTCGCCTTCACGCAAACCCGCGCGGCTGGCCGGACTGCCCGGCTCGACGTTTATCACCAGCATGCCGGTTTCATTCGGCAGATGGAAATGCCGCACCAGCCGCCGGTGAATCTTCGCGGTTTGTCCGCCAACGCCGATGTAACTGCGCCGGATGACGCCGTCCTTGATCAACCAACCGGCGATATATTTGGCCGTGTTAATGGCGATGGCAAAGCACAATCCTTGCGCCGGCAGAATCACCGCCGTGTTCACGCCGATGACTTCGCCGCGCGAATTGACCAGCGGTCCGCCGGAATTGCCGGGGTTTAACGCCGCGTCGGTCTGGATGATGTTGTCCATCAGCCGGCCCGAACTGGATCGGAACGACCGGCCCAGCGCGCTGACCACGCCCGCCGTCACCGTGTATTGAAAGCCGTACGGATTGCCGATGGCGATGGCTAACTGACCAACCCGCAACTGGTTGGAATCGCCGAGCCGCACCGGCTTGAGGTTCGGCGCAAAAATTCGGAGGACCGCCAGGTCCGTGTCCGGGTCTGCGCCGACCAGATGCGCGTCCGGGTGCCGGCCATCGGCCAGCGTGACTTCAATCTTGTCCGCGCCGTGGACGACGTGGCTGTTGGTCAGGATGAACCCGTCCGGCGTGATGATGAACCCGGAGCCGCTGCCGCCGGCCTCGTGCCTCGCGCCTCGTGCCCCGCTTTTACGCACGTCAATCTTCACCACCGCCGGGCTGACCGCATCCGCCGCGTTGACGACGGCGTTGGAATACGCGTCCAGCAACGCTGCATCGGAGACGGGTGCAGTGGAGTGCCCGTCCTCCGCAGCATTACGGCGAAGGATGGATTCGTCCGTTACCGGCCACATGCCAAAATTTTTGCCCGCCATTCTCATAAACATCGTCCCGCCTTTGCGGGATGCAGACACCATTAACCAGAAATAGAATCTGTCAAATGATCCACGTCGAAGTACATTTTTCGACCTTGGTGGGGCGAGCGTCCTCGCGAGCCGGCTCGTCAGCAGCCTCGCCCCACCAGGTAATGCGGACCGCTTGCATCGTCCAGCCAACCGTTCGCGGTAAGTCGGCAACGAGTGCTCGCTCCGCTATGTCATTGCACACCAGATTCCGTCGTTACCTCCGCTTATCCTGAATTGGTGTTGTAGAAACAACTTTTGCTTTGTGCCCCGGAGATTCAGGAGTTAGTTTGTCTGAGTTAATCCCACAGGCAGCCTGTGGGACTGCCTTTTTGAAAGTGTGCCTATGAACCAGGTATCTGATTCTGCAAAAAAGACCGGCATGTGCCCGGCCAAACCCAGTCCCACTGCCCCCAAATATCCCGGCGTGCGCGTCACCTGCAACGGCAATTTCCTGGTCGCCGAACACGTCGAAACGCGGATCACCGAAGGCGGCGTCTTCTACCCCATCACGCCCTCCACCGAGGGCGGCGAAATTTACCAGGGCTCTTATGCGGCGGGTGAATTGGACGTCTGGGGCCATCAGAAAATTGCGGTCGAGACGGAAGGCGAACATGCGGCGCAGGGCGGCGCGACGGCGTACGCGGTCAGCGGCAAGCGCACGGTCAATTTCACCTCCGGCCAGGGCATCGCTTATGCCATGGAGCAGTACTATCACGCGCCCGGCAAGTTCTCCACCATGGTGCTCGAAGTCGGCGCCCGCGCCCTCACCAAGCACGCCCTCAACGTCCATTGCGGCCACGACGATTTCTACGCCGCCCTCGACACCGGCTGGACCATGGTCGTCGGCAAGGACGCCCAGCAGGCGGCCGACCAGGCCATCATCCTCCGCAAGGTCAACGAACTGTCGCTCAACCCGGGCATGAACATTCAGGACGGCATGCTCACCACCCATTCCGAGCGCACCTACCTGGCGCCGGAAGCCGATCTGCTCCGCGAATTCCTCGGCGCCGCCGATGACACCATCGAATGCCCCACGCCCGCCCAGCGCGAATTGTTCGGCTCGAAACGCCGGCGTGTGCCGGAAATGATGGACTTGAAAAATCCCATCCTGCTCGGCCCGGTCGAGAACCAGGAGCACCACATGAACGGCGTCGTCGCGCGCCGCAACAATTTCAACGAGCCGATCTTAAAATTCCTGGAGGATGCTTACGCGGAATTCGGCCGGCTGACCGGCCGGGTCTATGGCCTGATTCACCAGTACAAATGCGACGATGCCGACACGGTGTTCGTTTCGCTCGGTTGCGCCGCCGACAATATCGAGGCCGCGTGCGATCATCTGCGCGAGAAACGCAACGCGAAGGTCGGCTCCATCCACATCAACGTCATCCGTCCGTTCCCGGAAGCCGCCGTCAGCAATGCCCTGCGCGGCAAGAAGAACGTCATCATCCTCGAACGCACCGACGAAGGCATGGCGGGCGATAATCCGCTGGCGCGCGATATCCGCGTGGCCCTCGGCAAGGCCAATGAAGCCGCGAAGTTCGGCGGCGCCCTGCCCGGCCTGACTCCGGAACAGACACCCCGGCTCTTCCGCGGCAGCTACGGCATCGGCTCGCGCGATTTCCGGCCCGAACACACGCTCGGCGCCTACGAATTTGCCATCGGCCAGACCCGCCGCCAGGACGGCGCCAGCGCTGCCGGTGGCGAGACTTATTTCACCCTGGGTATTGACCATCCCTACGCCGTCATCAGCAAGGAAACGCCGTCGCTCCTGCCCGACGGCGCCATCGCCGTGCGGTTCCATTCCATCGGCGGCTGGGGCATGATTACCACCGGCAAAAACCTCGGCGAAATCGTCGGCGAATTCGGCGACCTCATCAAACAACGCGACCCGGAACACGACGCCGACGGGCGGCTCAAGGAAAAATTGTTCGTGATGGCCAACCCGAAGTACGGCTCGGAAAAGAAAGGCGCCCCGACGAATTATTATCTCACCGTGGCGCCCGATATCATCAAGGTGAACTGCGAGTTGAACCACGTGGACGTGGTGCTCTGCTGCGATCCCAAGGCGTTCACCCACACGAATCCGCTGGAAGGCATCAAGCCCGGCGGCTGCCTCGTCTGGGAATCCAGCGACACCCCGGAAACCGCCTGGCAACGCATCCCGTCGCAACACCGGCGGTTTGTGAAAGACAACGACATCCGCGTTTTCATTCTGCCCGGGTTCGACATCGCCAAGAAAGCGACCAGCAAGACCGAGTTGCAGTTGCGCATGCAGGGCAATTCGTTCCTCGGCGCTTTCTTCCGCGTGTCGCCGTTTCTCCGGCAGAACCACATTTCCGACGAGGTCTTCCACGCCACGGTCAAGAAACAGTACCAGAAGAAATTCGGGCGGTTCGGCGAGGACGTCGTCACGTCGAACATGACCGTCATGACCGAGGGTTTCTCGCGCGTGCAGGAAATCAAGTACGGCGAGTTCAACGAACCCGACCGTTCCTCGATGCGCAATCCGCCGGTGGCGCCGCATGAGCACGAGCCCTTGCTTCCCACCGCCGGCTGCGGCTTGGTTTGCGGCACGGGCATTCCCACGCCGGCGCAACAGACACCGCGCTACGCTTTCCAGACGCTGGCCAAGTTCGACTCCGAATTCCGCCACGGCCTCGGTTATCACCAGCCCGCCGGCGCGCTCGCGTCGCTCGGCGTCATGGGCGCCGGCTCGGGCGCGACCCAGTCCAAGTACGTCGCCCGCCGCGAAACGCCGGTCTATATCGCCGAGAACTGCACGCAATGCATGGAATGCATCACCGCCTGCCCGGACACCGCCCTGCCCAACATGGCGCAGGAGGTGGCGATGGTCCTGAAGACCGCCGTGCATTACTACGTCACCGATCCCGCCGAACGCTCGAAACTGGCCGCCGAACTGAAAGGCATTGAGGAACGCGCCCGCGCGAAGATGAACGAATCGGTCAAGGCCCGCTCCAACGTTCCGTTCAAGGACATTATCCGCCAGGAAATCAATGCGCTGACCACGGTTGGTGAACACACCAAGGCCGAATTCACCGGCATTATTGATAAACTGCCGCTGGCGTACTCAAACGTGCCGGCCATCTTCCGGTCGCTCGAAGCCAAAACACCCGGCGGCGGCGGCTTGTTCTCCATCTTTGTCTCCGACCTGTGCAAGGGGTGCGGCGAATGCGTGCAGGTTTGCGGCGACCACGACGCGCTCCGCATGACGCGCGAGACCGAGGATTTGAACGCCGACCTGACCACGGCGCAAATTTTCTCGCGCCTGCTGCCCGACACACCCCAGAAATTTCTCGGCCTGTACGATGACACCGCCGCCGCGAACTCGCGCGAAGCTGCCTTGCGCAATCATCTCATGGTCCGGCGCAATTACGAGGCGCTCGTGTCCGGCGACGGCGCGTGCGCCGGGTGCGGCGAGAAAAGCGTGCTGCGCGCGGCGGCGTCCGTCACCGAAGCCTACATGCGCCCGTTGTATCACAAGAAAGCCGACCGCCTGCGCGCCAAGGCCGCGCGGCTGGAAAGCGAAGGATTGTCGAAGCTCCAGGCATTGAAGCAGCGCGATGAGGCTGAATACCAACTGTTCCGCAAGGCCGTTGCCCACATCATCATGGGCCTGGGCGGCGAGGACGACGACGACACCGCGAAACGCATTGCCGATTACGAGGCCAAACACGGCGCCATCACCGACGAGCAGCTCATCGGCGGCATCGTGGCCGTGATGCGGCAGGACGCGTTCAATCACCGCGATTTGCAGTCCATTGACGGCCGGCGCGCCAACGGCATGAGCGTGATGTTCATGGGCGCCAGCACTGGTTGCAACACCGTCTATGGTTCGACGCCGCCGTCCAATCCGCATCCGTATCCGTGGATGAACTCGCTGTTCCAGGATGGCGCGACGATTTCGTGGCTGCTCGGCGAATCGCTCATCATCAACCACGCGCACCGCTCGGTGGTGCCCGAACGCCTGGCTGACGCCCTGCTCGACCGCGCCGAAGGCGTCATGTCCGCGGCTGATTTGTTCCTGCTCACGCACCTCGACGACGCGTTGATGACCGACCAGGAAATCCGCGAGCTGCCGAAGATCTGGGCCATTGGCGGGGACGGCGCGCTCGGCGACATCGGGTTCCAGAACGTGTCCAAGGTGATCCTGCAAAACCGGCCGAACGTGAAAATCCTCATGCTCGACACGCAGGTCTATTCCAACACCGGCGGCCAGAACTCCGATTCCTCGACCATGCTGGGCGGTTACGACATGAACCAGTTTGGTGTGGCGTCGCAGGGCAAATTGATTGAAAAGAAAAATGTGGCCGAAGCGTTCACCAGCGGTCACGGCTCGCCGTTTGTGGCGCAGGTTTCGATGGCCAACGCGGCGAAGCTGTACAAGGCGATGCTCGAGGGGCTGGAATACCGCGGCACGGCGTTTTTCCAGGCCTACACCACCTGCCAGCCCGAGCACGGCGTGCCCGACAACATGAGCGCCGACCAGGCCAAGCTCGTGCGCGACGCGCGCGGCATGCCGGAGTTCGTGTTCAATCCGCGCAACGGCGAGACGGCGCAGGAAGCGTTCGATCTCAAGGGCAATCCGACGCCGAACCGCGACTGGTGGCGCACGAAATTCAAGGCGACCGGCGAGGAATACAACTTCACCGTGGCGCACTGGGCCATCACCGAAACCCGGTTCCGCAAGCACGTCAAGGCCCTCAAGGAAGAGGAAGCGCGGGAATTGATCCAGCTCGACGACATGCTGGTGTTGATTACGCAGGATGATGTCATTTACCGGCGCGTATTCGACCGGAACCATCGTTCCTTCGTCCCGAACTTCGGCTGTTACATCAAGGCCGACGTCAACGGGCAGATCAAATATTTTGCCGTGAGCCGGCAGATGGTGTTATTCGCGGTGGAACGCCGCAAAGCCTGGCGCATGTTGCAAAGCAAAGCCGGCATGGTGAACAAAGATTACCTCGCCCAGAAAGCCTTGCTCGCGAAACTGGACAAGGGCGAGTTACAGTTGGCAGACGTCCAGTCGAAAACCAGGGAACTCTTTGAAGCCGAGTTAGCGCTCTTGAATTAACTTCAGCACTCAGCCTTTGGCTTGGTCCTTTATTTTGACGTCCAAGCCAAAACCAGAGAGTTAGCCAAATTATAGGCTGGCTTTTAATTCTTGGACGGAAACCCAAGGTTTACGATGCAGCATTCTATGGCAGTTTGAACAGACCATTTCCAAGTCACTAATAGTCGTGGGGACTGGCCCGCTCAAAGTTGAAATCGGTTTGCTGTGATGGGCCTCAATAAAATCCCGACCGCGTTCGCCATATCGAGTCAAGAATTCAAAACCGCAAACTTCGCAAAAGAGGTGGCCATGACGAATCTTAAATTGGCGTTTGGCTTCGCGCACCAAAGCTTGATTGCGCTCAGCTTTTGCGTGTGTGACCAATTTCTTTTGCCCCTCTTTGAAGCACCAAGTCGCGCGCCAGTGTGGATAGCAGATCCTGCCACAGATCGCGCTTGAGCTTGCCAGTCCGGGCTTGCGCCAGTGCCCCGCTGAACTGCCGCAGGGCGTCCACCGCGCCCTTGAAACTTAATCGCTCCAGTTGGGCCTCCTCAACCCGTGCGGCCTCCACCATCACGCAGCGGATCAGGTTGTGCGCAATCAGTCCGGCCAGCAGTTCCTTGCGCACCATCGCCGGCGACTGGCAGCGCAACGTTTCCAACCCCAGCGTCGTCTTGACGTCACGCAGGCACAACTCCAGCCGCCAGCGCCGCGCGTAAAGGGCGATCAGTTCGGCCGCCGGATACGCTTGCGCGTCCAGCAGGGTGGTCACCAGGGTGATGCGCTGCGAACGAAAACCCCGGCAGGCAGCGGTGAAACGCACGATCCGCACCTCGATTTCCTCGGGCAACGCCGCCCACTCCTCAGGGCTCAGAATGGTGGACTGTTGCTCCCCCTTGCGCCAGACGAACAGGCCGTCATGATGGCCCAGCCGCCGCGCTTTGCGGAAGTCCACTGTGCGCCGCTGATGCAAACGCGCCACCACGTCCACTCCCTGCCGCGGCCCTCCCGCCAGCGTGACGTAATCTCCGTAGGCGCGGTCGCCCAGGAGGATGTCCCCGGTTTTGAGAGCGTCCCACAACTGGCGCAGCAAACGCAGGTCATGGCTGTGCAGGTTGCCCTCGTCCACCGCGCCCCAACCCTGGAGGCGAGCCAGTGTCTGCACCTGGCGGACCACCTCGCGGCAGGCGGTGTTGAACTGGAGCATCTGCCAGAAGAAACACTCGCAAGTCAGGCGCAGGGAATAGATTCGCCCGCGGCTGTTGGCTCCCTCGTCGGCGCTGGAGAGCAGCGGGGCGGGGATGAGATCGGCCAGGTGTTTGGTCAATTGCTCCAGGGTGTTCTGGCGGAGTTGGCGCGCCGTGCGGCGTCCGAGGGCGGCGAGGCGGGCGCGGAAGGCGGGGAAGAAGGGGGTGCGCATATATCCACAGTAATAATACTGTGCCTATTGACAGGCAAGCCAAACCGGCTAAACTGGCGGCCATGAAAAACCCAACCCCGCCAGCGCTCGCCGCCTGGAAAACCCGCTACCAACAGTTGGGTCGGAACCTGGCCCGGATCGGCTACATCAGCCAGGGGTCGGTGCAGCAACGCACGGTGGCCGCTTCGGGGCGCAGCGGATACCAATGGACCCGAAAAGTGGCTCAAAAAACCGTGAGCCTGGCGCTGAGTTCTCAGCAGTATGAAGCGATGAAGGAAGCGGTGCTCAACGAACGAAAACTGTGGAAGATCGTTCAGGAAATGGAGCGTGTTTCACGCCGGATCATCTTCGCTTCCGCCCCCGATACCCGGCGACGCAAACGCCTTTCCAAGAAAGTTTTGGGCCTTATCTAAGCGC
>JAJXYT010000020.1 GCA_021780375.1 bacterium | reverse complement strand
TTGGATTCGTCGCCACATCGCGTGTCCTATTCCAGCCGTTTCCGCATTTTGCGCCGGCTCAGGCCGAGAAAAAACGCCGCCATCAGCACCAGCGCCAGCGCGTTGGGCAGGATGACCGGCCAGACGTTGCCCGCCAGAAACAGCGTCTGCAAAATCGCCACAAAATAGCGCGCGGCGACGATGTGCGTGACCGCCTGCACCGCGCCGGGCATGCTGCCGATGTCAAAGATGAATCCCGAAAGGATGAAGGCCGGCAGATAGGTCGTGATGATGGCGACCTGGCCGGCGACAAACTGGTTTTTCGTCACCGTGGAAATCAGCAGCCCCATGCCCAGCGCCGCCAGCAGGAACAAGGACGAGGCGGCAAACAGCAGCCACAGCGAACCGCGCAGCGGCACGCCGAACAACCAGACGGCCATCGCCACCGACAACGCCATGCCGCCCATGCCCATCAGGTAATACGGCAGCAGCTTGCCCAGCAAGACCTCGCCCATCGTCACCGGCGTGACCATGAGCGCCTCCATCGTGCCGCGCTCCCATTCCCGCGCCATCACCAGCGCCGTCAACAGCGCGCCGATCAACGTCATGATGATGGCAATCAGGCCCGGCACGAGAAAATCGCGACTCCGCAATTCGCTGTTGAACCAGACCCGCGATTGAACCAGCAATGGCGCTTTCAGCGTCCCGCCCCGCGCCTGCGCCTGTTGTGCCAACCAGTCCTGCCAGACGCCCTGGACGTAGCCGCTTACCAGCCGCGCGGTGTTGGCGTCCACGCCATTGACAATCACCTGCACCGGCGCGCCACCCGGGGCGCGCAACTGCCGCGCAAAATCACCGCGCAAATGAACAATCGCGTCCACCCGCCCCGCCATCAGCGCCGCCTCCGCCGCTCGCATGTCCCACATCCCGACCGGGGCGAAATACCGCGACTGCTGGAAGCGTCCGGTAAAGCTGGCCGTGTCCGCGCTCGGCGCTTCCACCACCAGCGCCACCGGCACGTGCCCGGCGTCCAGCGACACGCCATAACCAAAAATCAGCAGCAGGACCACCGGCAGCAGAAACGCGATGGCAATGCTGCTCGGATCGCGCAGCACCTGGTAAAATTCCTTGCGGATCAATCCTCGTAACCGCATCGCCCCGCCGCCACGGGCAGGAGGATTTTCTGATTTTTGCATTGGTGATCCGGCAGTCATTTCCAAGGGATTCGTCTTCCTACGAACCATTCGAACTGCCGCCAGGTTTTGGACTGCGGCGGCAAGCGGAGCGCGACGCTGCTTTGAAGCGTGTTAAACTGATGACCGGCACACTCGTTCCAAAGCGGTGTCACGGCCACCGCACTCCCAGACGCTGACGCGCCCGCGCAAACCTCTTCCGAAAATGCGGCTTTGTTCATTTCGCACCCCCCGTTTGTTTCCCCTGGCCTTCAATCAGCGCGATAAATGCCTCTTCCATCGTCGGTTCCGGTTGCGCGGCGGAGCGCTGGTGTTGTTTGATTTCCCCGGGCGTGCCCAGCGCCAGAATTTTACCGTCGGCCATGATCGCCAGCCGGTCGCAATAATCGGCTTCTTCCATGAAATGCGTGGTGACCATGATGGTGACGGCTTGTTCCGCCAGCGCGTTGAGGCGGCTCCAGAACTCGCGCCGCGCCAGCGGGTCCACACCCGAAGTCGGTTCGTCCAGAAACAAAATGTCCGGCTCGTGCATCAGGGTGCAGGCCATCGCCAGCCGCTGCTTGTGGCCGAGCGGCAGATCGAGGCTGTTGGATCCGACCACTCCGGCCAGTTCAAACTCGTCCAGCGCCCGGTCCATCTGTTCGCGCTGCCGCGCTCCCGACAGCCCGTAGGCGCTGCTGAAAAACCGCAGGTTCTCGCCCACGCTGAGATTTCCATAAAGCGAAAATTTCTGCGACATGTAACCGATCCGCCCCCGCGCCGTCGCCGCCGCGTGCCGCAGGTCCAGCCCGGCGACCCGCACGCTGCCTTCGCTGACCGGCAACAGGCCGCACAGCATCCGGAACGTCGTGGATTTGCCGGCGCCGTTCGCCCCCAGCAGGCCGAACACCTCGCCGCGTTCGACGTGAAAGCTCACGTCTTTGACCGCGTAAAAATTGCCGAACCGCCGCTGGACGTGGTTGACCTCAATGACCGGGCCGGGCCCGTTGTTCCCGCGTTTGGAGTTTGGCGGCGCGGACGGGCGGGATGGCGCGCCGCCGCCGTCGGTGCGCTGTTGACGCAACATCGCCACAAAGCTGTCCTCCAGTCGCGGCGCCACCGGCTGGATGGAAACCCCGGCGACCTCCGGCAACAATCGTCCCGCGTCGGGAACGGCGTCGGTTCCCATGACCAGTCGCACTTGCTCGCCCTGGATGACCGCGTCCATCACGTTCGCTCCCGCCGCGAGTTTTTCCTGCACCGTCCGCTTTTTGAGTCCCGGCGCGCTCACCAGCCAGGCGCGGCCGCGCATCCGGTTGCTAAACTGTCGCGGCGGGCCGTGGCCGAGCACTTCGCCCTCGTGCAGCAGGATGACTTCGTCGCAGCGTTCCGCCTCGTCCATGTAGGCCGTGCTGAGCAGCACGCTCAAACCTTGCTTTTTCACGAGGCTATAAACGATCTCCCAGAGTTCGCGCCGCGACACCGGGTCCACGCCGACGGTTGGCTCGTCGAGCAACAGGAGTTGCGGCGGGCGGACCAGCGTGCAGGCGAGGCCGAGTTTTTGTTTCATGCCGCCGGACAACTTCCCGGCCAGCCGCTGCGTGAACCGGGCCAGACCCGTCATCTGCATCAATTCGTGATACCGTCCCGCCCGCGTCGCGTGCGGCAGCCCCTGCAAATCCGCGTAGAGATCGAGGTTTTCCTGAACGGAAAGGTCTTCGTAAAGGCCGAACCGCTGCGGCATGTAGCCGACTCGCGATTGCACCGCGAGCGACTGGGTGGGCGCGTCGAAACCCAGCGCGGTGATCCGGCCCGCATCCGGGGCGAACAAACCCACCGCCAGCCGCATCAGCGTCGTCTTGCCCGCGCCGTCCGGGCCGATCAATCCGGTGACTCCGCCCCGGCGCACGGCAAAGCTGACGCCGCGCAGCGCCGGGACGATGCGCCGGCCGGCGACAAATTGTTTGCGGACGTCGCGAAACACGAGCACGCCTTCGTCCCCGCGATTCGTCGGCTCTATTTTGCCGGGATCTTCAGATTTCATTTCACTTTTTCCAAACCGCCCGGTTGCCGCCAGGTTTTGGCGTGCGGCGGCAAGCGGAACGCAACGCCGCTTTCGAGCGCGGCAATCTCCTCCGATAATTCCAAAACGGTGTCACAGCCCCCGCAGTCCAAGACGCTGCCGCGCTGGCGCAACTCCATTGGTTAGCGGTTCCAATGCGCGGTTTTGAAATCATGGATTTGTTTCGCCGGACGGCGCGGCATTGGTGGGGGCGCCGGATTGGTCAAGCGGAATGGTCACGACGGCCGGCATGCCGAGGCGCAGTTCGCCTTGGGGATTGTGGACGAACACGCGCACTTCATACACCAGCTTGGTGCGCACGTCCTGCGTCTCCACCGACTTGGGCGTGAATTCGGCCGTGGGGGAAATGAATCCGATCCAGCCCGCGTAACGCTTGCCGGGAAAGCTGTCGGTGGTCACCTCGGCTTTCAGGCCCGGTTGAATTTTTCCGAGGTCGGGTTCGTCCACGTAAGCGCGCACCCACACCGGATCGTCCAGCGCGAGGGTGAACACCGGCAGCGCCGGCGAGGCCATGTCGCCGGGTTCGAGGATGCGGTTTTGGATCACGCCGTTGGCCGGCGCGTAAAGCCTGGCGTCGGCCAGTTCGCACCGGGCCAGCGCCAAATTCGCTTCATCGGCCTGCAAGGTGGCTTTGGCGGCGGCGATGTCCTCCTGGCGCGGGCCGATCACCATCAGGTCATACGCTTCCTGCGCGGCCTGAAGGCGGGCCTCGGCGGCGTTGAGCGCCGCCTGGGCGTCATCCAGTTCCTGCGCGGAGTTGACGCTTTGGGCGCGCAGATCGCGGACGCGCTGCGCGGTGAGCCGGGCGTTGACGGCGTCGGCGCGCGCAACTTCGAGGTCGGCTTTGGATTTGCGAATATCCTGGGGCCGGTTGCCCGCCACCAGACGCGCCACGACTTCGCGTTGGGCGTCGGCGACGGCCACGCGGTTCGCAACATTGGCCTGGAACCGCCGGGTGTCCAACGTGGCCAGGCATTGGCCGTTGGTGACCCGGTCGCCTTCCTGCACGAGCAGGGCGGTGATGCGCTCGCTGTCGTTGAAGGCCAGTTGCGACTGGCGGATGTCCACGTTGCCGAACAGAACCAGATGGTTGGCGGATGCCGCTTGGTTCCGGTCACGCCAGCACCAGAGGCCGGCCACGATGACAATGACCACGATGACCCCAATCAGCCCCGGCAGCCGTTTGCGGAATGAAATGCGTTTCTTGCCGGGCTGTGGCACATCCGGCTTCGCATCCGGTTTGAATTCGGGAGGTTTGGGCGGGTGGGTATCGGGGTTCATATCCATTTTTTATTGGAAGGCTCCGGCGAGACTAACGGGTGCGGAGCATGGTTCCAATTTTTTTCCGTTCACGGACGGCCCACACGCCGATTTCGATCAGGTGCAGAACCACAATGACGCCGAACAAAGCGAGGAACGCCGGCAGGTTGCGGCGGGGCCGGAAGTCGGTCTCGATTTTTGGCCACTGCCGCGTCTGCCAGTAGAGCAGCGCCAGCAATCCCGGCGCGTGAATGATGGCACTCACGAAGGCCAGGACGATGGCGGTGCTGATTGGCAAGAGCATGGCGCACTTTCATTTCACTGGCGCAGCGGGTTGGGCGCGTTTGACCGCTTTGGGTTTGGTTGAAGGATTGGCCACCGGCAGCGGCTGCACGCGCCAGATGTGTTCGGCGTATTCGCGGATGGCGCGGTCGGAGGAAAACCGGCCCATCCGCGCGACGGTGAGAATGGATTGCCGCGTCCAGGCCTCGGAATCGCGCCAGCGGGCGCTGACCTGTTCCTGGCCAGCCACGTAAGCCTGATAATCCGCCAGCACCAGAAACGGATCGCTCCACAGCAAATTGTCCACGAACGGTTGGAACAGATTGGCGTCGCCATTGGCCAGCCCGCCGCTGGCGATGAAATCCAGCGCCTCGCGCAACGCGGCGTTTTGTTCGTAAAACTCGCGCGGCCGGTAACCGCGTGTTTGCCGTTTCAAGACTTCTTCGGCGGTCAGGCCGAAGAGGAAGAAGTTTTCCGGGCCGACTTCCTCGCGGATTTCCACGTTCGCGCCGTCGAGCGTGCCGATGGTCAGCGCGCCGTTGAGCGCGAATTTCATGTTGCCGGTGCCGCTGGCTTCCTTGCCGGCGGTCGAGATCTGCTCGCTCAAGTCAGCGGACGGATAGATGCGCTGGGCGTTCTTAACGCTGAAGTCGGGGAAAAAGGCGACCTTGAGCCGGCCGCGCACGGCGGGGTCGTGATTCACCACCGCAGCAATGGCATTGATGAATTTGATGATCAGCTTGGCCATGAAATAGCCGGGCGCGGCCTTGCCCGCGAAGATGAAAGTGCGCGCCGGCATGTCGGCCTGCGGCTCGCGCTTGAGCCGCAGGTAAAGCGTGAGGATATGCAGCGCGTTCAGGTGTTGTCGTTTGTATTCGTGTATGCGCTTGGCCTGGATGTCGAATAACGTGGCGGGATCCACGGTGACGCCGGTGTTTTGGGCGATGCACGCGGCGAGCCGGCGCTTGGCGGCGAGTTTGACCTCGCGCCAATCCTTCCGAAAGCCGGCATCGCCGGCCAGCGGCTCCAGCTTGCGCAGCTCGTCCAGGTTTTTGATCCAGCCGTCGCCGATGCGGCGGGTGATGAGCCGGGCCAACGGCGGATTGGCCACGGCCAGAAACCGGCGCGGCGTGACGCCATTGGTCACGTTGCAGAATTTTTCCGGCCACAGCCCGGCAAAATCGCGCAGGACGGTTTGCTTCAACAAATCCGAGTGCAGGCGCGCGACGCCGTTGACGTGGTGGCTGCCGACGGTGGCCAGATGCGCCATGCGAACGTAGCGTTCGCCGCTTTCGTCAATCAGCGACAGCCGCGCTACGCGGGCGTCGTCGCCGGGGAACCGGGCGCGCACGTCGTCCAGAAAGCGGCGGTTGATTTCATAAACAATTTCCAGATGCCGTGGCAGCAGCGCGCCGAAGAGCGACACGGGCCATTTTTCCAGCGCCTCGGGCAGCAGCGTGTGGTTGGTGTAGGAAAAGGTGTGGCGCGTGACGTGCCAGGCGGTTTCCCAGTCCAGCCCGTGTTCGTCCACCAGCAGGCGCATCAACTCGGCGACGGCCAGCGACGGATGCGTGTCGTTGAGCTGCACGGCCCATTTCTCATGGAACTTTTCCAGCGGCCGGCCCAGCAGCCGATGCACGCGGAGCATGTCCTGCAAGGAACAGGTGACGAGGAAGAATTGCTGTTCCAGCCGCAGGTTCTTGCCCTGAATCATTTCGTCATTCGGGTAAAGCACCTTGGTGATGCTTTCCGAAAACATTTTGTCGTGGACGGCCTGGTAATAATCGCCGTGGTTGAACGCCGCGAAGTCGAACGACTCCACGGCCTCGGCCTTCCAGAGGCGCATCCGGTTGCAGTTGTTGACGCGGTAACCCAGGATGGGCGTGTCGTAGGCGACACCTTGGACGACGCGCACCGGCACCCAGCGCACGCGGTAGCGGCCCCGTTCGTCGGTCCATGTTTCGGTGTGGCCGCCGAGTTTGACCTCGTAGGTCAGTTCGGGGCGCACGTTCTCCCACGGATTGCCGAAGCGCAGCCATTTGTCGGTGCTTTCCACCTGCCAGCCGTCGCGGAGGGTTTGGTCGAAGATGCCGAATTCGTAACGCAGGCCGTAGCCGACGGCGGGCATTTCGAGCGACGCGAGCGAATCCATGTAACAGGACGCCAGCCGGCCCAGGCCGCCGTTGCCCAGGCCGGGTTCCTCCTCCTGCTGCCGCAGGAAATCAAGGTCGCACCCCAATTCCGCCACCGCCTGGCGGGTCTGTTCCCAGATACCGAGGTTGAGAAGATTGTTTGCCAGTTGCGGTCCGGGCAGGTATTCGGCGGAAAGGTAAGCCACGACGCGGGCGTCGCGTTCGTGGTAGGTCTCCAGCGTCTGGACGCCCTGCTTGAGCACGCGGTCGCGGACGGCCAGGGCCAGCGCCGTGTAAAGATCGTGCGGCGTGGCCGCCGACGGCACGCGGCCCAGACTGCAAAAGAGCGTGTCGAGGAACGATTGTTTGAGGTCGGCGACCGTGAGGCCGGTGCGCAGGTCGCTGTCGGGCACGGGCAGGATGCAGCCGTGTTTGCGGGATGGGTTTCGCAGTGCGTTTTCAGTTTTCATGCGGCTTTGGTCGTTGTTGCCAGGCTGAGGCCCGCCGAGGTTTCCGCAGCCGGCCACTGCTCGGTGGGATAGCCCCGCTCGCGCCAGGCGGCGATTCCTCCCCGCAGGGGCCGGACGCGGGTGAAACCCTGGCGATGGAGCCGCAGGGCCAGGCTGGCGCTGCTGACTTCGTTGGGACAGGCACAATAAACAATGATGTCGTGGTCGCGCGGCAGCCCGTGCGCATGACGTTCCAACTCTTCCCGGCCGGCGTGGCGCGCCCCGGGAATGATCTGCGGCTCCCGCTCCAGTTCGGCCCGCGCCCGCAGGTCGAGGATGGCCAACGGTTCGCCGGCCAACTGGCGGCGGCGCACCTCTTCCACCGTGATCCGCGCCACGCGCAACCGCCAGAGCAGGCGCTGCCGTTGGAAAAATTTAAGACCAACATACCCCGCGACCGCAGCGGCGACCAACGCCAGGCCGCCATTCCCGAGACGGACCAGCAGGGACAGAAGATGATCCAACTGATGCCGGAACAGGACGCCCAACAACAGGAAACTGCCGCCGTAAAGCAACGAACCGATGGCATCGAAAAAAAGGAACCGCCGCCAACGAACGCCCGACATTCCGGCCAGGGACGGGATGACGGTGCTCAAGCCGGGGAGAAACTTCGCCGCGACCACGCCCCGCATCCGGTAGCGGTCATACAAGTCATGCGTCCGCCGGACGCACGAGTCCGGTTGCAACGAAACGCGGCAAAGCATTTTCAACACCCGGGCACCGCCGCGCCGGCCCAGCCCGAACCAGACCGCGTCCGCGATCAGACACGCCGCGACGACGCCCGCCAGCGCCGGCAGCGGGTGAAGCTGGCCATTCGCCGCCAGCGCCCCGGCCGCCAGCAGCCACGGCAGGGCCGGCAGCGGCAAACCCAGTTGCTCGACCAAAACCACCGCAAACAATAACGCGCCGCCGTGTTCGGCCAGGAAGGAAAGGATTTGGCTCATGGTTGGCTCTAGCAGATTTCAAATCTCAACAGACGTAAGTGGCGAAGGCGAGTCTCATGACCACAATTCTGCGCTGACAAGAAAATGCGGGCGGCGTTCGCCGTCGTTGTCCGCCGGCTGCGGGCCGTCTGTGTAACGGATGGAACAGGCCGGCCTGCAAACCTTCACCCAGCCGGCGCCGTTTCGGATGCGGGCGAACCAGGTGTCGGCAACGTCTTTGCCGCAAACCGCGCACTGCTCCCGCTGGCTGCTCGAATTGTTCATGGCATCTGCCTTTCAATTTGTCCCAGCGCCTCTCCGCTCGCCGCCGGTTTCCGCCAATCCCCGCGCAGCCAGCGGCACAGGAAATTTCGTTCCAGGCTGCGAGGGCATTCCCGTCCGGGCGATTGCGCCGGTTGGTTGTGCCACAACAGGCTGTAAAGCACCGTCTCGGCGGCAAACAGGAACAGCAAAGCGGTTGTCATTTTCTTGCCTCGTTCCAGTTCGCCGACAGCGCGCACGCCGGCTCGGGCGGGATGACCATTTTTGCCGCCAGCGCGGGGGACGCGACGCAGAGGGGCGGTGTTGGCCGCGCCCTGGCCGATTCCCGGTTCGTTTGTTCTTGCGCTCTCATGGTGACGACCTCAACTCACCGCGCTCAACGAGGCGGCCTCATGCCACGGGTTCGGCTCGCGGACAAGGCCGTGGGCGCGCGGGTCCAGCACCGGCTGGCCGTCCACCAGAAACAAATACCGGTGGCTCCCGTGGCGGAGTTCCAGCCGTGTGGTCCAGCAACCGTCGGGCATCCGTTGCCTCGGTCGCGCCGCGGGTTGCCAGTCGTTGAAGTCGCCAATCAGCGAAACGCTTTTCGCCTGCGGCGCGGAGCATAAGAAAAACGCGACCGAATGTTCCGGGAGCCGGGCCGAGCAGCCGTCAGCGGTGGCAAGACCGGGAGGGAAGGTTGTTTCCTGGGCTTTCATGCGATTGAAGAAAGTGATATTTCACCGCGCGCGGACGGCTGGAACATATCCCGCAAAACACCGCCATAAAAAAGCCCCGGCGTCGGCGGCAGGCTGATCCCATAACGCCGCGCCAGGTCCGGCGACTCCGACACGTCCACGCTCACAAACGCGGCCTCGCCCCGAAAGCGGCGGCTCACGGCGCGGATCACCGGCTTGAGGGCGTCGCACGGGGCGCAATCTGCGGCGTCAAACAGAACCACCACCGGCGTGGGTGCGTTGAGCACCTCGGCGGTGAAATCTTCCGCGCGGATTGTTTTTAATCGGTTCATACGCGTTCGATTCCATCGGTTATGAACAGAGCCATGAAGATTGGAAAAGTTACAAGCCGCGCGCCGGCGTGCAATGCCGGAGCACGCCGCAAAGGATGGCACCGGCAGCAATTTGAAACGGCGCGCGGAGTTCATCGTCTTGCCTCATCACGTTTTCGCCAGCGCCGCGAACACCGGCTCGGCTTCGCCGATGACTTTCGTCGCCAGCGCGAATCGCACGATGTGAACGGTTTCGATGATTTTCGCCGACGGAATGTTTTGCATTTTTGCCTTGTTCGCCATCGCCTGGATGCACGCCTGGCTGCTGGCGGCCAGCGCGGCGGCGAGATAAATCAGCGTGCGGGTTTCCTCATCCAACGCGCCGCCCGGCGGCATGGCGTAGCCGCGCGAACGCAGGTGCTCATGGAGCAGTCCCTCGTCCACCTTGACGGCTTGTTCGATGGCCGTGGGCACGGAACCCATCATTTTCCGCATCATGCCGAACACTTCTTCCACGGTCGGCTTTTGCGCGTTCGCCGGTTTGGTTGTTTCAGTTTCGTTTTTCATAGTTTTCATAAATTGCTTGGTTCAGTTTGAAATTGGCGTATGACCGAATTTGAAGTCGCGCGAATAGCTGGCGGTTGATGAATCGCCTGGCCTTGCAAAGCCTGTGCGACTTCCAACACGGCTTCGGAAAAGGTCGGATGCGAATGAATCGTCTCCATGATCACGCGGCTGGGCAAATCGGCGCGCATCGCCAGCGCGAGCTCGGCAATCATCTCCGCCGCGTGCGGCCCGACAATGTGCGCGCCCAGAATCTGATCGGTCGGCGCGTGGGCGATGATTTTGACCAGGCCCTCCAGCTCGCCGGTGGCCTGGCCCATGCCGAGCGATTTGAACAGAAACCGCGCCACTTTGACCGGCTGCTGCTTTTGCGCCTCGGCTTCGGAGACGCCCACGGCGGCGTATTCTGGAATCGTAAAAACGCACCGGGGCACGACGCGATAATCCATCGCGCTGTTACGTCCCAAAGCGTGTTCGGCAGCGCAGATGCCTTCGGCAAATGCGACGTGCGCCAGCGACCAGCGGCCAACCACATCGCCGGCGGCATAGAGACCGGGACGATTGGTTTGCAGATGTTCGTCCACCATGATCCGGCCGCTGCTCAATTCGACACCGGCCTCGGCCAAGCCGAGTCCCTCCGTGTTTGGTTTTCTGCCTACGGCGAGGATGATGGTATCGGGATTCAGTTCCGTTCCGTCGGCCAGCATTACTTTGAACGGTGAAGCCGGGGCGACGAGGGCGTCGCCGCCACTGACGGCGGTAATTCGAGCCGAGCAGAGGATTTTCACTTTTCGCCGCTTGAGCACGCCTTGCAGGTAGTCGGCCATTTCGGCGTCTTCGTTGGGAAGCAGCCGTTCCAACGCTTCCACCAATGTCACTTCCGCGCCCAATTCGCGGAAGATGGCAGCCATCTCGACGCCCACACTGCCCCCGCCCACAACCAACAAATGTTTGGGCAGGAAATTCAGATTCAGCGCCTCGTCGGCCAGGAAAATTCGTGGATGCTTTGGAAAAATCGGCAACCCTGCCGGACGCGAGCCGGTGGCGACAACGACCTTGTTCGCATGAACCAAGGTCTGCTGGTGGTTGTGCTCCACCTCGACTCCTCCGGTTGCCGTCAACCGGCCGCGTCCTTCGATCAGCGTGATTTGATGCGCCTGAAACAGCCGTCCGATGCTGCCGCGCAGCGTGTTCACGACGCGGTCTTTGCGGGCGATGATGGCGGCCAGGTCCGGTCGCGCTTCGACGGGCTGAAATCCGAATTCGCGGGCGCGGCGCAGGGTGCGTCCGGCCTCGGCGGAGGCGCGCACGGTTTTTGTCGGGATGCAACCCCAATTGAGGCAGACGCCGCCCAAGAATTTTTCCTCCACCACGGCGACCTTCGCGCCGAGTTGCGCCGCGCGAATCGCGCCCTGATACCCGGCCGGCCCGCCGCCCAAAAACGCCATGTCAAAAATTTCCGGCATCACGACTCCTTCGCGTTGGCGGGTTGAATGATGATGTCCGGGACGATGACGACCTTGCACTTGAAGGATTGGTTGATGGTCGAATACTTCATGGCCATGTCCAGGGCGCGCTGCACCACTTCGCGCGATTTGCCGCGAACGACGATGCGCGGGCGGATGGTCACCTGCTTGAACCACGAGGTGCGGTCGAGAAATTCCTCCACCTCGCCCTCGGCGTCCATTTCCAGCGACCCCACGTCCAGTTTGAAGCGTTCGGCGGCCCAGACGACCATCAGAAAATAACAGGTGTTCGACGACGCGACAAAAGCGTCTTCGGGTGTCAGCACGTTGGGCATTCCGTGCAAGGCCGGCGGCGCGGAGAACGGCAGTTCGACGCCGTTGCTGGTCCAGGTGTGACCGAGATGGCCGCCACGCCATTCCACTTTGTTTTTATATGTCGGCATAGATTTTCAGGCTTCGGCCAACACCTCGTCCACGGCCTTGGTGATTTCCTCGGCGACCGCTTTGACGGCGGGTTCTTCTTCCAATCCAAAATGCCGGAGCTTGGTCGGCGCGGGCAGACCGTGGCGTTTCAAAATTTCCGGGACGAGCAGCGATTTGCCGGGTTTGCCGGAAAGCATTTCCGTGGCTTTGGCCGTGCACAATTTTTCGCAGCCGTCCACGGTGATGGTCGGATATTTGGCGGCGAATGACCGTTCCTCCTCGCCGCCCGCGATGAACAGCGGCAGGCAGATCGTGACGGTCTCGCCGGGCCGCAACGCGTCGAGCACCTTGCGGCAGGCGATCCGGCACAAAGTGCCATCGGGAATTTCCTCGCCGCTGCAAGAAACGATGCCGACTTTGGTGACTTGGATTTCGTTCATAATTCCTCCTTCGCGGGCAGCGCAGACTTCGAGTCTGCTGTGTCGCTGATTTCCAATCCGCAATCGCCGCAGACTTCCGACGTGCTGGTTGCTCCGACGCCCGGCCGACTGGAAGTCGGCGATCCAGCAGGTTTGGAAACCTGCGCTACCGCTTCCTCTGCGGCCAGCCGGTCCACGGTTGCCGCCAATTCATCCGCCGCGATTCTCGCCAGTTTTTGGCCGGCCTCGTTCAACTGCGCCACGCCTTCGGGCTTGAGGTCTTTGTGCGCGGTGTAAAACCGGATGGCTTGATACGACACCGCCGGTTTCTTGCCGAGCGCCTCGACGCTTTTCCTGGCGCACTCCTTGGGACAACCGTCAATGGCAATGACCGGGTGGTCCGTGACCAATTTCCGCGCCGCCGGATCATTGATGACCAAAAGCGGCAGGCAAGTCAGCGTGGCCACGCCAGGACGGACGCGCTCGGCCAGTTCATAAGCGGTCTCGCGGGCCAGCGCGCCGTAGGCTTTGCCAATGCCGCTGCACGGCAGCACCACGACCTTTTTAGCTTTGTCCATAAAGTTTCTTCGCCTCCAAGGCGACTTTTTGTTTGAGCAGTTCAAAATAAACTTCCGCCTTGAGCAGACCGGGCCGGCCGCCTTGCGCGTCGGTCAGTTCAATCCGGTAAATCCAGCCCTTGCCGTAAGGATCTTCGTTGATCAGGAACGGGCTGGCCACCAACTCCGGGTTTGCTTCCACCACCTTGCCGGTGACGGGCGAAAGGATGTCCGCCGTGGTCTTGATGGTCTCAATGATGCCAAGTGCCGCACCTTGTTTGGCGGCCGTGCCGGGCGCGACGGTTTCCAGAAACGCCACGTCGCCGTTGGACTTCTGCCGGAAATCGGCGACGCCCACGGTGGCCACGTTGCCTTCGATGTGCGCCCAATAATCGTCGCGAGTGTAAAGGCAGTCCGTCTTCACGCGGAAGATGAACTTGTCGTAAGTGAGTTCGAGAAATTCGCTCATGGCTGGTCTTTCGTTTGTTGAGTTTCCTTAAAACCGGCGTGGGTCGCCGGCCGTAGCGCAGACTTCCAAGTCTGCGGTATCGCGGATTTGCAATCCGCAATCGCCGCTAACTTTCGGCGCGCTGGCTGTTCCGACGCCCTGCCGACTGGAAGTCGGCAATACAGCAGGTTGGAAACCTGCGCTACGGTCAGGATGTCGGTGATGGGAAAGGTGTCGTTCATTTTTACGCGATTTAACGGTTGTTCAGCGCCTCGCCAACCGCCTTGACGATTTTGGGAACGAGAATCGAGCCGGCGAATTTCGCCTCGCCGCCCACCACGACCAGCGGCGGGGGATACTTGCGCGTGGCCAGCAATTGGCCGTGCTCGCCGGCCAACTCCATTTGGTTGTTGCGCAAGTCCACGTATTCGACCAACGCGCGGCCCGGAAACCCGGCTGCCAGGGCGGTTTTCAACTCGGCGATTTTCTGTTGAACGGCGGCGGCGTATTCCGGCGTGCGCGTCAAGTCGCTGCACGCGCAACCGCCGCCCGCGCCCGGCAGGTCGAGGATTTTCACGGTGATGATTTGATTTTGGTTCATGGCAAAGTTCCTTTCATTCGCAACTGGCCCGGCCCGTTTGCACCGCCTCGATGCACTTGAAAAAATTCGGCACGCACGACACGCGCAGCCGGTAGAACACCCGCAACCCGCGCTTTTGATCCTCCAGCAGACCGGCGTTTTTGAGCTGGCTCAAATGCCGCGACACCGTCGGCATCTCGACGCCGATCAGGTCGGTGAGTTCGCACACGCAGCGTTCGCCGCGCGACAGTTCGTCCACGATGAACAGGCGGGTCGGATGCGCGAGCGCCTTGAGGATGCGGGCTTGCGCCTTGTATTCGGCTTGAGCGATGGCAGTCATGGCAACTGCTTGCATAATTAGCTAAACCGCTAAATATCGCTCCACGGATTTTGCTTTTTGCCAGACGGATATTGCCACCGGCTTTTTATGAAAATGAGCGTCGGAGAACGGGGCGAATGCAGCGATTTCGCGGGACTTTTGAAGCTTGTTTAGTTGGGGAGGCCGTTTTTGGCGACACCTCCGGCGTGGAGGGTGGATCGGCACGGTCATATTTGGAATCAACCGCTGGCGTGGGAGAGCCTCATGAGCCGCTGATGGCAGCGCCGGAACAGCGACGCCAGCGGACAGGCGCTGCTCAACTGCACCTGCACGCGGCGCACACTCACGCGCACCTGACCCGCCACTTTCAATAACTTGAGCCGGATGCTGCCCGCCGTCGCCTGCGCCCGATCCGTTCCCGCCAGCCCCAAGGTCCGCACCCGCTCCAGCAGGAGATCGGCAAAGGTGGCCAGCCACAAACGCAGTTGGTTGCTGCCCTGATGCCGGGTGCTTAGCCGGTCAGCCTGCAAATCCAACACTTGCTGCTTGAGCACATTCCCCATCTCGCCGCGCGGGCAATAGAGGTGCTCGTAGAGGCGCGCCGGCGCAAACCGGGTTTGATCCGCCTCAGTTTCAAACCCCGCCGCCGGCAGGTTGGTCACCAGGAAGCGCGGGTTCGGTCCTTGGGCCGTCACTTCCGCCTTGCCGGTCACCCGGCGCGAGCGGCTCCAACTTTTCACCGTCTGATATTCAAATCCGGTGAACACCCGGGCGCCAGCCGTCCCGGTCAGACACCGGCGGGCCTGCGCATCCGCCAGCGCCGGCCCCAAGCGCTCCACCAGGACGGAGTTCTTCGCCAGACCCAGACAATAATAAACCACGGGGGCTTGCCGCTCACACCAGGCCAGGATCTCCTCCCGGCAAAAGCCGCTGTCCCCACGGATAATGATCCGCGCCCAACGGCAGCGTTTCCGGATCGCTGGCACGATCTTTTCCAGCGCCGCCATCACTGGAGAGCGTCCCGCCGGAAAAATCAGCCACGACCTGGCGCCAACCCAGGTCTTCAAACAGCAACGGTTGGCCATTACAGTCTGTCGTCGAAGCAGCGGTGATGGGTGTTTTCATTTGGCTCAGTAAAATCAAGCCTCCTGACCCCGTCGCCGCTTCTTTGTTCAATCCCACTATGAATTATCCGGGTTAGGGCCATGTCCAGGAGTAAGGAAAATTCAGCCGATAAAACTGCATCGGCCCGGAAGTTGGAACAAAGACTGATTGCGCGGAGTTGGTGCTGTTGAAATTAGTCACCGTCGTCCAGTTCGTGAGCGCCAGATTCGCGCTGCCCAGCACGACGCCATTCAAGCCGACCGGCACGTTGTCCAGTTCCAACCGGTTGGTGCCGTTCTGCGATGCGATTTCGTCGATTTGCACCGGCGCGATGAGCTGCTTGGCGACATCAGCCATAATCGCATGAACCTTGGCTGTCGGGTCGGTATAATCCCAAAAAATGTAATTCGTACCCGGGCCGTTCAGGGATTTGTCCGCCAGTGAAGGATCATCGATTACATCAACACTCTGTCCGTTATAAAGAGCGTTGGTGACCCCATAGGAAGCGGGATTTGCCAAAATGTTGTCGAGCTTAGTAAAAAAGTCCGGCTCATAAATTTTAAGGCCGGGGCAGGAGACCATGGCGTTACTCAACGTGACCGCGAAGCCAGTGTTAAAATATTTCACCATTTGGCGAACGAAACTCTTATAAGCAGAAGGATCGTAAAGGGCATATTGCGGAACCTCAGTAACATCTACCGCATTCGGCATGAGCAATGTACGGACGCCCTTAGCATAAAGATTGGTGATGGCGGTATAGTGATTAGTCAACGACAAATTGATGGCGTTGGTCCAGGTAGTCATGTTCGTCGAAGGGTAAAAGTTGCCCGTATAATTAACAAAATCAGCGTCGTTGACCCAGACGATGAACAAGGCGTTTGACGCACCTGCCGGCTCGGCGAATGCGTTGACATTCGCCACCAAATTGGCGCTTGTATCGCCATAGTAAGACCAGTTACTGCTCGAATAGGACCAGTTGGTGCTGGAAGCGGACAGATTGGTGTACGACAAGTGGTTTGCACTATTGGTGGAGTACCAATAGTTATTGGTCAGGTTTAGTTGCTGCGCCAGCAACTCAACCCACACCCGACCGTTACTCCAACGACCGCCAAAGTAGAATTGTGCAACATCACTCGTGTGGTTCGTTGCCGTGGTGGAAACGCCATCCCCAAAAATATAGAGCGACGTGAATTCGGCTTGGGCTGGGAAAATGACGAATCCGGACAGCAAAAGACATCCTGTGAATCGAACGAGGCTTTTCACATTTTTCTGAGTTTACTTCATGTCAGACCTATGTAAAGACACGAGTGCTGTAAACGAGGGGGGTTCGGGGACTCGCAGAGCTCGTCCTTCCGGAAATTTGCTGGCGTGACGCGAAACGGCAGATAACCTGCTTGCGCAAATACGCAACCATTTGCTCCTACAGTGCCCGTGCAGTCGTTGAACCAACAATTTGGCAGAAAAATGAAACGCCGTAACATATCCAGACTGCTGGCGCTCATCTGTTGGAGCGTTTCGGTCTTGACCGTTTCGGCGAATGGTTTCCGGCTGGCAAGCCAGGATGGCTTTGCCACCGCGCGTGGCGAGGCGTTTGCCGCCACCGCAGATAACGCGTCCGCTATTTACTACAATCCCGCTGGCATTACGCAGCTCTCCGGCAACAGCTTGCGCTCCGGACTTTACAGTATTTATCTCGATCCGACCTTCCAGCCACCCGACACGACGCCGAATGCAGGCCAAACCTACAGCATCGGCAGGCATTTTAATTTCATTCCGCAGCTTTTTCTCACGCACTCATTTGAAAACTCACCGGTCAGTGTAGGGTTGGGTGTTTATGCGCCCTACGGTGGAAACACAAGTTGGCCACAGGACACAGGCTTCCGCAGCATAGCCACGGAAAGTTCATTACAGTACATCCGGGCTAATCCCGTGATCGCATTCAAGCTGGCGCCCAACCTTTCCATCGGTGGTGGCGTGATGGTGGATTACGGAAAGATTGATTTGGAACAAGGGCTAAATCCATTTTATCAGCCGCCTAATGTTAATTTTTTCCGCTTTAGAGGGAACGGCTGGAGCGTGGGCTACAATCTGGGTGTGCTCTGGCAACCATTGGAGCAGGTCTCCCTGGGTGCAACGTTCCGCAGTGCGACGACCATCACCATGGACGGTCACACCGAGTTCCAACAGACACCAGGGGTCATAACTTACACACGTTTGCCTGCATCTGCGGATTTTACCTTTCCACTAACGGCGGTTGTTGGCCTCTCCTACCGGCCCACGCCAAAATGGAATCTCGAGTTCGACGCCGATTACGCAGACTGGAGCAGCCTCGGAGCAATAACCATAAACCAACAAGGGAACGTCCCAAACGGTGTAAAACAAAGCCCTTCTTTTGTTCTAAACTGGCAGCCAAGCTGGATGTACGAGTTTGGGGTAACGCGGTATTTTGACAGCGGCTGGCACGTAAGTGCCGGCTACGTTTTCAACGAGAACTCGGTGCCGAATGCCTATTACACTCCATTGGCGGCGGACATGGACCGGCATTTCTTCAGCGCTGGCACTGGATATAAAGGCAAACGATTCGATTTCGACATTACCTACCAATTTGGATACGGCCCGGCCCACACAGTTACCGGCAGCACTCCATCATCACAATCTACGTTACCCAGCACACAGACAGCCGACGGCAAATACGATTTCATCAGCCACGCGTTGCTGGTAACGGTAGGGATGCATTTTTGAATTTCGTGATAATCGGGCTTTATTTTGGCCCGGAAAATGTTCTACTCACGCCCCGGAATGAAACGAGAAGGCGTTGACAGCGTCAATCGGTGGTTTTACGCGGCGGAGGAACTCGGCGAATATATTGGCATTCGCTTTGGCCATATCCCGCCCGGAGCCACGGAACCCGAATGGACCTTTCTGCGCCACACGGACTTCGACGGCATCGGCGGTCTCGCGCATATCCTCCGGCAAAAGGGGGTCAAACTCGGGCGCCTTCCGCAAATCCGTTATCCGTCGACATCCTCGGCGCTTTCGGTTCTAAAACTGGTGCCGAAATTTTTGCAACCCCGGCGGCATGTCAAATGGCTTCCTTTGGGTGCGACTCAGAAAAACGGTGCGCAACCGCCACCGGCCGTGGCCTGGCATGTTTTTGACGAACTGGCAACCCTGCAGCTGCGGCGGGTCTGCCGCATGGCCGGCGTCACGGTGAATTCTTTTCTGCTGAAACATTTGACCAAGGCCATTCGCCCGTTTCTGGAAGACCAGTCGGCCGTGGTGCCATGGATGGTTCCGGTGAATTTGCGCGGCAAACTGGTACGGGACCGCGACACGGCAAACTTTTCGACCTACGTCGGCGTCAAAGTCAAATCCTTTGAAACGCCGCATGACGTTCATCGGAACATTTATGCGGCGCTGGGCAGGCGCGAGCACTGGGCCAACTGGTATGCCTTCTATGTCAGCCGGATCCTGACTCAGGGAATGCGGAGATTTCTAATCACCAAGGAATTGGCAGTATCCCAGTGGAACCTCGGAAGCTTTTCAAACCTGGGCGACTGGGATGCGGAAAAGGAAATCACCCAGCCGGAGTGCCGGGGTGACTGGCTCTTTTGCCCTCCGGTTTTGCGCTGCCAACTGGTGGGAGCGGGATGCGTGACATTCCAAAACCGGTTAAGCCTGGTGATTCAGGCGCATTCAGAACTGACCATTGATCCTGCGATCACGAAGGCCTGGGTGCAGAACTGGGTGAAGGAAATCGAAATGGACCTGGCCAGCGGTTTGGTCGATCCCACCACGTTCTTCTGGCGGAAAACCCCGGTCTAAAATTTGAAGGTGGCGGCGATATCGAAGGCGTTGTTGAACGTCTTGTAGGTGCCGTTTGCCGGATAATCAGGAGCGGTGGGCGGGTTGTTGATGGCACGCCCGCCATTATATCCAAAGTGATAGGCAATCGCCCAATCCCAACGCTTGCCGTGACGGCCGAACCCGACGCTGCCCAACTGGAGATTGCTATCGGGGATGAGCGGATTAAAATTGGCGTCCGGACTGGAATTCTCATTGTAAATGTAACCGACACTCACGAAATAACCCTTGCCCAACTGGCGGGTGGCGCCGAATTCGTACATGAAACTGGAACGGTAATCCAGGGTGAGGGGAACGTTGCCAAATCCCGTGTTCTGAAAGACAATTTGTTCGAGGCTGCCCCAATCCGCCCAGTCCAAATCGAATTCAAAATTCCAATTGGTAGTCGGCCGGAACGAAACGCCGCCGACTACGAATTGCGGAAATTTAACCGAGCCACTGGTTGAAGTGGACGCAGGCAAAGGCGGGCTGGGGCTCGTGGAAGACGTGCCCTCGTAGCTGATCTCCGTTGCCGAGCGATAATTAAGTCCGAAAGACCACATGGGATGCGGCTGCCATAAAATGCCGGCGTTAAATCCGTAATTCACACCATCGCCGTCAAAGCTGAATTGATCACCGGGAATCAAACCGATAGCCCGCTTGAACGTTGCCTGGGAATAATTGATGGTGGGGCCGATAGCAATTGAAAGTGTGCGATGGATTTTCCACGCGATGACCGGGTTGAACGACAGATACAAAAGACTGCCCTTTTCAGCCACGGCGCTGAAAGGCGTATTGTTTCCCCAGTCCAATGCCAGGCCATACGGGCAGTACATGCCCAACCCGACGGAAACCGGCATGTTAGTGAATGTATTCACGTAATACACCTGGGGAACGGCTTCCAAATCGGAATTGGCCTTGGCCGTAACACCGCTGGGAGATGTGTATTTCTCGCCGGGGGAAATCACATAAAGGCCGAGGCGGACATTCTGTCCCTCCAATTGAGTGATGCCGGCAGGATTGTAATAAATGGCCGACGGATTATCCGCAGTGGCGACCACCGCGTCACCACGCGCAATGGCTTCCGGATCCTGGTTAGGCAGGCGGAATGCACCAGCGTGCAGGTTACACAAGGCCACAAAACTGAAACTCCCTGCCAGCAACAGCGTCAAGCTGGTGGGATGGAAGCTCCGGATCGGTGTGATGAACCGCCTCAATTTGTTTTGCATAATTTGTAATCTGTCGTGTTGCGATATCCCGATACGAACTCTGTCCTGTAACAAGACACACCTCGGGTTTGCCTGATCCGATCCCATAAGCCGGATCGAACATTCTGCGTCCAAACGTCGCGGACTGCTAAAGCAACGGTAGTGCCAAAAGCAATTCCCAGAATCGCTTTGTTTTGGCTCAAAAAATGTTCCATCCTGACCGTGCAATGAGAAAGCTTCTGGCAGGCAACGGCAACGGCAACGGAAATGGATCTGGCGGCTTGTTGCAGCAATCCAAAAAGCGGACCGCGCCATCGCCTCCCGACGCGCCCTCACCCGAAGCCAGGGAAAGCCGGGTGACGTTCCAAACGCGCGAGGGTCTGGAATTGCGCGGCACGCCCGTGCGGATCACGCGTCACCACGTTGTCTTCGAGGTGTTCAGTCCGTCCACCTTCCCGCAGCTCTCCGAAGTCATTGACAAATTCACCATCGTTCTCCAGGCGCGCACGGTCTATTCCGGCCGCGCGGTGGTCAGCAACTTGGTGGACACCGGCAGCCGGATTGTGTGCGAGGCGACGCTCGACGAGGCGCAGTGGACCGACTTGAACCACATCCTGGCGCTGCAAAGCGAAGGCCAGATCGCCCGGGAATTTACCTCCTTTCTCCGGGACTGGCAGAAATTTTATACCGTGTCGCCCGAATTCAAACTCGTTGTCGCCGACATGCAGACCTTTTTCCACGACCTGCGCCTGTGGCTGGAGCAGGTGGAACTGGGCATCCAGGCGCTGGACAAGAACGCCCGGGGAAAATTCGAGCCGCCAGCCACCCGCGAACTCGCCGGGGTGGTGATTCCGCTGATTGACACGCTGTTTGAAAAATTCGAAGACATCGCCAAAGGCCTGCGTGAGGAACAGCGGACCGCCCATGCCCGCTACATGCGGCAGCACCTCCATTCCCTGATCCTGGCGGCGCCATTTGCATGTCGCACATTTGAAAAACCGCTGGGGTATCCGGGCGATTACGAAATGGTCAACATGATCCTCCGGAACGGCTACGAAGGCGATTCCCTGTTCGCCAAAATTGTTCACCACTGGTTCGTCCGGCAACCGCCGGCCGCCGCACACCGCAACCGGATCAAGTACCTTACCGAGCGGATTGAACTGGAAGCCTACCGCGTCGCCCGCAACGGCGGCACGGCGCGGGTCTTTAACTTCGCCTGCGGCCCGGCGGTGGAAGTACAGAATTTCTTCCGCTCCACCTTCAGCGAAAAGGTGGAATTGACGCTGGCCGATTTTAATGCCGAAACCCTTGAATATGTCGGTAAAATGCTCGCCAAAATCAAAAACTTCTTCAAGGTGCGCACGAGCGTCCGTTTCCAAAAAAAGACCGTTTACCAACTGCTCAAGGAGAATTACAAGTCGGCGGGCAACAAACCGCAGTACGATTTTGTCTATTGCGCCGGGCTTTTTGACTATCTGCCCGACACCACCTGCCGGCAATTGATGAATGTGTTTTATGATTTTGTCGCGCCGGGCGGATTGCTGGTGGCGACCAACGTCGAGCCGTCCAATCCGCTGCGTTACGGCATGGAATATCTGCTGGACTGGCATCTGCTCTATCGCCGGGAGCCTGACATGCGCGCGCTGCGACCCGTGCTGGCCGACCCGGAAGAGGTCACCGTGCGCACGGACGCGACGGGCGTGAATTTATTTATCGAGGTCCGCAAACCGGCCCATGACTGACCATCCGACATTTTCCGATCCCGATTTTGCGAAGGCGTTTGCTGTTCATGAGCGGCAGGAGCGGCTGAGCACGGGCAAGGTGGCTTCGTTGCTGGTCGTGGTTTTGATGCCCCTCGGTTCGGTCATGGACTGGCTGGTCTATCATCCGCAGCGCTGGGATTTTTTTGAACTACGAACCCTTTGCTCCGTCCTGGCCGGTGTTCTCTGGTATTTGCACACCACGGAGTTTGGACAGAAGCACTATCGCCAACTGGGCATTCCGATTGCCCTCCTTCCTGCTTTCTTCATGTGCTGGATTATTGCCGCGGCGCGCGGACCCTTGTCCGGGGCGACCTCAAATTACTATGCCGCGTTGAATTTGATCCTGCTGGCCGTGAGCGTCGTCGTGCGCTGGAGTTTCTGGGAGTCAACCTCCTGCGTGGTCGTGATCATCCTGATGTACCTGGGAGCCTGCGCCTTCCACTGGTCGGAACCATCTCGCAAGGAGTTTTTTAACAATCTGGCCAACAACTTTTATTTCCTGGCGCTGACCGGCATTATTTTAGTTACCGGCAACCAGCTCTTTAACAAGTTGCGCCTCAGGGAATTCACCCTGCGCTTTGAACTGGACAAAAACCGCGAGGAACTCGAGGAAACCAATCGCAAGCTCGTCGAGCTGGACCGCCTCAAGAGCCGGTTCTTCGCCAACATCAGCCATGAACTGCGCACGCCGCTGACGTTGTTGCTCTCGCCGCTGGAATCCCTGCTCCAGCGCTTTGCCAACCAGATGGACAACAGCGTCCATGAACTATTGCTCACCATGCACTCCAACGGCATGCGGCTGCTCAAACTCATCAATGATTTGCTCGACCTCATCCGCCTGGAAGCCGGCCGGATGGAAATCAAACGGGAGCCGGTGGAGGTCGCGGACTTCATCCGGGGCCTGGCCAGCGCGGCGCGGCAGGTGGCGGAGGACAAAAAAATCAAACTGGAAACCTACACCGACCTGCGGTTGGGCGTGGCGACCGCCGATCCCGACAAACTGGAAAGGGTCGTGCTCAATCTCCTGTTCAACGCGCTGAAATTCACGCCCCCCGGCGGGCGGGTGGAATTGCGCGCGGAAAAGCAGGGAGAAGAACTTGTTTTCCTGGTCAACGACACCGGCATCGGCATCGCCGAAAAAAACCTGCCGTTTGTGTTCGATCGTTTCTGGCAGGCGGACAGTTCGGCGCAACGCAAGTATCAGGGCGTCGGCATCGGGCTGGCGCTGGTCAAGGAATTGACCGAGATGATGCACGGCACCGTCGTCGTGGAAAGCCAGGAGGGGAAAGGCACGACCTTTACCGTGCGGCTGCCGTACCAAAAGGCGGAGCTGCCTCCCAAATCCCCACCGGGCGCGCCGGCGGAAACCGGCGCGACGGCCTCAGAGGAATGGCTGGCCAACCTGTATCGTCGGGCGGAACTTTTCCCGGCCATGGCGTCCCTGCGCGGGGCGGCCAAGCCCGTGGAACTGGGCAAACGCGGCCAGCGGCCCGTGGTGCTGGTGGCCGATGACGAGCCGGACATGCGGCGTTTTTTGCGGACCCAACTCGACCCGGATTACGATGTGCTGGAAGCGGCGGACGGCCTGCAAGCCCTGGAAAAAGCGATGCAATTCCTGCCGGACATCATTTTGCTGGACATGATGATGCCGGAGATGGATGGTCTGGCCGTGTGCCGGGAACTGCGCCAACACGAGGAGACGGCCGTCGTTCCGATCATTTTGCTGACGGCGCGCGCGGACGAGGAAACCAAGTTCAACGCCCTGGAACTGGGGGCCAATGATTTTCTGGCCAAGCCCTTTTCGTCCACCGAACTTCAGGCGCGCATCCGAAATCTGGTTGAATCCCACGATTTCCAGCGCCATCTTTCCACGCAAAACCGCGCCCTGTCCAATACCATCGAGCAGCTCAAGGAAACGGAGTCGCAACTGGTGCAATCCGAGAAGCTCGCCTCGCTTGGCCGCATGAGCGCGGGCATCATTCACGAAATCAACAACCCTCTGAATTTCGCGACGACGGGCCTGTTCGCCCTGCGCAACAAGTGCAAACAACTCACCGCGGCGGACCGCCGCGAGTACGAGGAAATTCTGAGCGACATCGAGGAAGGCATGAAACGGGTGCGCAACATCGTGTCCGACTTGCGCATGTTCACGCACCCGGAAGCCGGGCCGTCAGAACCGGTGGACGTGACCGAAGCCGTCAACACCTCGCTGCGTTTTCTGGCCGGCGAGTGGAAGGACAAGGTGCGGGTCGAACTGAAAGTGGCGCCGGGCCAGACGGTGCTGGCCAACCGCAATAAATTGATTCATGTTCTGGTGAATTTGCTGCAGAATTCACTCGACGCGATGCGACAAAAGAAATTCGAGAACGAAACGCCCACGATTTCAATCCAGGGCCGGATGGAGGGCGAGCGGAGCCTCGTCGCCGTTCGCGACAATGGCCCGGGCATCGAACGAAAGCATCTGGACAAGATTTTCGACCCGTTTTTTACCACCAAAGATGTGGGCGAAGGCATGGGACTGGGCCTGAGCATTTGCCATCGCATTGTGGGAGGATTCGGCGGACGCATTTCGGTCAACACCGAAGTCGGCCGATTCTGCGAATTTACCCTGGATTTCCCCGCCAGGACCAAACCGACCGCCGAACCGGAAATTGAACATGGAGAACCTGTACGACTATAAAAAATTCGCGATTCTTTACGTGGACGACGAAGAGAAGTCATTGACCAACTTCACGCGCGCGTTTGGAGAGCAATTGCGCATCCTGACGGCGAGGACCGCGCAGGGGGGCCTCAAATTGCTGGAGGAACACGCCGACGAAATCGGCCTGCTGATGACCGACCAGCGGATGCCCGGCGAGAAGGGCGTGTGGCTGCTGGAACGCGCCCGGCAATTCCGCCCGCGGGTCATCCGGGTGCTGGTCACCGCCTATGCGGACATGGACGCCGCGATTGCCGCCGTCAACAGCGGCGCGATTTACAAGTACGTTTCCAAACCGTGGGACCCGCCGCAACTGGAACAAACCCTGAAACGCGGGCTGGAATTTTTCATCGTGCAATCCGAGCGCGACCAGTTGCTCCGCGAAAAAATGTCCGTCCTGCACAATATGTTGATTGCCGACCGGATTGTCAGCCTGGGCCTGCTGGCCGCCGGATTGAGCCATCATATCCGCAATTCGCTGGTGGCGGTGAAGACCTTTCTCGATCTCGCGCCGGTGAAGATGAGCGAGGAAAAGACGGATTTGCAGGGTCTGCGCAATCCCGATTTCTGGAAGGATTACCACCAAAACGTGCAGTCGCAGATCGAAAAAATCAACGGCTTGCTCAAGGACCTTTGGACGGCGTCGTCCAATCCGTCGGCGCCATTCACCGACCAGGTTTCGCTGCATCAAATCGTCAGTGAGGCGGTGAAATTGTACAAGGAACCGCTCGCCGCCCGGCGGATTGAAATTGAGAACCGGATTTCCGATACGCTTCCGCTGTTGCGGGTGGACAGGCCGAAATTCAGCCGGTTATTTGAATTATTATTGAAGGAGGAACTGGCGATGTTGCCCGCGGGCACCCGGATCACGCTGGCGGCGAAATTGCGGGACGGTCCCCCGCCGGAAATTGTGGTGCAAATCAACGACAATGGCCCCGGCCTGCCGGAGGATGCGCTGCGGGCGGTGTTTGATCCGTTCGTCGTGCGCGACCAGGCGCCCTCCGAATACGGCATCCACCTCATGGCGTGCTTCTTCATCGTGCATCATCACGGCGGCAAGATTGAAGCCCGAACCAAGCCCGGTCAGGGCACGACCTTCACCCTGCACCTGCCGCTCCAGGCCGAACCGGTGACCATTTCCTCCAGCGACACGGATTTTCTCCGAAGGGCGCTGCTCAATGAAAATTTGTGGGAAAAACTGCTCACTTCGGCCTGATTTTCAACCTTTTAGCCGTAAGATTTTCCCAATTCCAGCCGCAAGATTAGATTGACCTTTTGGCTCAATTTATAGATGATTGCCGCAGTGACTGGAATTGAGCGTCGCCGTCACTGGCTCAGAGCACAATGAAAACCATTTTGGTGTTGTCTCCTCATCCAGACTTCGCCGAAGTGATTCAGGCGAGTCTGAACCCGGAAGAATATCGCATTGTTCATCGGATTGGAGTGGAGGAAGCCGAACCGCTGTTAACCCATGGGCTGGTCCGGGCCTGCATTCTGGATGTCGATCTCATCGGTGTTCAGGGAGTCTGGGTCATTGAACGGCTTCGCCGGCGCGACAGCAAATGTCCCATCATTGCCTACACGGCCGACAGCGAGTCTGAATGGGAGGAAGAGGCTTTCCTGCACGGTGTCACCCATGTCCTGACCAAACCCATCCGCGCCCGGCTGCTCAATTCGTTGTTGGAGCGCCTCTGGTCGGTGCCCAAATATCCCCAACCACGCGCCGCTCAACCGACGGCACTGACGCCCTTGCTGCCACCGGCGGCCTTCTCACGCCCGACCGAATCGCTTTCCGGCCGCGTGGCGAATGCGTCGCAAACGCTGAATGTCCTGCGGGATTTTTCGTCCATCCTCACGCATTCCCTGAATGCCGAGGCCATGCTCAAACAATTCCTGCTGTTCCTGCGCGAAATCTTCAGCGTCAATCGCGCCGCCATTTTTCTGAACCGCCCCGTCCTGCCGCTCAGCGAAACCGTGTCCCCGGGCCAGAACCATGGTCTGCGCGCCACCGCCGCCATCGGTCTCCCGTCGGGATTGCTCGAACATTTTGAACTGTCGCTCGAGGCCGGGATCGGCGGACAACTGGTCCGGCTGGGCCGAATCCTCCGGCGCGACAGCGACGAAGTCCGCGCCGATTCCGAGGCGCAGAAGGAATTTGAATTGCTCGGCACCCAGGTGGCCGTGCCCGTGCTTGACCGCGAAACCGTCGTGGGTGTGGCCGTTTTCGACGGCCGTGTCACCGGCGAACCGCTGGTCAACACCGAGCTGGAGCTTATCTTCCATCTGCTTGAACAGGTTGGCCTGGCCTTGCGCAACATCTGGCTGCACGACCAGCTGGCCGGCAATCACGAGATGATGACGGATGTGTTGCGGGAACTCAGCAGCGCGTGCGTCGTCGTCGGGCGCGACCTGCGGATCCTGCACGCCAACAAGGCCGCCCGCCGCCATTTCGGCCATAAAAACCGGCGGACCGGCGAACTGGAATTCAGCGATTTGCCGCAGGTACTGGGCGCGAAAATTTATCAGGTCCTGCACACCGGCGCAGCGATGGGGCCGTTTCGTTACGAGCCGGAGAGCTCGCCGGGCACCGTTTACAGCGTCAATGTCGTGCCGTTTCAGCGGGGGAATTCCTCCGTGCCGGTTTCCGCCCTGCTGACGGCGGAGGACCTGACCCAGACCGAGCAATTGCGTCATTTGGAGGTTGAAGCCGCCAATCTCCGCCTCATCAAGGCCATGGCCGACCGGCTCGCGCACGAAATCGGCAACGCGATGGTGCCGCTCTCCACCCACCAGCAGTTGCTCGGGGAAAAATACCGGGACGCGGAGTTTCGCAAATCGCTCGACTTCGCGCTGGCCGATGGCGTCAAGCGCGTCTCGCGCCTGCTCAACCAGATGCGCTTTCTGGCGCGGGAAAACGAACCGGAACCGCAGGCGTTTCCGGTGGAACAACTCATCGAAGACGCTTACCAGGAGGCGCGCAAGCATCAACCGGCGGACAAGGCCCAGTTGCAATACGAGAACGGCGGAAAACCGATTGTCATTACCGGCGACCGCGCGGCTTTGAAACATGCGCTGGCGGAAATCATGCTCAACGCCTTGCAAGCCAATCCCAAGGAACCCAGAATCGGTGTGAAGTTGCACACCAATCCCAACAACGCCGGGGGACGGGAACTGGAAATTGAGGTTCAGGACAACGGCACGGGCTTCACCACGGAAACCGCGCAGAAGGTGCCTTCGCCCTTTTTTACCACGCGCAACGTCGGCCTCGGCCTGGGCCTGACCGTAAGCCGGAAAATCATCGAAACGCACCACGGCAAACTGGAAATCGTTCCCCCGCAGGCCGGGCAGCATGGCACCGTGCGGGTGCTGTTGCCGATCGATTCCGGCGCCTCTATGGTTGCGTGAACGAGTGGTCGGCCGGGTGCCCGGCTTCCACCCACGGCAGTTTGTTCCATGTGATGGCCTGGTCGCAATTGTAGGCGGCGCGAATCGTCCGGGCCGTGGCGCCGCCTTCCGTCGGATCGTCCCAGACCATGAACCACGTCCACCGCGGTTGTTCCTTTAAAATTTCCGGCGACGGCGCGGCGCCGACTTCCGCCAGGGCAATGGGCTTGTCCTTGGCCAGGGCCAGCAGTTGGTCATATTGTTCCCGGGCAAAACCGCTGTGATAAACGTCCGTGCCGAGGACGTCCACCACATCATCGCCCGGATAATAAGTGTCATAGGCATCAACCCCCGGAGTCACTTCGTTGCATCCGTAAACCCAGATCAAATTGTTCAATTTGTGGAAATTCACCAGCCGGTCGAACAGCATCCGATACAATTTTTTGTAGCCGTCCGGGCCGGCCTTTTTGCCCCACCAAAACCAGCCGCCATTCATTTCATGGTAGGGCCGCCAGAGCACCGGCACGTGCGCATCCCGCAATTGCCTAAGAAACCAGGCAATAACATCCACCTGCGATTTCCAGCGTTCGTTGATTTCCGTGCCCGGCGTGATCAAATCATGCCATTGTTCATCGGTCAGCTTGCCCTGGATGGAATCCTTGAATTTCACCGGCTCATCTTCAATTGGACGCACCGCGTGCCACATCAGGACGATGAGGTAGCCTTCGTGGTATTTCTGGATCGCTTCGTCCACGATTTGCTGGCGGAAGTTGATGCCGTCCCAGGTGCCGGGCGAATCGAAGCCGAAGTCCATCCCGAAAACCGCCGGAAAATTCCCGCCTGCGCGCTGCGCCTCGACGAGGCGTGCGGAACGCAGCAGCGGCACGGCGTGCTGGCCGGTCAGGGTGTGGTTGCCGGAAATGCGATTCAGATACCGCAGCAATTGGACCGCTTCCGGCGAGGCGTTCGGCGTTACCGGCTTGAGGGAAGAAGGCGGGGCAGACGGCATCGCGTCATCCGCCCAAACCGCCGGGGTGACGGCGCAAAAAAAAGCCAGAAAAAAACCATGGGAGATTTGTTTGAGGTTCATGGTTTGGACATTAGACTTCCGGCTTTGCTTGAGTCAACGCCTTTCCCCGGAGCCCGCTATTTCCCCTCCACGCCCTTGAGATAGGCAAGGATGAGTTCGGGCAGATCACGGCTGTAACCGCCTTCCAGCACGCTGAACAGGGGCACGCCGAGCGCCCGCAGCGATTGACCGAGCCAGTGAAAATCCTCCACCTCCAATGTGCCGCCGCCGAGCGGATCACGCACGTAGGCATCAAACCCGGCGGACACAGCGACCAGATCCGGTCGGAAGCGCTTCAAATCCTCCAGGGCGCGGGCGAGGGCGGCGCGGTAGATTTCGTGCGGGGAGGCTGGCGCAACCGGATAATTGAAACAGTTTTTGCCGGCGTTCGCGCCGCCGGTGCCGGGATAAAACGGATACAGGTGGATTGAGAAGAACGCGACCCCGGGTTGGTCGAGCAGGATGGCTTCCGTCCCGTTGCCGTGGTGCACGTCGAAATCGAAAACCGCAACGCGCTTCGCACCGGTCGCCGCGGCTTCCAAGGCGGCCAGGGCGATGTTGTTCAGATAACAAAAACCCATTGCCCGGTCGCGGGTGGCGTGATGGCCGGGCGGACGCATGAGACTGAAGACGTTTTCGCCGTCGCGCGCGGCTGGCAAGGCATCGAGCGCCGCGGCTGCGGACGCGCGGGCGTAATCGGTGATGTTTTCGTAAAACGGCGTGTCGGCGTCGAAATCCTCCGGAATTTTCAGTCGGGCCAGCAGCTCCGGCGAATGCGCGCGCAAAATTTGCTGGTCGCTCACTCTGCCCGGCGCCATCCAGGCGAGCGACAGTTCCCGCTGTTGCCTGAGGTATGCCAGGGTGGCGGTAATGCGGCGGGGACTTTCGGGATGGCCATAGCTGGAATAACCGGCGCAGCGTTCGTCGGTGATGATTTTCACAGAAGAAATTAAACACGAACGGGCGCAAATGAACACAAATTATTGAATTTTGCCAGCGGGCGGCTTGTGGCACTTTTGTTTCTGTGCTGACCAACACCTCCGCCACCCGGGTTGCCGCCATCGCCGGTTTTCTGGCGGTGGCGCTCGGTGCCTTCGGCGCGCATGGCTTGAAGGAAATTCTGGCGCAAAATGGAACCGCGGCGATTTGGGAAACAGCGGTCTTTTATCATTTCATTCATGCCGTCATGCTGTTTGTGCTGGCGGAGCGGAAACCGCCGGCGGCCGGGCCATGGTGGTGTTTTCTGGCGGGCATGGTGGTTTTCTCCGGCTCGCTTTATCTGCTGGCGGTGACCAACGCGCATTGGCTGGGTGCCGTCACGCCGCTGGGCGGAATCAGTCTTCTGGCCGGCTGGCTTTGGCTGGCCATCACCGCCGCCCGCGTAAAAGCTTAAAAGCGATTGGGGTTGCAAACCGCAGTCAGGGCGCATTCAAGAAAAATAAGGTGACCCGCCTTTGCCGTACTCCAGCGCGGCAGTCTTCGGCCTCCGCGATGCTCCGAGCGAAGACCGGTGGGCCCGGCAGGATTTGAACCTGTGACCAAGCGATTATGAGGTTCACCTTAAGTTGCTCATAACTCTTCACTCAAACTCACTTTCGTTCAATAACCATGCCCATTTTGCAAGGGTATCGTGACTATTACGTGTGAGCAGGAGATGACAGAAAATGAGCCTTCAGAATCTGAAAAAGGGTACAGAAAGGGTACAGACAAAATTGGGGAAAAGGCACGTCGATTACTGGCATCCCCGATTACGAAAGCGCTGGTACGCCGGACGCGATGGCGTGGTGCATGAGGTTCCCGATTTCCAGGCACGCATTAAACATCCTGGCAGGTCGGCCTGGTTCAATTTGAAAACGTCGGATCGAACAGATGCTGCGCTCAAAGCAAGGGACATTTACATTTTTCTGATTGCGAATGGCTGGGAAGCCGCGCTCAACAAGTTCAAGCCGCAGGCAGAAAAACCCCAGAACCTCACGGTAAATGAATTCGTGGATGTGTATCGAAAGATCGAACTTGTGGAATATTACTTGAAATCCCATCGGGTTTCAATCTGTGTTGGGCGATCGTTTTCCCTCGCGGCGAGGGTTGTTTCGGCCTGTCGCCCTCAGCACGCAAAAAACAATGCCTTGCGGACTATATTAACCGAAACCCTGTTCGTGCAAAATCCTGTGCACGGCATCTTTTCCGTAAGCGATTCCCATTCCATTTTTCGATAAAGCAACGAAATCTCAGCTACCTTCAGGTCCGTGGTAAGTATTCAATGCGATCCGACCAATCCCAAACTCGTGCTTCCTTCCAAAATTCAATAACCAATCGGGATTGCTTCCCGTAATCCATCTGAGAATCGCTCCTGCGAAACAAAATCACTCCCGCGTGTCCACCGCCGCTGCGCGTCAATTCGCCTGCGTGCATAACCATCGTCCGACGGTCGAAGGTCACGAGAACCATTTTGTGTTCGCGGAGCACTTCCAGGAGTACGGGGTCCTTGGAAATTCGATGCTTCCCGCCCGACCAGTCTGCGATGTGGGCCATTGGAAAACCAGCATCCAAGCGCAGACAGGCTTCCACGAAACGACGCGACAAGTTTGCGTCTGCCACCAGCTGAATCACTCGCCAACCTCCGCTTGCCGTTGTGCGGCAATCTCATCAGGGTATTGTTTAGCATAAGCGAGCGCGCATTTCACCAGGTACGCGGGCCAGCTGAAATGATCCGCAGTGCGGGAAATGGACTTCGCCTCGTGATACACGTCCACCACCTCCCACACGGCGACACGTTGTCCGAGGACATACGCTTCCCGACCACCTGCTGCGTCGCGAAAACCAATTCCTGGAAATTCCTCCTCAAGAGCTTTCTCTTTCAGATACAAACTGCTCAACGTGGAGACTTCGAGGTGCCGGCGTTTTGCCTGGCGAGAAAGCAACGCCGCATGGTTTTCTTCAATCCGGCATGATTGCACTATTGTTGGCATAGAAGTAATTTAGTTTACAATGTAAACGCCGTCAAGGCGAATATCGCCGCAGCTTGCAAGCCATTTTAAGGCAATTTGTTTCCGAGTCGGAAGAATTATGTTTTAAAGAGGGTGTTGCGAAAGCCAATGTGTGGCAGGCCGAGTTTATTGGGATTCTTGAGGATTTGCGTTTGGTTCCCGGAAAACCGGCCTGGGAGTTTCCGGCCCCCGGTTCAGCGAGAGTTGAAACGGCATCAAGTCGGCCAGCATCGGGCGAATGACTGGCCGCCCCAACAACGCCCGTGCCCGCAACAACACGGCGGCATCCGCCAGCAGTGAGATCATCCAAAACCTCAGGCTGTTGAAGAACACGTCGCTCAGGCCCGAGTTGGTTTTTACTTCGCCGCCGGCTTCGTGAAGCGCCAGCACGCGGAAAAACGAGCGATGCCGCTCATACCAGGCGCGCAAGGTGGCGCGCTCGGACTCAGGCAAATCCAGCGCGCCAGCCAGCACGTCTATCACGCCGAGGCCCCCCCCCATTCCGTGCAATGGGCGCAGACAAAATCGTCCTTGGCCGCGATGTCCGGCTCCCGCTGCCCGTGGTCGAGATATTTGAAGTGCAGAAATCGGAACAGATACGAATTGATGCCCATCCAAAGCAGCTTGCGTTTGATGTCCCAGCCGTAATCGTTCGGCGGCGCGAGAAACCGTTTCAAGCCCGAATCGCGCGGCACTGGCGCCATGCGCTCCGACAAGCACCGGCCGGCGGCGTCCGCGAGGCGATTCAAATCCTGATGGGTCGGCGAGAGCGTCAACTCCGGATTGAAGCACGCCCATAGGTTCCAGAGAAAATACCGGATGCGCCGCGCGTCAAAACCCTGCGGTTCGGCGTCCAAAGGCGCGGCGACGAATGGCCAAGGGGTGCCGAAACATTGACGCTGGTGCGCTTCGACCGTGCGCCACAGGCCGAGATCGTTGTGAATGTCCTCGGCCCATTCCACCAGCAACACGGCCACGTCGCTCCAGGCCGCGTCCCGCAGGCGGCAGGCGGCGTGCGCAAGAGTGTTTTGGGTTTTCCACAAAACCCCGGCGGAGGTCCTGCGCGATGTCGCCCAAATACTTGTCCGCGCGCCCGGTGAAGCCGGGCAATCGTGCCGATAAAAAAATTTGTTTGGCGGTGCCGCTCATTTTGCGTCCAGCATACTTCGGCTGCGCGGTGAGACAAGCCGACAGATGAAGGCGCGGGGCGCAGGCAAAGCCCGGTGGTCGCGACAAGTGGATTGGGTCTGTTGTTGAAAAGGGCTGCTGCTTCTGCAACCATGTTCCGGCGGGCCTGTAGCTCAATTGGTTAGAGCAGAGCACTCATAATGCTTTGGTTCTCGGTTCGAGTCCGGGCAGGCCCACCAATCATTTCTCTCTGCGTTTCCTTCTCTCCCTGATTTGAGAAACATCGAATTTCAGTTTGCCGGACAGTTTAACGTTAATTTTCATTGCGGCCGGGCGCGCAAGTTGTTTTTGTTTCCCGTGACAGGATGCGATGAACATCACCAATCTGAATCCCGACACGGACATCGGCGCCAGCGGCTGGCTGGTGGAGATGGACGATTGCCGCATTCTGCTCGACGCCGGGATGCACCCCAAACGCGAAGGGCGCGCCGGTTTGCCCATGTTCAACAAGGCTGGCACCACCGACCTGGACGCCATCGCCATCTCGCATTGCCATCATGACCACGTCGGAGCCCTGCCGGTGGCGGCGCGGCATTTTCCCAAAGCGCACGTGTTGATGACGGAGCTGAGTTATTTCATCGTCGAGCGCGTGCTGCACAACTCGGTGAACGTGATGGTGCGCCAGCGCGATGAACTGGGCATCCGCGAATACCCGCTCTATACGCATGACGAGGTGGACGACATCGCGCCGCAGTTTCAAGGTTTCAAATACAATCGTGAAATCGAGTGGGCGGCATTTCACAAATCACGCGCGGGAATGTCTTCGCCCACCCTGGAATTTTTTGATGCCGGCCACACGCTCGGTTCGGCCGGCATTCTCCTGCGCGGCCGAAAGGAAACGCTGTTTTATACGGGCGACGTTTGCTTCCACGACCAGACGATTTTACGCGCGGCCCGGTTTGAAGACGTGAAAGCCGACGTG
>JAJXYT010000029.1 GCA_021780375.1 bacterium | reverse complement strand
TGAGCAACCGCCTGGATGCCTTCTGCCAAGCCCGCGCGACCAGCCATGCCGCACGCAATGATTTGCTCCAATTAGCTGCCTAACCTGAACCAGTCCCTCCCGTTTACCACAATTTTGTCCTGCACCCTCCGCAACGCGCTCGCAAGCTCGCTGGTTGCGGGCAAAAAGGAAACCTGTTATTTTAATCATTCGTTTATGAGCACCGAAGCGCCAATCAAGCTGACGCATAATGAAGAGATCAAGGCCGCCTTCCCGACGCTGGACGGCACGATCGCCGCGACCCTCGCCGACCCGAACGCGGATCATTTTTCCCAGGACGACTACGAATTTTTGAAGTTCCACGGTTGTTATCAGCAGGACGACCGCGATCTGCGCAAGGCCGGCAAGAAATACATCATGATGGTGCGCAGCCGCATCCCTGGCGGCGTGATGACGGCGAACCAGTGGAAAATGTTCGATGACCTGTCCGCCAAACACGGCAACAACACCCTGCGCATCACCACCCGCCAGACGATCCAGTTTCACGGCATCCTGAAGGCCAACCTGCGCGCGGTGGTCCGGGGCATCAATGAATCGCTGCTCTCCACCCTCGCGGCCTGCGGCGACGTGACCCGCAACGTCACCGCGCCGCCCACGCCCGCGTACACCCTGGCGCGGGAACAGGTCTATGCCGACTGCAAAAGGGTCGCGATGGCACTGGCGCCGAAAACCGGGGCGTACCACGCCATCTGGATTGACGGCGTGCCGTTGAACCTGGACGACGCAGAAAACAAAAATTTCACGGACCCGTTCTACGGCCGCGCGTACTTGCCGCGTAAATTCAAAACCTCGTTTGCCATTCCGCCGGTCAACGACGTGGATGTGTTCACCAACGACCAGGGTTACATCGCCATCATTGAAAACGAGCAACTGGTCGGCTACAACCTCGCCGTCGGCGGCGGCATGGGCCGCAGCCACGGGAATGCGGCCACGTACCCGCGCCTCGCGGACCTCATGGGTTTTCTCACGCGCGACCGGCTGCTGGACGTGGCGAAGGCCGTGCCGGCGATTCACCGCGATTTCGGCGACCGTACCGACCGCAAGCACGCGCGCTTCAAATATGTCGTGCAGGAGCGCGGCGTGGACTGGACGCGCGCGGAAATTGAGAAGCGCGCGGGCTTCAAACTGGAACCCGTCCGGCCGTTCAAATTCACGGGTTCCGGCGACCTGTACGGCTGGCGCCAGGCGCTGGACAGCAAATGGTTCCTCACCATTTTCGTCGAAACCGGGCGGGTCAAGGACGTGGAAGGTCATCATCTGAAGACCGCGTTGCGTCAGGTGGCGGAAAAATTTTCCGACATCGAATTCCGCCTTTCGCCCAACCAGAACGTGATTCTGGCCAATGTGCTTGAGGAAGACCGCGATGCCATCACCGAATTGCTCACGGAACACGGCATCAAAACCGGTTTGCGCCAGGCTTCGCCACTGCATAGCGCGGCGATGGCGTGCCCCTCGCTGCCCACCTGCGGTCTGGCGCTGGCCGAATCCGAACGCATGTTGCCCGGCCTGCTGGACCGCCTGGAAAAAGTCTGCGAAGCCGTCGGTCTGGCCGGCGAGGAAATCGTCATCCGCTCGACCGGCTGCCCGAACGGCTGCTCGCGGCCCTACACGGCGGAGCTGGCCTTTGTCGGCAAGGCGCCCGGACGTTACCAAATCTGGCTCGGCGGCGATCTGGCCGGCGCGCGCATGGGCCGGGTCTGGAAGGAAGTGGTCAAAGACACGGACATCGAAAGCGAACTCCGTCCCGTGTTGCTGCGTTACGCGAATGAACGCTACAATCGCGAGAGTTTCGGCGACTGGTGCGACCGGGTGCTGCTGAACGAACCGGCGGCCGGATTCTCCATCTGAACGGGATCCAATCGCCGCCTGTGAATGAACACCATGACGCCGGAACAAATTGCCAAGGCCAACGCCGAATTGCGCGGCCAATCGCCGCTCGAAATTGTCCGCTGGGCCATGGCCCGGGCGAACGGGCGGGCGCTGGTTTCGACCAATTTCCGCCCTTACGAAGCGGTCATTCTTCACCTTTGCGTGCAGGTGCAGCCGGACATTCCGGTGCTTTGGGTGGACCACGGTTACAATCGCCCGGCCACTTACAAACACGCCGAGGAATTGAAAAAAATGCTGCACTTGAATCTGAAAACCTATCTGCCGAAGATTTCCGCCGCGCATCACGACGCCATTCACGGCGACATTCCGTCCACCGATGACGAGGCCGGTTTGAAACGGTTCAGCGCGTTGATGAAGCTGGAGCCGTTCCAGCGCGGCATGAAGGAACTGGCGCCAACGGTCTGGATTACCGCGCTGCGCCAGGTGCAAAATCCCAACCGCGCCGGACTTGACATCGTTTCCGAGGACAAGAATTTCGGCGCGCTCAAGGCCAGTCCGGTTTTTTATTGGAGCGACGCGGACATGGAAAATTACCTGAAGCAGCACCGTTTGCCGAACGAGTGGGATTATTTCGATCCGGCGAAGGCCGACGACAAACGCGAATGCGGCTTGCACGCGACCTGGGGCTCGCAGGCGCTTGGCTCGGGCATTTAAAGAAAGATTTTGACACGGATTACACGAATTTTTAAATGAGTAATTGGTTAAATGAGTTAAATCAGTAATTGGTCGAACCGCCTATGAATACACCACTGGATGAAGTCGTCACATTGAAAAATACCGGCTGGCAAGTATTGAAATTAACGAACGGCTATTTACGCTATCTCCGCGATCGCAAGTTGGGTTCGAGTCTTGAGTTGCGTGAAACATCTCAGCCTGGTCGAGCCACCTCCGATGACGACGAATCCATGGAATGGCTCGAAGAACTGCTGGAACAGCATCCCGACCTGTTGCCTTCCACCAAGCAAGGCTCTGATTACCAACCACTAATTTAACTATTTAACCGATTTAACCAATCAACTTCTCACTCCTTGAACAGCTATCATCTGGACCATTTGCAGTACCTCGAGACGGAAGCGATTCACATCATGCGGGAAGTCGCGGCGGAATTCGAGCGTCCCGCCCTGCTCTTCTCCGGCGGCAAGGATTCCATTTCCCTGTTGCGCCTGGCCGAAAAGGCGTTCCGCCCGTCCGACATCCCCATGCCGTTGCTCAACATTGATACCGGACATCACTTTCCGGAACTGAACGAATTTCGCGACCGGCGCGCAAAGGAACTGGGCGCCAAGCTCATCGTCCGCAAGGTCGAGGATGCCATTGGCAAGGGCATCGCCGTGCCGCGGCCCGGCGAGATCAGCCGCAATCAACTGCAAATTCCCACGCTGCTGGCGGCGGTCGAGGAATTTCAGTTCGATTGTCTGATTGGCGGCGCGCGGCGTGACGAGGAAAAGGCCCGCGCGAAGGAACGCTTCTTCAGTTTCCGTGACAGTTTCGGCCAGTGGGACCCCAAAAATCAGCGGCCCGAAATCTGGAATATTTACAATGCGCGCGTCAATCCGGGCGAACACATGCGCGTCTTTCCGCTTTCCAACTGGACGGAAATGGATGTGTGGGAATACATCAAGCGTGAGAAGCTCCAAGTACCGACGATTTATTTCAGCCATCAGCGAAAATGCGTCCGCCGCAACGGCCAGTGGCTGCCCGTCTCCGATTTGCTGCCGCCGAAAGACAAGGAACCGGTGAAGGAGCTCGTCGTCCGCGTCCGCACCATCGGCGACATCATCAGCACCGGCATGGTGGAGTCGCCGGCGGATTCCGTGGACGACATCATTGCCGAAATCGCCGCCGCGCGCGTGACCGAACGCGGCTCCCGCGCCGACGACAAGGCCAGCGAAGCGGCGATGGAAGACCGGAAGAAAGCGGGATATTTTTAAATTTATGCCCCACACGCCACATCCCGTTGAAATTCTGCGCCTGAACACCTGCGGTTCGGTGGACGACGGCAAGTCCACGCTCATCGGGCGGTTGCTCTACGATTCCAAAAACCTGATGGAAGACCAGTTGGAGGCGCTCGCACGCAGCGCCGACATCACCGGCGGCGGCCAGATCAATCTGGCCAACCTCACCGACGGCCTGCGTGCCGAACGCGAACAGGGCATCACCATTGACGTCGCCTATCGTTTCTTCGCCACGCCCAAGCGCAAGTTCATCGTCGCTGACACGCCCGGCCACGTCCAATACACCCGCAACATGGTGACCGGCGCCTCCGCCGCGAATCTGTCCATTGTGCTGGTGGACGCGCGGCAGGGCGTCACCGAACAGACCCGCCGGCACACCTATCTGGCGGCGTTGCTGGGCATCCCCCACCTGGTCATCGCCATCAACAAAATGGATCTGGTGGATTGGAGCGAGGATCGCTTTCTGGAGATTCGCGATGAAATCGAAAGTTTCATTCCCAAGCTCGATGTCTTCCGCGACGTGAAATTCATCCCGCTGAGCGCACTCAACGGCGACAACGTCGTCACGTCATCGAAAAACACGTCCTGGTACCAGGGCCCGGCGCTGCTGGGTCATCTGGAGACCGTCCATATCGCCAGCGACTGGAATCTGAATGCCTTCCGTTTCCCGGTGCAATGGGTCAATCGCCCGAACAATCCGCGCGACCCGAAGCTCCACGATTTTCGCGGATTGAGCGGACAAATTGCCGGCGGCATCGCCCGCCAGGGCCAGACAATCATTGTGCTGCCCGCCGGTTTAAAGACCGCCATCAAGGAAATCTGGACATACGATGGCGTGCTGGCGGAAGCGTTCTGCCCGCAATCCGCCACGCTTTGCCTGGCCGACGACATTGATGTCAGCCGCGGCGACATGATTGTGGGGCTGGAAAACCTTCCCGGCTGCGGCTCGGATTTGCACGCGCGAATTTGCTGGATGCACCAGCGACCGCTGCAACCCGGCAGGAAGTTTTTCTTCAAACACACCACCCAGACCGCGCAGGCCGTCGTTACCGGTCTGGAAAGCCGCATCAACATGGCCACGTTCGAACCGGAACCCGAGCCGCCGGCACTGGCCACCAACGACATTGGCGTCATTCGACTGAAAATTTCCAAACCGATTGTGTTCGATGGTTACAGCACGAACCGGTTGACCGGCTCGTTTATTCTGATTGAGCAGGGCACGAACGCCACCGTTGCCGCCGGCATGTTGTCCGCGCCCACGGAAGCCGTGAAGCCGGAGTACACCGACTTCGCGATTTGAGGCGGTTGCCGAAGCAAGTTCTTCGGTATTGCGCCGGGCCTGGAGGTCTATGACCGCCCTTGAGCGTGGCGAGGTAGTATTAGTCTGGTTTCCGAACAGCGACTTGATCACCTTCAAACAGCGCCCGGCATTGGTGGTGCAAGCCAATCAACCGGACACGGGACTTCCACAAGTTTTGGTTCGATGATCACCAGCAATCCCGCCCGGCGCGGTCATCCGAGCCGCGTCTTCGTTCCGCTGGACTCACCTGAAGCCAAAACCGCCGGGCTGCGAACGGATTCCATCGTGATGACCGACAATCTGGCGACCATTTTGGACAAGGCTGTGGCCGGAAAACCTGGTCATTTGAAAGACATGAGCCGCGTGAACGCAGCGCTGAGAATCACGCTTGGCTTGTAAGGACGGATAGCCGAACCGGTCTGCGCCCACCATCGCCGTGAAACCGGAATATGCCGACTTCGCGATTTTCACCTGGCAAGCTTCTTTAGGGCAAACGACATTGCCGAAAGGATTGACGACAAGCGCTTTTGTGCGGATGATTCAGCATCGGGATGAAACTGGCAAACTTTTGGAATTCGGTTCCGCCGCGCCGACGCAAACTGGTTTATTGGATACTCGGCGTGTTGCTTTTCTATACCCTTCTCGGCTTTCTCATCCTGCCGCCGATTGTCCGCGCCATCGCCGTCAAGCAGTTGTCGCGGCAGCTCGACCGCGACGTTTCGATTGAAAAGGTTAAAATCAATCCATTCGCGCTCTCCACGACGGTCCGCGGCCTGCTGATCAAGGACAAGGACGGCCAGCCGTTCATTTCCTGGGACGAACTTTATGTGAACTTCCAGCTATCTTCCTTCTTCGGCCATCCCTGGGTCTTCAAGGAAATCAGCGTGACCAAACCGTACGCCCGGGTGCAGGTCAACAAGGATTACACGCTGAATTTTTCCGACCTCGTCGCCAAATTCTCGACCAATGCCCCCGCCCCCACGCCCGCCACACCGCCCAAGCCGCTCGCGCTGCGGGTGGGCCGGCTGCAAATCACCGGCGCGTCGGCCTCGTTCACCGACTTCACCACCCGCGAGCCGTTCAAGCGGACCATCGGTCCCCTCAACGTCACGCTCCAAAATTTCCGCACCAACCCGGACAATAAAAATCCCTACTCGTTTGCCGGCACGACTGATGCGGGTGAACGGTTCGCCTGGAGCGGTTTTTTTTACCTGGACCCGCTGCGTTCCCAGGGCGAGTTGACCCTCGACAACCTCACGCTCAACAAATACGCGCCGCTCTATCAGGATTTCGTGCACTTTGAAATCCGCAGCGGCGTGATTGGCATGAAATCGGATTATCGTTTTGAGCTCAGCGCCAGCAATCGCGTCGCCGCCGTCACCAACAGCGCCTTTTCCCTGCGCAATTTCAGGCTCGGCAGCCCCGGCGACACCAATAACATTATCGATCTGGCGCACTTTGCCGTGACCGGCGCGAGCGTGGACCTGGAAGCGCGGCAGGCCGAGGTGGATTCGGTTTCCGCGAACGGCGCAAGACTATTCGTGGAGCGCAACAAGGACGCCACCATCAACGCCCTGGAAGCCGCCCAACCGGTTGCGAACGAAACCAATGCGCCCGGTGGCATTTTATTGTTGCTGCGCTCGGTCACGAACGCCGTCGCCATGCTGCTCAACAGCACGAACCAGTGGAACGCGACCGTCCACGACGTGCATTTTACAAATTGCGCGTTGCGACTTGAAGACCTTGTGAATTCGCGCCCGGCCCGGCTGGATCTGGACGACGTCACGCTCACGGCCAGGAACATTTCCAACCTGCCGCATACCAACCTGACCGCCGAAATGTCCCTGCGCTGGAACACGAATGGCGCCATCAACACGGAAATCGCCGCATCCCTTTCCCCGCCGACCGCCGACATCCATCTGTCGCTCTCCAACCTCGATCTGGGCACACTCGATCCGTATCTCGAACCCAAATTGAACCTGTTCATCCTCGGCAGCCGGCTCGGGCTGGACGGCGACCTCCGTCTGCGCACGCCGGAAAATGAATTGCCGCAGGTCACGTTTACGGGCGACGCGCGGCTCGACGACTTCCGCATCGTGGACGGCGTCATGGGGCAGGATCTGTTGAGATGGGATTCGTTGCGCTTCAACGGCATCGACGCGAACCTGAATCCCCAAACCGTCGCCATCAAGGAAATCGCCCTGGACAACGCCTACGCGCGGGTCGTGATCGAAACCAACCACACGATCAATTTGCTGACGGCGTTGCGCCCGGCCGAAACCAACGCGCCCGCCACCACCCCTGCAGCCATGGTTGCCAAACATGCCACCGCCCCCGCGACGAATTCGCCGGCGACGAATCCGGCGGCTTCGGCCCTGCCGAAAATTTCCATTGCTAACATCGTCATATCCAACGCCACGGTCAGTTTCACTGACCGTTCGCTTACGCCGAATGTGCATCTGACGGTCCAGCAGGCGGGCGGAACGATCGCAGGTATTTCTTCCGAGCAACTCCAGCACGCCGACGTAAACCTGCACGCGGCGGTGGATGGTGTCGGCCCGGTGGAGATCACCGGCCAGATCAATCCGTTCAGCGGCACCGAGACAAACCACTTGCAGGTCTTGGTGAAGGACGTGGATTTGACGCCGGCGAGCCCTTATGCGGCCAAGTTCGCGGGCTACCGCATCGCCATGGGTAAACTGAATCTGGACCTCGTGTACAATCTGGTGGGGCAAAAATTGCAGTCGAAAAATGTCATCACGCTGGACCAGTTCACCTTTGGCGAAAGGGTGGCAAGCCCCGACGCGACGCACCTGCCCGTGCGGCTGGCGGTGGCCATCCTCAAGGACCGTGATGGAAAAATCGTCCTGGACGTGCCGGTGGATGGCAGCCTGGGCGACCCGAAATTCCGCATCGGCAAGGTGGTCACCCGCGCCATTGTGAACATTCTGACCAAGGTCGCCACGTCGCCGTTCTCGTTGATTGGCGCGGCGTTCGGCGGCGGGGGCGAGGAATTGGGCTACCAGGACTTCGCTCCAGGCAGCGCGGAGTTGACACCCGCCGACAAACAAAAACTGGATACGCTGGTTAAAGCGCTTTTTGCGCGGCCGGGGCTGAACCTCGAAATTTCCGGCAGCATTGACCCGGTCGCCGACCACGACGGCCTGCAACGTGTTTTTCTGGAAAAACGGCTTCAAACCAGGGAATGGCAGTCGCTCCGCAAATCCCAGCAGGCAACCATGACGCCCGAGCAAGTCACCTTGACGCCGTCGGAACGCGCCGATCTGGTGAAAAAACTTTATAACGA
>JAJXYT010000176.1 GCA_021780375.1 bacterium | reverse complement strand
GCCTGGTATCCCTGGTCGGGTGGCGTTAACCCGGTTTCAGCTCCGCCCGGATATCAAATGATCAGGGAAGGTTCAACGACCCTCTATACCAACACCATTATCATCCCGGCGGGAACGCCGGTGGCGCTAAGCTATCAATACGGCATGGATCCCGGCGGCTTTAACCAGGGTCCCCTGGAGGACGAAGCGGCCACGGGCGCGAATCATTTCCGCGTGGTCCGTTCAACGGCCGTCACTCTTTATTCGATGCCTGCGGATGCGTTTACCAATCAACCGTATCAAGAGCCGCTTTTCGCCCCCGGAAACATTTATGAATACATGGGCACCCTTGCGGGGGGCCATCTGACCGTGGGAGCGCCGGTGGCCGGCGCTATTCCGGTATCGTGGCTCGGCCGTCCCGGGGCGCATCTTCAAAGTGCGGCCAGTATCACCGGGCCGTGGACGGACGTTTGGAGCACCGATGGAACGAATTGGACAAGCGGTGTGAACACAGCCAACGGGTTGATGAGTGTTACCAACTGGCCGGCCGCCAGCGGAACGACATTCTTCCGTTTGGCCAAACCATAACCCGTTCGATCAATTGTCCGATTAAATCAACGCCCGCCCGGCCGCAAACAAAGCGATTGGGCGGGTCAATTTGACTGAGTATGAAAATACCAGAGAAAAGCCGGGTCTGCGCCTTTCCTCGGAAAGGTTTCACGTTGATCGAATTGTTGGTGGTGATTGCCATCATCGCCATCCTGGCGGCCATGCTGTTGCCGGCATTGAATGCGGCCAAACTAAAAGCCGTTGCCGCCGATTGCATGAGCAATAAACGGCAGCTCATGCTGGCGACGCTGATGTATGCGGGAGACAACAAAGAGTTCCTGCCACTTAACTTTGATCCGCGCAACAATCCTCAGACACCTCCCTCTCTTTATAATGGTCAGCCGGCCTGGATCACCGGGGTAATTGACTGGACGCCGGGCATCTACAACACCAATGTCGCCTATCTCATCAACGGCAAATATTCACTGCTGGGCAGCTATCTGAGCGGTAATTACAAGGTTTTCCAGTGCCCGGCAGACAGGTATGCAAGTCCGGGACAACATGCCAAGGGATGGTATCAACGTTCTCACAGCGTTGCCGAGGATGCAGCCGTCGGCCCCGGTCCCAAATATAGTATAGGCAATTTTGGATGGAACGTTTCGACCTGGTATGTCGCCCAGAAAACGACTGATTTTCATTCCCCCGGTCCAAGTCAATGCTGGGTTTACTCGGATGAGCACCCCGACAGCATTGACGACGCCCTCATGTACACTTCCACTTATGGAGTGAGCTCGTTCATCGAACTGCCCGGCAACCTGCACGGCGGCGCGTGCGGGGTGGCTTTTGCGGATGGCCATGCCGAAATCCATCTGTGGACGGGGCCGGTCATGAATGCTCACCGCAACGTGACCTACACCACGGTGCAGCGGGTTTCCTGTTCAGCCAGCGACCAGGACATGCTCTGGCTGGCGCAACACACTCCGGCAAGATGATTTGCCTGGGCTGTTCCATGTTGCGGTCCGCAATTATTGCGGGTTCCGGCAGTTGCAGCAAAATTCCTTGAACTTCCATTTCCCAGATGAAATTTTTGTTTTTGAAAAAAATCCCGGTTGCGCTGGCCGCCGCGCTCATCCTGGTTTCAACGTGCGTCCGGGCTGATGAGAATATTACCAACCTCGCCGCCCGGCCGTCCCCGGATTGGCTTCGCGCCGGTGTGATTTATGAGATCTTTCCGCGCGACTTTTCCGCCGCCGGCAACCTCAACGGCGTTACGGCGCAACTCGACCGGTTGCGGGATTTAGGCGTGACGATCCTTTGGATGATGCCGCTTCACCCGATTGGTGAAAAAGACCGCAAGGGCGAATGGGGCAGCCCTTATTCGATCAAAGATTATTACGCCCTTGATCCCGCCTGCGGCACACTGGCTGATTTCAAGCGGCTGGTTTCCGGCGCGCACCAGCGGGGGATGAAAGTCCTCATGGACCTCGTGGCGGACCACACCGCGTGGGACAGCGTGATGATGAAGCACCCGGAATATTACAAACATGACCGCCGGGGAAAAGTGATCCCACCGGTGCCGGCCTGGACGGATGTGGCCGCGCTGAACTACGCCAACGTGCAACTCCGCGAGTATATGATCGCGATGATGAAATATTGGATCCAAACGTGTGATGTGGACGGATTCCGCTGCGATGCGGCCGCCATGGTCCCGACGGTTTTCTGGGAACAGGCCCGCGCTGAACTCACCCGAATCAAACCGGACATCATGTTGCTGGCCGAGGCCAGCAAGCCGGAACTGCTCACCAATGCGTTCGATATTGATTACAACTGGCCGCTGCTGGCCACGATGAACAAGGTCATCATGGACAACGCTCCCGCGACGGATCTCCAGCGCACCTGGGAAAAAAGCCGCTCGCAATTTCCGAAAGGCGCGCTGCACCTGCAGATTTCCGACGATCACGACGAGGCCCGCGCCGTCGCCCGTTACGGTCTGAAGGGCGCACTGGCTGCCTCCGCACTCACGCTTACGCTCGATGGGGTGCCGCTCATTTACAACGGCATGGAAGCCGGTGATGCCACCGAATCCGGCGATGGCGCGCTCTTCACCCAACTGCCGATTTTTTGGTCGCCCAAGGGCCGTCCGCCTCTGCCTGAGATTTACCACGCCTTGATTCAACTGCGCCGTCAATACGCCGCGCTTCGCGATTCGAGCGTGGACTGGCTGCATAACTCGGATGAAACCAGCGTCGTCACCTTCCTCCGTGCCGACGACAAGGATGAATTGCTCGTGGTCATCAATTTTTCCAACCGCCCGCTCGCCGGCAAGGTGGACCTCCAGGACGTGAACGGCTTTGCGCCGGTGCAAATTTCCGGTGAGCAGGATTCCGACGAGAGTCCACTGCCGGCGTTTCATTTGAACGGCTTTGAGTGGCGCATTTATCATCGCCCGGCCACCTGGTCGCATCCGGTGGCGCGCCTTTCCGCCGGCAAGGATTAACCATCGTGAAAGCCCGAAGATCCCACAGGCCTTGGATTATCTTTTTGCTGGCGGTTGCCGGAAGTCTGGCCACCTCCGCCCGTGTATGTGCCCAGGTGACAGTGGACGGTATTTTAAATAATGCAGAAGGGTACGGCAGCCCATTAGCCACGCAAACGATTAACACCGGCTTTGGCGACAACACGACGGATACCAGTGGCAATTCCAGTGGCGGCTCGGAACTGGATGCCGTTTACGGCGTGGTGACCAATGGATACCTCTATTTGTTCATCGCGGGCAACGTTCAGGCCAATGGCAACAACATTAATGTTTTCATCGCCGACGGGCAGGCGGGTGGCCAGAATGTCCTGGCCATTGGCGGTTCCCCGGGCGAGGCGGCCATGAACGGCTCGACCTTCAGCCCGGGCTTCAATCCCCATCTGATGTTCACGTTCACGGTGACTTCCACAAATAGCGCCGTGGTTCTTTCTGTTGATGAGGCGGTCTTATCCGGCGGTTCCGGCACCGAGTCGCACCTCGGCAACGTCACCTTGAACGGTGGCAGCGGCCATAACCAGAATCTCGGCGGCAGCGGCCTGGCGGTGGGATTTGACAACGTAAACACGGCGGGCGTAAATGGCAGCAGCGGGACTGCCGCCAATCAGGCCGCCGCCGATGCCGTAACGACGGGGCTGGAATTGGGCATTCCACTTTCAGCGCTGGGCAATCCAACCGGCGCCGTTCAGGTGCTGGTTGATATCAACGGGAATGGCTACGTCTATTTGTCGAACCAATTCCTTCCCGGTCTGGCCGTTGGCACCAGCAACCTGGGTGCGGGAGGAAATTACGGTCCTGGCGGAGGGGTGTTTAATTTTGGTGCGACCTCTGGCGAATATGTGACGGTGCCGGTTTCCGCAGCAGGGACGCCGACCCTGACCGTCAATGGCATCAACGCGGATTATGGCATGACCCACGTCTTTATCAATGAGGTATCGAACGATGCCGTGCCGCTGACGATATTGTTTTCGCCCAATGCACCGAACGTGGTGGAAGCCGACGCTTATTCCAATCTGAACCGGCGCGATTATGCGACCCGGGTTGGCAGCAATGGCATCGAAGAAGGCATCGTCCCGCCGGATGGCAACACCATCCCGACTGGCGATACCAACCATTACTATGAAGCCGATGCGATGTCGCCGACCGGCACGCCGGGGCAGTATTCGCTGACACTTTACGCGCAAAAGACCGGCGTCTATCGCCTGACGGCGCGCTACCGGGTGGCGGGCGGCACAAACTGGAACTGGTATGCCACCAACTCTCCCTACCTCGCCGGTAACCGGCGCGACTTTATAATTGTCGTTTCGCCCGGGAAGGCGCTGGGCGCTGTGGTTTATGAACTGGCGGTCAACAATATTGACGCCGCGGGCGCGGCCAGCAACGGTTCCCAGCGCAGCACCTTCAGCGACCTGACCAACGCCGCCAGCCGTTTTAACCTCAATTACGTGACCAATCTGGGCGTGAACTGGCTCTGGTTGGAACCCATTCATCCCCGTGGCGTCGCGGACAGCATCAACAGCCCCTATTGCGTGAAAAACTTTTTTCAAGTATCGCCTTCGATGAGCCACGCCAACACGCGGCTTGCGGCCATGCAGGAATTTACAAACTTCGTCGCGGCCGCAGATGCCGCCGGCGTCAATGTCATGATGGATGAACCGTTTGACCACACCGCCCATGATGCCGAACTGGACAATGAAGGTGTCGCAGATTTCGGCGGGGCGGGGAATCCCGGCAATTGGCAGCCCACCGACCTGATTGCCAATCGCATTCCCGAATTTTTTTCCGCGACCAACGCCTGGTGCAGCCGTGCGTCCAGCCCGAATAACATCGCGATAGCGCCGGACATTGACATCGGGAAATGGAGCGACGTGAACGATGTTTTCTTTGGCGTCTATGCCGCGTTGGTTTGCTCAAATCCCCAATTTGACAACAATCAATTCTCGCCTGACGACTGGTTTGATTACAGCACCAACACGGGAAATTTCGACCACCTGACTCAAAACGTCTGGAGATACTTTGCCGACTCCATCCTCTATTGGCTCAATCAAACCGGTTGCACAAATGACACGCCAGCGAATCAAACCTCCGTGGGCATAGACGGGATTCGCGCGGACTTCGCGGATGGGTTACCGCCGCAATGCTGGGAATACATCATCAACAAGGTGCGGTCGCGGAAATGGGACTTTGTTTTTCTGGCCGAATCCCTCAGTTGGCCGCCTCCCGGCGCGCCGACCTATCGTGCCGGTCGCGATTTTGATATTCTGTGTGACAGTGTTTACAGTGCCTTCCAGACCGCCACCACGGCCACCAGCTATTGGAATATTTTCAATTCGGAAAGAAGCAGTTATGGCCAGTGCTTGATGCTGTGGAATGCCGCTTCCCACGATGCGGGCTTCTATTACACCGATCCCTATCAGGCTTTGATTCCGTTTATGGTGGGTGGAACCATTGACGGCATGCCTCATATTTTCTACGGCCAGGAACTGGGCACCACGGAATCATTTGGTTTCTCTGTTTACGCGGGCGATGTTCCAAGCATGTACGTGTTCAATTCCCTGGCGCCTGCCATTGCCGCGGCCGTTGGCAACCTGAGGATCGATCAGCTTTATCCTCTTTACGCGGCCGTCGGAACCGCCCGCCTTTCCAGCCCGGCGCTGCAAAGCGCCAACCGCGTTTTTCTGAGTCCGACCGCACCGCAGCCCGATATTTATGCGGTGGCCAAGTTCACCGCCACCAATGGCTCTCCGAATTTTAACGACGTGGTCTTCGCCTTTGTGAACCTTGCCTGCACGAACAGCGAACAGGGTTATTTTAACGTCAACATCACCCGGAACGGCACCAACCTTTTCGGCATCAAACCGGGCCGCCTGTACAACGCAAAGAACATTGCAGCCTACCAGGCAATTGATCCGAACCGCCGGAGTTATTGGCTTTGGGGCACGAACGGGATGGCGGGCAGCAATCTGCTGGCCGGTGGCGTGCCGATTTTGCTTAATCCGGTGCCGACCACTGCCGCCGGTTGGACCAATGCCCCGTTCGAACCGCAATATTTGAAGCTCTACGACGTGACACCGCCGGCCATCCTCGCCGCGCCGACCGCGACCAACATTTACGTCATTGGCAACAGTGTAACGTTCCATTGGCTCCCGCTGGAGGATCCGGACGGCGGTGTGTCAGGCTATCGGGTTATGGTCGGGACTTCACCCGGCGCCTCCGATGTTTTCGACGGCTTCGTCCAAGGCACAACCTTGACGGTGACGAATGGATATGGTGCGACGCTCTACGCGGAAGTGAGCGCGGTTAATAATGCCGGGGTTCAAGGGCCATTCAGCGCCGGCAGCGCCGGCGTGCTGCTGCTCGATCCCGGCTCAATTCCACGCATCCTGAGTCTCACCGATGGCAACCTGCTGGCCTGGTCCAGCGTCTCCAACAAGCTCTATCAGGTCATGGCCACGACCAATTTGGCAGCCGGTTTCGTTCCCATAAGTGGTGTGATCACCGCCACGGGGCCAACCACCTTGTACCTGGACCTCGGGCCAACCAACTCACAAAAGTTCTACCGCGTTGAAATGAATCCATAGAACGGGTTGTCCCGGGAAATATTTGCGCGGCGCACGGGCAAATTCATTGTAAAGCACCGGTCAAAAGCCAGTAATGGGAAGGCCTTTATTCCCGCTTTTAGATTTTGAAAAAGCCGGAACGGGAGAAGCCATTGGTATCATTGGCTCAAGCTGAGTTTGGTAGCGCGTACGGGAATCGAACCCGTCTTTCCGGATTGAGAATCCAGCGTCCTGACCGATAGACGAACACGCCGTTGAAGCCATCTTACCTTTCCTGCCGACGATCTGTCAATGTCGCCGCGGACCATTTCAGTCTGAAGGTAGCAGCCGACGTGAGGAGGCTCATCATTTTTGCTTTACGATATGAGACCTCTGCAAAATTGGAGCGCCGAGCACCGTCTCGGCTCGCCGGGATAATTCATCGCTTCGCGCCGAGACGGTGCTCGGCGCTCCGAACGCCGGCGAAATGGGTGATGAGCCCGTATATCGTAAATCGGAAATCGCAAATCACTCGACGTCTTCGCCCAGCTCGACGTTCCAATAGGCGAGGTCAATAAAGTGTTTCCAACTGTCGTGCCGGTGCAGGCTGAAATTGATCTGCACGAACGGCCGCCACTTCGGCCGCTTGGGCTTGCGGATGAGATGCAGCGCGGCCTCCTGCGGCGTGCGGTTGGCCTTCTGGGTGTTGCACTCGATGCAGGAACAAACAATGTTCTCCCACGTCGTCGGGCCGCCACGGTCGCGCGGGATGACGTGATCCAGGTTCAAATCCTTCCGGTCGCACACCCGGCCGCAGTATTGGCACGTGTTTTTGTCCCGTTCGAAAATATTATGGCGGGTGAACTTGACTTCCTTTTTCGGCAACCGGTCGTAAATGAGCAGCAGGATGATGCGCGGCACGCGGATGCGGAAGGAGATGGCGGAAACCGACTCCTCGCGGGGCGCATTCGCGGAGATGTCGCGCCATTCGTCGAAATCAAACGTGTGGAACGAACCGTCGTTGCTGTCGAGCACGACCTGGGCGTGGCCCTGAAACAACAGCGTGAGGGCGCGCCGGGCGGTGCAGACGTTGACTGCCTGCCACAACCGGTTTAACACTAGCACGTGCTGGTTCAGCGCGGTGTTCATGGCGCGATTTACGAGTGGCGGAAAGGTAGCAGAACCGGCCGGACAGGTCAATTGTCTGTCAGATCGGTCGGCCGTGCCGGGCGGGTTGGGTGGCGCGAGGCTCCCGACGAGCCGGGAAGTTGGCCGGCACATTGGGCGGCGCTGCCCGATCCGCCCTGTTCAGATCATAAAAGGGAGCGCCAGACGTTGCCAAGTCACGTCCGCTTGGAGTATTTTGCCAGCATGAAACGCCTGACTGTGTTCGCGGTTTTGTTTGCGGCGCTGGCGCTGTCGCCGAGGGCGCGCGCGCAGGAGAATTCCGACGATCAGTACCTCATTATTTACGCCCTGATCCAGCAGGCGGACGCGTTCGACAGTTCGGGCCAACCCCGCCGGGCGTTGGACGATTATGCCGAGGCGCAGAACGATCTGCAAAGGTTCCAAAAGGTTTTCCCGGACTGGAATCCCCGGATCGTCAATTTCCGATTGAAGTATCTGGCCGAAAAAATCGCCGGGGTGACGGCCAGCCTTCCCTCAACCAATGCGCCGCCGCCGACGGCAGCGGCGCCCGCCGCGCCCGGCACGCCGGCCGTGTCAACCAATACCGCCGCCGCCATCGCCGCCGCCACGGCGCCACTGCAATCGCAGCTCAGCGCCTTGCAGGAGCAGGTCAGACGGTTGCAGGGCAACAACGAAACCTTGCAGTCCAAACTCAAGGAAGCGCTGGCGGCACAACCGGCGACGGTGTCACCGGCCCAATTGGCCCAGGTTCAGCAACAGTTGCGGGCATTGATGAAGGAAAATGATTTGCTGAAGGTGAGCCAGGCGCAGGGAAACGGCGGCGCGGCGGCGGGCGTG
>JAJXYT010000025.1 GCA_021780375.1 bacterium | reverse complement strand
GGCCGGACGAAGAGCGCGGTTCCTCCCGCTCTTCGTCCTTTTGATTTGTAAAAGCAGGAGCCGGCGTGAGGAGGCTCTGAACCATGTGAAAGATTAGAGCCTCGTTACCTCGGCTCCTGCAAATGACGATGTTGAAAAATTGGATGTTGAACGTTGGATGTGGGATGTGGGATGTTTTTTTCATTCAACTTTCGCATCTGTGCGCCTTTGCGCCTTTGCGTTAAAAAATGGCAACGAAATCACAACCCGCGCAAAGCAGCGGCCGGTTCGGCGACCGCGCCTTCAAATGCTTGACGCTGTTGATGGCGTTTTCGATTTTTGTGCTCATCGCGCTCATCGGCTATGAACTTTTCGTCGGCTCGAAGCCGGCGTTACACCAATTTGGCTGGCGCTTCCTCATCAGCAGCGATTGGGATCCCGGCAACGACATCTACGGCGCGCTGCCGTTTATCCTGGGCACGCTGGTCTCGTCGCTCATTGCGCTCATCATCGCCGTGCCCATCAGCGTCGCCACCGCCGTTTATGTCACGGAACTCGCGCCGCTCTGGGTGCGCCAGCCGCTCATTATGTTCATCGAATTGCTCGCCGCCGTGCCCAGCGTCATCCTGGGTTTTTGGGGTCTGTCCACAATGGCTCCGTGGCTGCACGATCATCTTTTTCCGGTGTTGCGGGCGACGCTCGGTTTTCTGCCGATCTTTCACGGCCCCGATTACGGCCCCTATTGCATGCTGGCCGCCGGCGTCATCCTCGCCATCATGGTTATTCCCATCATCACGTCGGTTTCGCGCGAAATTCTGCGCTCCGTTCCCGGATTGCAGCGCGAGGCCGCCTACGCGCTGGGCGCGACGCGCTGGGAAGTCACGCGCATCGCCGTGTTGAGTTACGCCAAAAAGGGAATTTTCGGCGCGGTCGTTCTCGGACTGGGACGCGCTCTCGGCGAAACGATGGCCGTGACGATGGTCATCGGCAACAATGCGCAATTCGTCAAATCGCTGTTTGCGCCCGGCAGCACGCTGGCCAGTTGGATCGCCAACCAATTCACTGAAGCGGTCAGCGATTTGTTTTACAGCGCGCTGTTTGAACTCGGACTGGTCCTGCTCGGCGTCACCGTGTTGGTGAACATTTTCGCGCAATTGCTTTTGAAAACCTTCGCCGGGCCGAGCGTCAAACCACAACATTAGTTTTATGATTTACGATTCACGATTTACGATTGAATTATCGAAACGTGACAACCGCTCAATTCCGACGCCATCGGCCATTGGCCATCGGCACTCGGCAATTCAATGACTGCACCAAACCATCGCTGGCGCAATTTCAAAAACGTCCTGTCGCAAGTCGTCACGTTTGCGTGCGCGATTCTGGTGATGACGCCGCTGGTGCTGGTCTTCTACCACATCGTCAAGGAGGGGTTCACCTCGATCAATTGGGCGTTCTTTACACAACTGCCTCCCGGTCCGGGCGATAGTGGCGGCGGCATGGCCAACGCCATTGTCGGCACGTTGATTCTGATGCTGCTGGCCCCGCTCATTGGAGTGCCCGTGGGCGTGTTGGGTGGCGTTTTTCTCTCCGAGTATGGCGGTTCGCGGCCGAACTGGTGCATCCGTTTTGCTGCGGATGTTCTTAACGGCGTGCCATCCATTGTCTGGGGTCTCGTGGTTTACGGCTTGATGGTGATAGCCTGGCCGGCGCCGTTTCATGGAAACATCAAATTCGTGGATACGGCCAGGCATCAAGTCACGGTGACGAATCGGACGGGCGTCAGTCAGACATTCGAAGTGGGCGCCAAGACCCGCCTCAATTTGCACGGAATCCATCAATTCGACGCCTTGCGAACCGGACGTGATGTCATGATTTGGTATCGCGAAATTCAAGGGACGCCGGTGGCCAACCGCATTTCATCCACCAGCGTATGGGGCCTTTGCACTGCCGCAATCATTCGATTGCATAATTCCGTTTCCGGTTTTTCGGCGCTGGCGGGCGGCGTGGTGCTGGGATTTATGATGATTCCGCTGATTATGCGCACGACGGAGGAAGTCTTGCAACTGGTCCCCGGGGGTTATCGTGAAGCCTCCCTGGCGCTGGGAATTTCAAAATGGCGGACCATCGTGCAAATCGTCGTTCGCACCGCGCTCAAGGGCATTGTCACCGGCGCCTTGCTCGCCCTGGCGCGCGTTGCCGGCGAAACCGCGCCGCTGATATTCACGGCCTTTGGCAATTCCGGTTGGGCGCATAAATTGACCGAACCCACCGGGGCCCTCCCGCTGCAAATTTACATCTTCGCCATCGGTCCCTATCCCAACTGGCACCGGCAGGCGTGGGCGGGCGCGCTGATCTTGCTCCTGCTTGTTTTACTCGTCAACATCGGCGTGCGTTTTATGACGCGTGACCGGTTCCATAATAAAATTTAGCCCATGGCTGATACCCAAAACAGTTCCGCCGCGCTGACCGTGAAAAACCTCTCCATTTTTTTTGGCAAAAATCAGGCCGTCAAAAACGTCTCGCTGGACATCACCGCGCGCGCCGTCACCGCCATCATCGGACCGAGCGGCTGCGGCAAATCCACCTTCCTCCGCGCCCTCAACCGGATGCACGAACTCAATCCCGAAGCCCGCATGGAAGGCGAAATCCGCCTGTTCGGCGACGACATTTACGCACACGACGTCCAGCCCGTCATCGTCCGCCGCCGCGTCGGCATGGTGTTCCAGAAATCCAATCCGTTCCCGACCATGTCCATCACCGAAAATGTCACGGTTGGCCTGCGGCTTAACGGCATCCGCGGCCGCAAGCTGCTCGCCGAACGCACCGAGCAATCGCTCCGCATGGCCGCGTTGTGGGACGAGGTGAAGGACCGCCTGCACGCCCCCGCCATCAGCCTGTCCGGCGGCCAGCAACAGCGGCTGTGCATCGCCCGCGCGCTGGCGGTGGAACCGGAAGTGCTGCTCATGGATGAGCCGGCGTCGGCGCTCGATCCGCTGGCCACGTCCAAAATTGAAGACTTGATAGTGCAATTGAAAAAGGATTACACGATCGTGATCGTGACGCACAACATGCAGCAGGCCGCGCGCGCGTCGGACTCCACCGCGTTCTTTTATCTCGGCGAACTCGTCGAGTTCGGGCCGACGACGAAAATTTTCGCCAGTCCGTCGCAAAAACGCACGGAAGATTATGTGACCGGACGGTTTGGTTGAACTCCTGATCTTGCTCTTAATCATAATCCCGGTTTGATAACGATTGTGAGCAAGATTAAGATTACGATTAAGATCAGGATTTGAGCTTATGGAAAATTATTTTGAAGCGGGGCTGGACGAATTGCGGCAGAAGCTGCTGACGATGGCCAGCCATGCTGAAACCGCCGTGAACCAGGCGTTACACGCGCTGCTCCAACGCGACCACGATCTGGCACTGCAAGTGAAGGAAAATGACCGCGTCCTCGACCGGTTTGAAGTCGAAATAGACGAGATGGTCGTCCAACTGCTCACCAAGGCGCCGCTGGCCACCAATCTGCGCCTGGTCACCGTGGCGATGAAAATTTCCCAAAACCTCGAACGCATCGGCGACGAGGCGACGAAAATAGCCAAGCGCGCGCGCGATTTGAGCCAGGAACCGCCGGTGAAGCTCAATCTCGACCTGCCGCGCCTGGCCCGGATGGCGCTCGACATGCTCAAGGCCGCGCTGGATGCCTTTGTGAACCACGATTCCGCCGCCGCCCGCGCCCTCGTCCCGCGCGACAAGCAAGTGGACGCGCTCAACAAGGAAATTCACCAGGCGCTGGCCCAATACATGGTTGAAAATCCCGACACCATCAGCCGCTGTCTGCACCTGATGGTGGTTTCCAAAAGCCTCGAACGCATCGCCGATCACGCCAAGAACATGGCTGAGGATGTTGTTTATCTTTACGAAGCGCAGGACATCCGCCATCCCGGGGCCAAAGCCGCGGAAAAACCGGCGGCTGGTTAAAACTCGAGTGTCCGTGCCGCCTGGCAGGGAATGGTGAAATCGTGCCACCGTCGGCCCGGCGACCGGGCGCAGGGGGTGAAAGGCGTGCGGAAACACCCGCTCCGGTTCTTCGGTTCTCCAACCTTTGAGCTGCCGCCGCAGCTTACTGCACCTCGAAACGATAGAAGCGCTGGCGCTCCGGCCCGATCGGAACACTAATCACCTGTTGGCTGCCGTTTCCCGGAAGCGTTTCCACCGTTTGCCACGCGGCCTCGGTCAGGTTGGTCTCGTATTCGATGACGTAATTGCGATTGGTCACCGTGTCGATGGCGAACGTCAGCAGGTTTCCGTTCAGGGCGGGGTTGAGGATGACCGGGTTGCTCACCGGCGGCAGGCAGAGAGGCTCGGTGACGAAGACTGAATCAACGAACCAGCCGCCATTGGTCGTGCCGCTGACGCCGGCAAAATGCCAGCGCAGTTGCACGGTTTGTCCGGCCGCCGTTGGCGGAAGATTGACCAGCACCGGCAGCCAGCCGCCCGAGTTCCCCGACCAGGCCGGGCGCGGCCCGAGCGGGTTGCGATCAGAGAGAGTGGTGTTGTAGCCGTCTTTGACAAATGAACCACCGGCCTGGGTTATTTCCTGAAAGGGCAGGGACCCGATGGCGATTTCGAGAATGCCGCCGTCATTGGGGTTGGACAGATTAAATGCCTCATGGAAATAGAGCTGGGCCTGCGGTGTCGCCACCGGGAACGGCGGAGAAGTCAGATCGCTCTGGCCCGTGCCGACCAGGTCGGGCACAAAAACGCTGGTGTTGGTGCTTGGTGGCGGCGGGAATTCGTCCTCTCCGATGTCAGGCAGATTGGCCGGCGAATTGGTGGTTGTCATCCAGGGCGGGTCGGCGCCGGTGGCCGTGCTGGTCCAGCCGGGTGACAGGGCCGGCGGCGGCCCTTCCTCGAAATCTTCCACCAGCGGATGACTGGGAATGCCGAGATGAAACGGAATGGTCACCTGTCCGATGTTCGTTCCCTGGTCTTGCAGCTGGAACACCATTTGCCCGGCGTCCCCGCACGCATTGCCGGAAGGACCCGCCACGCCCGGACCGCCGGCGATAAACTGGAACATCCGCGAAACCGGCGGCCCCTGTCCGGCCACCACTCCATAATCCTGCGTCCCGGTGATCGGCGTGATCTGCGCCGAGGGCAACAGCGTCGCCTGCAAATCCACCGTGTCCACCGTAAGTATGTTTTGCAGCGGAACCTCAATCGACTCCTGGTCGCCCGGATTGAACCACAGCTGGTCCGGCGGGCACGTCAGGCAGTTGGGTGTCGGATGGTAGTTCGGCGGGACGAAAACCAGAATGGGAAGGTTGTACTTGGCAAAGAGATACGCGCCGCGCCCATGGGTGAACGCCGTCACCTGGCTGTTCGCATTGAAACGTAAATCATAGACCGCCACGTTCGGCAGGCCATCGGCCGGGCCAAAGTGAATCCAGGAACCTCCGCCATCCCCCGACCAGACCCCGAGATCGGTCCCAACAAAAATATTCGCCGCATTGTTGGGATCAATTGCCAGGCAATTGTTCGGCAGATCCACCGGCGGACTGACATCCATCCAGACGGGCGCGGCGGCGAGCGCATTGGTCGTTTTAAAAAGATGCCCCGGCTGGCCGGGCGTGTCCTCATCGTAACCCGAAAGCGTGACATAGAGGGTATTGGCATCGGTGGGACTGAAGGCCAGTCCGCTCACGTAGCGGTTGGGGACCGCGTTGGCCGGATCCAGATCATTCCAGTTGCCGCCGCCATTGGACGTGATTCGTAACTGGCCGTCTTCGGTACCGAAGGCATAAATTTGTCCGCGCGTGTCCGAGGGGGCGAAGGCCATGGCGCTGAGCGGCACCGGCAGACCGTCGGAGCCGGACTGCGTCGGGCTGTTGGGAGACCAGGACGGAATGGTGCCGCTGAAATAGTTGGTGCAACGCCACAGCCGGGCCGTGCCGGCAATCAGCAGGTCATCATCATAAGGCGCTTTTTCAAAGTGGACATAGAACTGTTCCGAAAACGGAAGGCCATCGTTGATATCATCTGCCCCGGAACTCGGGGAAGTGAAGCCGCCGTCCAGGGTCCGCAGAATGTCAACCTGGTTGGGCGACGTATGATCGTCGGTCTCCGTGTCCGAGGAAAGCGCCCAGTCGTTGAGGGGATCAGCGCTGGAAATCGCGCAGTCGCCACCGTCACCGGGTCCGACCACGGGCCAGGCGGTGCCGCCGGTGTAGAGGGAAGTAAAGTTGTCTTGCGCCCCGCCCAGCGCCAGCACGTTCTGGCCGGTCGGATCCACCGCCCCCTTGTAAAACTGCGTGATGCGCAGCCCGGAATTCAAGCTCGTCCAATACCCGGAAACGCCCGGGTCGCTGATATACAAGCCTCCGTCATTGCCCAACAACATCGAATAGGATCCGCCGCCCTTGGGCACCCACACCATCACGTGGTTGTCCGGGTGGACATGCGCCGTGCTCCAATCTGCCAGCGGCGTCCACCCGCCCGAGTCATATCGCCAGACATTGAATTCAGCCAGATAAAGCACCGCCGGGTCGCTCGGGTCAACCAGCAGATCAAACATGTACCAGAACCGGGGCAGGCTGATGAAGTCGGATTCCACCGCCGGGAAAGGAAGCTCGGTCCAGGTCGGGTTGGCCTCCCAGGCATTGGTGGTGGACCAGATGCCGGCCAGATCAGCCAGGTAATTGGTACGGATATCGGCGACGCCCACATAGAGAACATTGGGGTCGGAAGGTGAAATGGCCATGGCAATGCGGCCCAGCGCGTTCGTCGTTATGTTGGTCCCCACCAACACGTTGGTGGTGGTGATGATGATGTTCGTGTAACACACATTGCTGTTGCCCACGTTGCTGTTGGTGCAATTGACGAAGGTGTTGGTCGCAATGGGGATGTTGGTATAAATCAACGTGACGTCCGTCGCCCATGGCCCCGGGATGAGTTGGGAGCTCTGCCAGCCGTTGGTCGTGCGATAAACCCCGTTGGCCGGGTCGCCGTAAATTTCGCCCAGACCGGCATATTGCTCGTTAAAATTGTTCGGGTTGGCCGTCAGCGCCGTGGCCTCCCCCGTGAGCACGCGGGTGAAGTTGGTGCCGCCGTCCGTGGACACAAACACGCCGCGCGGCGGAGCGCCCGGAACGTTGCCGTAGCCCGAAGCCTCTTCGCCAACGCCGCCGCCGCCGCGAACCGTGGCCACCGCCAGATTGCCGGAATTCAACGGATCGACCACGATGTGGCTGAACGAGGTCCGGGCAAAATTGGTGTTGACCATTTGCCAGTGCGTCCCGCCGTCCCGCGAGACCAACAGCCCGGCGCCGGCGTAATCGTCGCCGCGGAAATTCGCTTCGCCCGTGCCGGCGTAAACCAGGGACGGGTCGCCGGGCGCAAACGCAATGGCGCCCATCGCCAGCGACGGCTGGTCATCCGTGCGAGGCCAGTCCGGTCCGGCATTGGTGTTTTCCCAGATGCCACCCTGGGCCGCTCCGATCAGCCAATGATTCGGGTTGGACGGATCCACGGCCAGGGCCGTCACCCGGCCACTGTCCTGTTCGTAATTGAACGAAAGCGTGTCGTTGTTGAAGCCCAGTTTGGTGTTGATGGGCTGCGGCCCGATGCTGTACCAATGGTAAACCGTCACACTCCGGGCGGAAAAAGGCATCGCCAGAAAGCCAATCGCCATGGCAATGAAAACCGCCACGGTCCGGGGATTCTCACCGTTTGCCTTCATGAATCGACACCTTTCATTTTAAATGCCGCAAGTGAAGCCGGCCTCTCCTTCGCCGCGACAGGCCGCTCACCATCATCAAAACACGGAAACCTGACGCCCCGACGCAACTCCCGTCCAACCCGACCCCATCCAACACCCTTCCCGTTTAAGTGTCAAGAACTAATTGTTAACATAATCATTAGACGATTGCATTCTGAATTCAGACGGCGGGCCGGATTTGCCTCCGGCGCCTGGCCGGCGCGCTTTAGACCACCGCCAGAAGATAGATGGCCACCGCCAGTCCCGTCAGCGCGAGGATCGCCGCCACCGAAAAGGCAAACGTTTGACCGTAGGCCTCCCGGAATTCCCCCCGGTCAATGGCCTGGACCTGGCGGTGATGGCGGACGGCCGCCGCCACCGTGACGAGAATGCCAATCGCAATCAGCGCCACGCCCACCGGCAGGGAAAACCCGCTGTGTTTGTCCGGCTCCAGCATTTTGTTCAGGGCCAGCTCCTGTAAAAACAGGCCGAATCGCGCCACCACAAATCCGAAACCCATGAGGGCGATGCCGGTCCGGATCCAGGCCAGAAAGGTGCGTTCGGCGGACATGTAGGTGCGCGGGTCGCAGGCTGGAAACCCACCCCCCGCGGAAGTCTTTTCTTCGGTGATTTTCATGGAAGCCAAATATCAATGGCGCAGGACGGAGCTTACGCCGCGCTGTCCCGCCCGTCAACCGTCGCGCCGGATTTCCGGGCCTGCCGCCGCCAAAAAAACGCTTGCCTTTTCTCCGCGCCGGGGGGATACTTATTTCGTTATTTGACGAAATAACAAATCATGCGCGAATTCATGTCCATGACCCGGGCGCTGGCCGATCTGGCGGTCATTTGCCGCCGGCAGGGTCATTGACCTGATGAGACCGGCCAAATGAGACCTCCGCAAAAAACTCGTGGTGCTGACACCCGGAACGCCGGTCTCAGACCCGGCGCCAACACGTCGATTTTCCCGA
>JAJXYT010000121.1 GCA_021780375.1 bacterium | reverse complement strand
AATTGGATTGACGAGAATGACAAACCGTATCTGACTGACAATACCCAGCGTGCTTTGCCCGAATTAAGCCGTCGCCTGCCCGAATCCTTGCCCGCAGAACGGATGCTCCGAATCTTGCTCCAACATAACATCCTTAATTGGCCATCCACCTTGGTTCGCATGGATATCACGCGTCTGGTCTTGCCGTTTTATACCCCCTGCTGGCAACACACAATGGATTGGGTGCTGTGGACCCTGCTTGCGGCCACCGGCTTTGATTTCCTTTATGACGCCAAACCGATGATTAAATACCGGATGCACAGCGGGTCCATCAGCGGATCGCCGCACAAGAAAGTCAGCCGTCAAATCGAGCGCAAGCTCACGCCCTTTTATGCGTTGCACACTGCGAGTTTGTATTCGCCGCTGGCAAAAGCACTTTGGATGGAGCAGCGAACGGCTTTGTACCGTTGGTGGCTGGCCACCGCCGTGGCCCTGCGCTGGGAGGGCGCGCTCAAGGCCAGCGACATGCTGTTTGCCGCCGAAAGTTATCGAGGTACTCCGCCCGCCTTGGCGGGTTTGTGGCGCGAGCTGCTGCTCCACGGACTGCCCGCATGGCTGCAATATCGGCGCGAAAAAGCAGCAAATCGGCGCCAGCTTTTCCAGGTTTCCGGCTTGTCGTTAATGGATGATCCTCTATTCAGGTCTGTGTGAATATGCTGCGTGTTGGCTTCCTCACCTCGGATGGGCGTGAAATTATCCGGCGCTACGAGCGGCCCAAGCCCGAATTCGGCCAGGCGCCGGAAGCCCTGTTGCAGGGATTCGCGGAAATTCCAGAAATCGAGGTGCATGTCGTTTCCTGCACGCAACAGCCGATGCGCGCGCCGGAAAAATTGGCAGACAACGTCTGGTTCCACAGTTTGCATGTGCCCAAAATTGGCTGGATGCGCACCGGTTATCAGGGCTGCATCCGCGCGGTCCGTAAAAAGCTGAAGGAAATCCGGCCGGACATCGTTCACGGTCAGGGCACTGAGCGCGATTGTGCCATTAGCGCGGTGTTTTCCGGTTTTCCCAACATTATCACCATCCACGGCCACCATGCCGAACTGGCCCGGCGGTTCCGGGCGCGAATCGGCAGCCATGCCTGGTGCGCCGCCCGGCTGGAGGAATTTACCCTGCCACGAACGCAAGGCATCATCTGCATTTCCGACTATGTCAAAAACCTGGTAAGCCAATACAAGCTCCCAACCTGGGTTGTACCCAATGCCATCCAGAAAATGTTCTTCGATTTTCCCCGGATCAATCCGCCTGCCGGCGGCAGGCCCCTGCTGGTTAACGTGGGCGTGATCAGCGAACGAAAGCGCCAACACGAATTGCTGGGCCTGTTGGAATCCCTCCGGGAAGAGGGCCTCCAGTTTGACACCTTGTTTGTCGGGCGCTCCTCTCCTGACTCGATCTACGCGACGGAATTCATGGTCAGGCTGGAACTGGCAAACCAAAAAAATGGTGGTTTTGAACATACCCATCGTCTTGATGATGCGTCTTTTTGCCAGTTGTTTGACCGGGCTGCGGCCATGATTCATTTCTCCGCTGAAGAATCCTTTGGCCTGACTTTCGCCGAGGCCATCGCCCGGGGATTATATCTGTTTGCCTCGGACGTTGGCGCCATCCGGGACATTGCCCAAGGGGTGGACCGTGTCCAAATCCTCGGCCAGAATGACTGGGAAGGATTGAAGCGGGCCGTCCGGCAATGGCTGGTTTCCGGCGGGGACCGTTTGCCGCGTCCGTCCAGCCCGCCTGCGGAATTCGTGCAGCGCTATCATCCAAAATTCGTCGCGCAAAGGCATCTGGAAATCTACCGTGAGGTGCTCAAGAACCATTGGTAACGGTTTAAACCAGCAAACCGTCTCAGACTTGTTCAGCGATTTTGGACAGATGGTCAGAAATGAATTGCTCCGGTTCTTTTCAGCAGGATAAAATTCCTGTCGTGAAAATTCTAGTTGATCACGACAGTCCGTTCTGGCTGGCGCACGGGGGCATACAGGTTCAAATCGAACAAACCCTGGCGGCGCTTAAAGCGATCGGTGTAGAAGCAGAACCGCTTCGCTGGTGGGATGACCGGCAAGACGCCGATTTGATCCATTTCTTCGGCCGGGCACCCACGCCTTATATTCAGATGGCGCATGCCAAAGGCATCCCGGTGGTGATGTCCGTCCTTTTGAGCGGCACCGGAGCGCGACCCCGTTCCGCGCTCGCAGCACAGGCGGCGGTTATCGGGACGGCCCGAAAATTATTTCCTTCGCGCTTGCTGGCACGTTTCGGTTGGGAAAGTTATCGTGCCGCCGATGCCATCATCCTGAGCACGCCGTGGGAGGCGTTGATCGCTCAACGCGTCTTTGGCGCGCCCGCCCGTAAAACTCATGTCTTGTCCAATGGCGTCGAAGATGCCTACCTGAAAAGCGTTCCCGCCGTGCGCGGGCCGTGGCTGCTTTGCGTCGGCCGGATCACGGCCATCAAGCGTACTCTCGAGGTGGCGCAGGCGGCGGCCATCGCGCGCACACCTGTCTGGTTCATTGGCCGGCCCATGTTCGAAACAGACCCGTATGCCCTGCAGTTTTTTGAGTTTGTCCGCCGACAGCCGGAGGGAATGCGACACACCAGCTTCCTCACGCTCGCCGAATTGGCACAGGCCTACCGCGAAGCGCGCGGGTTCGTGCTGCTCAGCAAATGGGAAACCCTCAGCCTCGCCGCGCTCGAAGCCGCCGCCTGCGGCTGCCCGGTGTTGCTGGCGGATTTGCCCTGGGCTCACGGTTACTTTGGCGATCTAGCGACTTACTGCCCGCCAAAAGCGGGCAGCGAAGAGACGGCCACAGTGTTGCGGCGTTTTTATGATAACGCGCCCACCCGGCCCGCACCACCCCGGCCTTTGTCGTGGCCTAGCGTCACGAAACAGCTCAAGGGCATTTACGAACAGGTCCTGTCGGCAAAAAATCGTTGACGCCCCCGTGGGCCATGTCTAACGTGGTCAGTACGTGTCACCCGGTGCAAACACCTGAACGTCGTGATCTTCGGCAAAGTTGTCATCCCGCAAAAGGCGCCTCAGTCGCCCGCCGGGGCCGCGGTGATACCGCGCAAAGTTTATGGAACTGTCTGACAAACGCGTGCTCGTGACCGGCGGTGATGGGTTCATCGGCAGCCATCTCGTGGAACGGGTGCTTGCCGAAGGTGCCAGGGTGCGCGCCCTGGTCTGCTACAACTCGCTCAACACCTGGGGCTGGCTCGACACTTTCCCGGCGGCAACTCTCTCGCAGATCGAAGTGGTCAGCGGCGACATTCGGGACGCCGGCAATCTGGACGATGCCGTCCGCGGTTGTGACGTGGTGTTTCATCTGGCCGCGCTGATTGCCATTCCGTTCTCGTATCACGCGCCGGAGGCGTATGTGGACACAAACATCCGCGGCACGTTGAACGTGCTCCAGGCTGTTCGCCGGCACCAGGTGGCGCGCCTGCTGGTCACCTCGACTTCCGAGGTTTACGGCACGGCGCAGTACGTACCGATTGATGAAAAGCATCCGTATCAGGGTCAGTCGCCCTACAGCGCCACCAAAATCGGGGCGGACCGGTTGACCGAGGCGTTTCACCGTTCCTTTGGCCTGCCGGTGATCATCGCCCGGCCCTTCAATACGTTTGGCCCGCGCCAGTCGGCCCGCGCCGTCATCCCCACCATCATCACCCAGTTGCTTTCTGGCGCCCCGTCCTTGCGCCTGGGCAACCTGGAGCCGACCCGCGATTTCGTTTTCGTGAAGGATACCGTCGAAGGCATGATCGCACTGGCCCGCTGCGATGCTGCGGTGGGCGAGGAGGTGAACATTGCGACCGGCGTGGAGATTTCGGTGCGCCGCCTGGCGGAGGAATTGATCCGCCAGATCAACCCCGCCGCGCGGCTGGAGCAGGAGGCGTCGCGCAAGCGCCCGAAAGATTCGGAGGTGGACCGCCTGTTGGGAAGCAATCAGCGCCTGCACGCGCTCACCGGCTGGCAGCCGCGCTCCAATTTCGCGGACGGCTTGGCAGAAACGATTGCCTGGCTCCGGCAGCCGGCCAATCTGGCCCGCTACAAAGCGCAAATCTACAACCTTTAAACATACCATGCGTGCAATCGTTCTTGCGGGCGGAAAGGGAACCCGATTGGCGCCCTATACGGTCACCCTGCCCAAGCCGCTCGTGCCGCTGGGCGGCGAAATGCCGGTGCTGGAAGTTCTGATCCGCCAGTTGCGGCATCATGGCGTGTCACATATCACGCTTGCGGTCAATCATCTCGCCAATCTGATCCAGGCGTTTTTCCAGGACGGCGCCCGCTGGGACCTGCGCATTGACTACTCCATGGAGGAAAAGCCGCTGAACACCATAGGCCCGCTGACGATGATTCCTGACCTGCCGGAAAATTTTCTCGTGATGAACGGCGACGTGCTTTGCGATCTCAATTTCGCCGAATTCTTCCGCTGGCACTGTGAATCGGACAACGACGTCTCCGTTTCCGTGTTTCGGCGGCAACAGTTGGTGGATTTTGGCGTGCTGCAATACGACCCCGCCGGCTGCATCACGAGCTTCCGGGAGAAGCCCACGTATGACTTCGACGTCAGCATGGGCGTGTATGGTTTTCATCGGCGCACGATCGAGCGATTGAAGCGGGGCGAGCCATACGGCTTCGACCACCTCATGCTTGATGGTCTCAAGCAGGGCCTGAAAATGAGGGCCAGGCCGTTTCAGGGTTACTGGCTGGACATCGGCCGGCCTGATGATTATCAGGCCGCTTGTGAACGATTTCAGGAAATCAAAGCCCGTCTCGGCATCAGCTCATGAGAATACTGATCACCGGTGCGGCAGGGTTCCTTGCCCGCCCGCTTCAGCAGCACTTGCGACAGGAACACCACGAGTTGCACGGAGTGGATTGCCGCCCGGTGCCGCTGGCCATCCCGCATGAATGCAATTTGGGCAGCCCGGAGGCGGTGGCTGACCTGGTTCGCTCCCTCCGGCCGGACCGGGTGTTTCATCTGGCAGGCACGTTCGCCAACGAGTTTAACGCGGATTTCGCCGGGAATGTTGCCACCACCCAAAATCTGCTCGAAGCGATTTGTACACACGCTCCCGCCGCCCGGGTTCTCTTGATTGGCAGCGCGGCGGAATACGGCTGGGTGCAACCGGAAGATAATCCCGTGGAGGAAAATCACCGTCTGGCTCCCGTGTCGGTTTATGGCTGGTCCAAAGTCTGCCAGACCCACCTTGCCCAATTCTACCATCGGGTGCGGGGCGTGGACGTGGTTTTGGCGCGGCTGTTCAACCTCTCCGGCAAGGGTGCGTCACGCCGGTTGTTCGTGGGCCGGATGGAGGAACAGATTGCGCTGCTGAAACAGGGGCAGACGCGGGAAATCGTGGCCGGCAACCTCGACTCCATCCGGGATTACGTGCCCGTGGAAAAGGCCGCCCGCCTACTGGTGGAGATTGCCCGCTGCGGCCTGGCCGGTGAGGTGTACCACGTCGGCAGCGGCGTGCCCGTGAAAATGCGTGACATGCTGGAGCGGATGCTGGCGGAAGCCGGCATCGGTTTCGAGCGCGTGCGGGTGGAGAACCGCCGGCCGGACGCCAAGCTCGACATACCGATGATTTTTGCCGACATGCGGCGGACGGCGGCGCTGCTCCCAGCCGAGGTCGGCATCCTGCCGGCGTAATGGTTGAGGTCGCCGACTTGTTTGCATCCCACCAGCTGAGCAGTTCAACCTCCAGCCCGATGGACTGCAAGGCCGCTTGGGTGGGTTCAATTTGAATCTGCTGTCCGCCGTGCGCCAGGGCAAATGGCAGACTGCAATTGATCAGAATTTTCATCGAGCGGGCAGTCGCGTGCGTCACAAGATGTTATAAGCCGAGAGGACGCAAACAAGCCTAAGGCGGAGTACTGTCCTGAATTTGTAGGCGACGAGGTAACGAGTCATTGGGCATCCGCGTCACTTATCTCATCTGTCGTCACCGCGAGCCGGATCCGCAGATCGCAAATAGATTTTTATTCGCCGCCTTTCTCATGCACACCATTTTCTTCATGCTGATTTATGGCTGTTTCAGCGCTGATATGCTTACGTTTTGCGGTTTGCTCGGGTTGAATGTTGCTTTCAATGGCGCTGTCTGCCGCCGGGTCCGGGCAGTCCAACCCGCCCGGGAAAGGGTCCCTTCTCGCGGCTTTACCCCGATGACCGCACCCCCTGTGCGGGCTTTCCAACGGCGACATCCTGGAACTGCCCGATAACCTTTCTTGGCAGGGACGCCTTGCCAAGGCGTGCGTTCACCCACGAAACAGAATAATCTCAACCACGGACGGACCGCATCGGGACGACTGGAGTTGAGACCTCAGGAATTTCAGTCCGCGCTGGCCGGCATTGCGTTCAGTGCGATTCCGCATTGACACCCTGGTTCCGGCGCGGCTACATTATTGATCGTCGGTCTCCTGAAACGTCTATGCCGTTCAGCATCCACACAATTTATGGACAAATCTTCAAGCTGTGGCGGGCGCGGCGATTCAAGCTGTTCCTTTTGCTCATCAATCCAGTTCCTTCGGACGTTTTGATTGACGTTGGAGGTTATCCCGGCTTTTGGGCGCCCTATGCCCGGCGAGTGAAGCGAATTGACACGCTCAATGTTCATGAGGTGCCATGGAACAATGCGCAGTCCCCCGACCATAACATCCGGACTTTGGTCGGGGATGGTTGCTCCCTCAACATGCCAGACCGGAGCTACGAAATTGGTTTTTCCAACAGCGTGATTGAGCATGTCGGCTCTTGGGAACGTCAACAACAGTTCGCCCTGGAAATCCGCCGGATCGCCAAAGCGTTGTGGGTGCAAACCCCGGCGTACGAGTGTCCGGTCGAGCCGCATTATATGACGCCCTTGATTCACTATTTCCCGCGTTCATGGCAGAAAAGGCTTCTGCGCTGGTGCACGGTCTGGGGATGGCTCGAACGCCCGGACTCCAGCCGGATTAACGAGATGGTGGAAAACACGAGGCTTCTGCGAAAACATGAGATGCAACGGCTGTTTCCAGATTGCGAAATACTGACCGAGCGGTTGTTTGGGCTTATCCCCAAATCCTACATCGCTGTTCGACGGAAGCCGGCCCCATCCCCGGTCGTTCCTGGGGATTCGACATCGGCCGCTTTGTCTTAACCGGAACTTTTCACCGCCGCGAAAGGACTTCGCCTTCCAGAGCGCTTTGCAAATATCGGCACGTGTGGCTTTCTTCGCAGGCGGCGACTGCCTCCGGCGGGCCTTTGGCCACGATTTCTCCGCCTCCCTTTTCGCTGTCAGGTCAGCGCCGGTCTTCCGGTTCCGCTCGTCCGGTATGGCGCGGATTGGCATGAAACATCGGCCACGGGCTTTTCGCCAGCGGCGCCAGCCGGTTGGTGGAATTGATGGCGTGCAGCCAATCCTCTTCCGCAATGTAAATGGTTCCATCCTTGCCGATGGCCGGAGAGGTAATGATGTTGTCGTGCTCGGGATTAGTGTCGGTGGTTAGCAGCCAGACTTGATGGCCATCCCCGGTGACGGCCATCAAGCTCCGCCACGGCGCGGAAAAATAAATCTCGCCGTTGGCCGCGACGGCCGGGGACGCATCAATTGAGGCGTCAGTGCTCAGTTTCCAGCGAGTTCTGCCGTCAGGACTGACGGAAACGGCGTCCTGGTTGACCGCCAGGTAAAGGTTGCCCGCCGGATCCAGCACGGGCGAGGACTCCGTTGCGCCGCCGGTGTGCAAACGCCAGCGTTCCGTGCCGTCCGGGCGCAGCGCATAAAGGTTGCCGTCTGTCGAGGTGAAATAAATGGTCCCGTCGGCGGCAATGGCGGGAGACGAGATGATTTGCCCGCCGGTGGCAAACGTCCAGCGCAACGTGCCGTCCGGTTTCAGCGCATAAAACTTTTTGTCGTGCGACCCGAAATAAATCGTCCCGTCCGCGCCGATGGCCGGCGAGGAATCAATGATGCCGCCGGTGGGGAAGACCCATTTCCGCGAGCCGTCGGGATGCAGCGCGTAAAAGTTGGTGTCCCACGAGCCGAAATAAATCGTGCCGTCCGCGCCGAGGGCCGGCGACGAATCCACCCATGCGCCGGTGGGAAAGGTCCATTTGAGCCTGCCGTCCGGGGTGACCGCGTAAAACTTCCAGTCGCGCGATCCGAAATAAATCGTCCCATCATCCCCGATCGCGGGCGCGGACATGACCTGGCGGCCTGCCTTGAAAATCCACTTCACTTTCCCTTCCGGCGTGACGGCAAACAATTTGCCGTTGTAAATGGCCTGATAAATCGTGCCGTCGGGCGCAATCGCCGGCGACGCGTCGGCGTGGGCGAAGAGCTTTAACTGAAGTACCCAGAGATTGGTCGGATCTTGTTGCGCGGAGGATCTGACTGGTGCGCCAATCCAAAACAAACAGGCGAGCATTGCGGCCAGGGCCAGTGGTTTCGATTTGCGCAGTTCCATCGTACCGCCGGAGTTAAACCCGAAAGCGGCCCAACCGCAAATTCAAACCGCCGCCGGGTGTGCCGGGGCGCATCGTTGAATTGTTCTTCAAAGCAGGCGGCTGGAAACTGCCATTCCTCGCGGTGGGGCGAGCGTCCTCGCGAGCCGCAGCTCATTTTCCACAACCTCCCGGCTCGCGGGGACGCTCGCCCCACCAAACCGCCTGAATCCGCACTATCGCCGGTATCAAGCGGGGCGGTAACCAGCAGCCTCGCCCCACCAAGCCGACTGAATCCGCAGCCAGGATGGCTGCGCTGC
>JAJXYT010000066.1 GCA_021780375.1 bacterium | reverse complement strand
CCGTGTTTGAACTGACTCTCCCATGACTATCTTGGGCAATAGCAGTATAGGTATTCCACGCGGCATTTGTAATGGGTTGGTTCGTACTGGCAAAAGTGCTGTCCGCATAGAGCACCGCATTGGACGTATTGACCGTCACGCTCGTAGCCGGAGTTGTCGTTGTCCCCGCCACAGTCAGCGTCCCGGAAGCAGTGGCCGTCGTCAGTTCGTTCAAATTATTGACGTTGAACGTCTGCACCAGGGCGTTGTTGGTTCGGTAGTTCAGATTACCGGCAGCGTCGTAAACGTAGCCAAGTTGCTCCTGCCAGCGCGAACTGCCGCCTGATTCCTTGCCGTTGGCGGTTTTCAATTCCCCGGCATTGTCATAAGTGTAATTGCGGAAATCGCCCGCGGTGTTGGTCTCGGCGGTACGCTGGCCGGCCTGGTTGTAAGCGTAGCTTTCGGAATCCAAAATTGCTGCGCTAGAATTCAAAAGCTTCGTGGAAAGCAAGCGGGCGACGGAATCAAAGGTGTTAGTGATATACGCGCCGTTGGGCAATGCGAGTCGAGAGACGAGTGTCGAAGGGCCGGAACCGAAGTATTGGTAACCGAAACTGCCTGCCTGCGAAGTCACATTTGTCAGCCGTCGCGCCACGTCGTAGCCGTAACTTTGCGACCAGGAGCCGCTGGGCTGGCTCAAACCCAACCCCGTTCGCAACCGGTTTGTGTAGGTATAACTCACGGTGTCATTGGCCCAAGGGCCATTCTCGCTCAAAAGTTCGCTGACGCTGTCGTAACTGTAAGCCGTGTCACCCACGGCATCAATCATGTTTGTCAGACGATTGAGAACGTCGTAGCTCAAGCTGATGGCCGGGCTGACGGGATAAGCAACATGGGTCAGATTGCCAACAGCGTCAAACGAATAGGCCGTGCTTCCCTTGGCCGGCGTCCAGCGGTTGGTCATCCGATTGTCCGCGTCAAATTGGCCGACCAGCACCAGGTTCCCCGCCGCGTCAATCTTGTTCGTTACATTGCCGTAAATGTCAATCCCGAAACTTGTTGTCTGGTTCTTGCCATCGGTGAGGGTGAGCCGGTCGCCCGCGCCGTCGTAGGTGAAGCTGTTGGTGGTCACGCCCAAGACCGCGTTGGTGGTCTGGCGGCCCAAGGTATCATAAACATAGGTGGCCACGTTGCCGATTTGATTGGTGTAGCTGGTCGCGCCGGAGACGTTCAAGGTGTAACCCCAATGTTCAATGCCGCCGTCCGGGTAACTGCGATTGAGCGGACGGTTCAGATTGTCGTAGCTTGTGGCTACGCTCACACCATTGGCGTTCACGGTATTGGTGGCGCGGTCAAGGATATCGTAGCTGATGCTTTGCACCTGGCCGAAGGCATTGCTGACGGTGGTGAGCAGACCCTGGTTGTTGTAGGTGTTGGTAAGGCCGTTGCCGCCGCTGTCGCTGGTGCTCACGACTTGTTTAAGCAAGTTGTAGTAGCGCGTGACGCTGTAATTGTCGGGATAAAGGGTGTTGGTGAGGTTCCCCTGGTTGTCATAAAAGAACTGTGTCTCATAGGTGGCTGCATCCAGGATGAAATCCAGAGAGCCGCAGGTGCAATAACTGTAAGTCGTCACCGCACCCAGCGCGTTGGTTTCGGCAATTTTGCGCCGCATGTTGTCGTAGCCAAAGGAATTGGTGAAACCCATGCGATCCACGGTCTGAACGAGGTCGAGCTTGCTGTAGGTGTTGGCAATGAAGGTGCCGTCAGGAAAAGCCGTGCTGACCAGACGGTTCAAATTGTCCCACGTATTGGTGGTGGCCAGGCCGCGGGCGTCGGTGTGCGTGAGCACCAAATCATTGGTGTAAGTGTAACTGTTTGTGGCATAACCAATGTCAATCCCGATGTCAATCTGCGTGGCGAGGAGCCCATCCGAACTATAAATATTGGTCGCGACCAGACCGGTGGGAAATGTGGTGCTCGTCAATCGCTGACTGGCATCATAAGTATAGATGGTCTTTTCATTCAGTGCATCATAGTTGGTCATGACTTCGTGGTAGGCGTTGTAGCTGTTGCTGGAAACCTGAACACCCAACGCATTGGTCGTGATGAGCAAATCAATCTGGTTGGTGGCATAGACATAAATATTGGTGCGGAACGCAACAGTGCCTCCCGTCGAATAGGTGCTGATTTCGTTGGTGACGGCGCCAAACGAGTTCCGGTCGGTCCGCGTAATAGAGGTGGTGCCGTCCGGCAGAACGCGCGCTACAAATAATGGCTCTACTTGCGTGCCTTGATAGCTGGACAAATATTTGCCGCCATAGTCATACCAGGTTTTCTGGCCCTCGATGGTACCGCCGTTGTCCGGACTTGGATCGCGTTCCATTGATAAAGTCGCGCCATCACTGATGAGCCAATGCTGCATTTGCGCTTTTTGAAAGTCATTGGTCCTAAACGACGAAATGTTCGTTGTGGACAGGTTAGCGTATTGCCGCGGCCCCCAGTAAAAACTGTCACGAAGATTCAGGTTGGTGGTGTCGAACGTATTGCTAAAGGGTGACGTGTCGGGGATGGCAGCCGCAGGATAGGTGTTACTAACGCCTGGAGCGTTGTTCGTATACAGATAGAGCTGGTGGCCGCCGTCCGGCTGGGTCACAAGCACCGAACGGCCGTTCGGAGAAGCATTGGTTCCTGTTGTGTCAGTGAGCGTGAATGACGTTGTGCCGTAGGGGGTAGTCAGGCTGTGCACCCAATTACTTGCATCATAGGTGATCGCGCTGGAATTACCGACGACGTCAGTAATATTTGTTAAGCAGCCATTGGTATCATACGCCAGGGTAGTCGTGCGTTCAAAAGGGTCAACCACTTGACTGATCAGATTGGTGCTAAAGAGATTGTTGGTGGCATAATAGATGGAATTGCTGTGACCGTCGCCATCAATGAGATACTGTAATCGGACAACGGGATTTGCGGGATTATACGGATAGTAAGAGAATGTGCTCTTTTGAGCTTGGGGATTCGAGTGTTGAGTCAAAAATGCCTTTAACAAAGTGCCCGCGGTATTGGTCACAATGAATCCATAAACATCCTGGCTTCCGTCTGGATGGAGCAACGTAAATCCGGTGTTGGTACTGCCTGTCAATTGAGTATCGGTGAGATAATCAACAGGTGGGTTGGTCGTATAATATGTCCGTTGTCCTCCGCCCGGATAATAGACCACCTCGTTTCCATTTGTATCCGGTGCCACATAAGAAAGCCAGGAGCAATTCCATCTCTTCCCTACGCTAAAAATGTTGGTATTGAATCCAGCTGCGATTTCTCGTTGTTTAAATGCCAGTCCAAAAGAAATTCGAGGACCGACAGCAGGCTGATAACCGAGGGGCTCATCCTTCAACCAAAGAGAAATGTACGGCTCGGAAACGCTCCAAACTGGCATGCCACAGGTTGAGCAGCCGCAATTTGTCGGGGGAAAGTCGTTGTTGTCGTCTGCGTTGGTTTGGCCTATCAGATACAACACTCCGTTACAAGAAGGAGTCTGTAGAGAAATTGGAAGTGAGTTTGCCGAATAAATTCTAGGAACCGGAGGTAATATATTGCCATCATTGGCCACCATGGCTACACCATACTCGTCTGGAGCCCATCCGGGTGAACCATCTGTACCTACAAATGCGGTCACGATCCCTGTAACCGCTCCCACCTGCCCCGGCTGCAATGTTTGGGGTGACGTATGATAAAAGTTTCCAGTGTCCCCATCACCATCAAGGAAATAAACAAAAGGCGCAACGGTATATGGCGTGTCATTGACCACTGTAATAGTTCCCGAATAATATGGGATCTGGTCGGCTATTGCTCTTGGCAAAATAAAGTTCCCCAAAATGAAAATTGCAAACAAATATCGCGAGCAAAGCGGTGCGATGATGCTTTGAAAATGGGCAATCACACTTTTGGTATTCATAGTATTAGGGTAAAATGCTTCCATTTCTTGGCCGAGTAATAATCACGTTGAGGTTTAGATTCTGCCAGTCGCCCAAGTCGCCAGTATCGTAAATTCCATTCCCATTGGCGTCCTCCAGATAATCGGGAATTCCATCCCCATTGCTGTCGAGTGGATTGCCGTAGGCGTCCGTAGCCACGTAGTGATAGCCGACGCTCACAGTGTTGGTGCCCTCGGGCACTTGGTTGGTCTGAATCGTGAAATGGTACAGCCCCATCTCGCTGGCTGGTACATCGCCGGCATTGAGCAAAGGACTATTGGTCGGCAAATAATAATTCCCAAACCAACTGGTCTGCCAGTTGAAGTATGACACGACCACGTCATGCGCTCCTCCAATTGAAAATGGGTCTGTGGTGTTGGTGTACGCATTGTAATCATAATCTGTTAGGTTGGTGTTGCTGCTCCAATAATCGCTGGTAGAAATGCTGGTCTGGTCAAACGAACAATCCCGTACCGACACCGGCGTCGGACCCGAACTATTGCGTTGTATTAAAAACTGCCCGCCAAAAAAGGTGCAGTTGCGCAGCGTGTATGAACTGGTTGTAGTGCCATTAAGCAGCCACGTCCCCACTCGCCACATCAGACAATTGGTGTAATACATGTAGTCCTGGTACACGCCGAGCGTGCCGCCCCGGAATTCCGAGTCGGTCAACTCACCTACAATATTGCCCCAGTCATCCGAGAAGTGGCGGCTGCCGCCGTCATAACCCACCATGCTGCAATGCATAAAGTGGCCAATCAAAGTGGGGCTGTTGACACTTGTCCAGCTTTCAATGCCACCGGGCCCGTAGCCGCCGGTCAAGTCCTGCTCTTGAGCCGTGTTCAAGCGCACCCAGTATGTGGGGGCGGTCGCTATCCCATTGAAGGAAACGGTCACACCCGTCCCCATGTGAATGCCGTAGCCAGCGTGGTACCAGCCCGACGAAGTACGGAACCAACCCACCGCCGTGCCTGCCGTGAAAGTGATGTTGCTATTAGCAATGCAGCCGCCAAAAGAATAGTCAATCGGGTCATAATGGTAGCCCAAGGCGATGGCGTTGGTATCACGCGCTGCCTGTGGATTAAGCGTCAAATCGTTGGTAAACGTTACGTTGGTGTACGCAATCGGCGGATAAACGGTCTTTTGGTACAAGTTAGTCTGCAAGGTTGGATCAATATTCGTCGTCGCACCGTTGGTAAAGGCACAGCCATTGGCCAGATAATAACCTCCACCGCCCACGGCCTGAAATGGGTAGAAATTGTTCGTGGCCTGATTTGTTCCGAATGGCGGACTGTTGTAAAAGCCGTTATTACCGCCGTTAATTTGATAAGTAAATGAATAGACGTGTGCGTTCGTCAAGCTACTCATGTTGGCCAGAATGCAATTAGTCAGATTAGCAGTGACACTTTGGCCACTCCAATCCTGAGCACAGATGAGATTGGAACTCGAACTAAACGTGCAGTTCTGAATATTCAGCCCGTTATTATAAAGAATTGGATTTAGATTCGTCTGGACGTTCGCAAACAAAAGGTTTCTTAAGGATATAGTACAATCGAAGAACTGGATTCCATTCTGGCAGTTGACGATTTGAGCGTCTTGAAGCACGAAAGGACCCTGCAAACACAAAGCCTCTTGCGCGTAGCTGATCCGGAAGTAGGCCGGGTTGTTCAATGTGGTGGTCGAAGGCACCTCTATTTGCAAAGCCGGGTTGGCGTAATAATTGGTTGGGGTGCCTGTTGAACCATTGATGGTTTCGCCCACGCTGTTATCATCTTTGGCGGTGAAAATCACCGGGTGGTATGGGCTCGTCGGCCAGTTGAGATATAGATTTGTTGGGCTGCCAAAGTAAGTGATATTCACAATAATACTGGCGTTGTTGGTATATTTGATCACCGCTCCACCCTCAAATGAATTGGAGCCATACAGATTCACCGTCCCGCTGATATAGTAGGTCGTATCTCCTTGAAATGTCCAGTTTGTCTGAGAAGTCATTGTCACGTAATCAATATCCAGGCCTTGTGTGGGTGGCTCGGCCTTGGCAATGAACGTGGTCTTGGGGATTCCGAGCGTTGGCCGTTGTGGCGGTAGAATCAAATTCTTTGAAACGACAGGCTTGGTTCCGGCTTTGGCGACATAGGGCGGCAGGCTGTCAATGATATTGGCGATGGATACGATGGGGACTTCCTCAACCAGAAATTGCCTTCCGTTCAACACCAGCCAACGTTTGTCCACACCCACCGAAGGCGAATTGCTGCCAATTAAAAATGCCTTGCCGTGGCCCATTTGCATCGCTCCAAAACTCAAAGTGTCATCTTCAAGATTACCGGCATCCGTCGGTACCGTTATTGCGGTTACAGCAGGTTGCGGGGAGGCGATGAACTCTGTGATCATTTGCAAGCGGGTTTTTGCGGAATTCAGGCCCAGCGACGCCGGGTCGGGTGGCGATTCCGTCAGCACAACGTCCTGCTCAGCACCCGCCTTCGTGTACGTATAGACCAAACTCGCGTCGAGTCCGGCAAAAGCATTGGTGTATATCACCTGGTTTCCCGAAGGCAATATGGCTCCGGTCGAGTTGGTCACCGTAGCCAGGAGCACACTGTTGCTGCCATCAAAATAGCTCAGGCCGATCGGCTGGCTTTGCAGCGATTGCCCGTCTGGCATTACCAGTTTGATTGTCCCACTATAAATGTTGCCTGGAAAAAAGACATGATGTTGGCCGTTAGTCGCTGACGCCGAACTGCCATCGGGAGAAATTTCGATATCTTCCGTGCTGGGTACGTATTGCCCGCCGCTCAAATGGTTGAGTCCGGTCGCCATCTCCACATACTGATGGACATGCGGCACGATGCTGCCGCCGGGGGCTTGCTCATACGTCGTCTGTTGCCAGACTGCCGAATTGGCGTCCCGCGAGACAACGGCATAGGGTGTTGGCGCGGGTGCTGCGGACGGGTTGGCAGCCTCGGCGATCTGGCCTTGGCCGCCCACGGTCAGCGAAGCCAGAATCATGGCGAATAAACTGGATGTCTTCATAACTTTGAGATGCAAATGAAAGGTTCTCCAAGTGGCTGAATAACCGAATCAGGTTGATCCGCGAATCCCACGAATGACTGCGGATTGGCAGAGGTGAAACGCGCGATTCCATGAATTTCTTCTGCCAAAATCCTCAACTGGCGACTGACGAATTCCTGTTCCGCCCACGACCAGATTCCCATGTCCGCCCGGACAAACGCGGCAAATCGCGCAAGCCGATCCCGAAGTTTTGAGCGCGAACTTTTCCGCTGCGCTCCAGGCTGATATTCGGCCAGAAGTGCTCGGGCCACCCGCAGGCTCAAGCCGGGATGAATACGTCCTTGCTTAATCAGTTGGATCACCGTTTTGCGGCCCAAGGGGACCAGATAATACAGGGTGTTCCAGGCTGCGGGCAGATGCGCAGAATGTTGCGCATCTAACTCTTCCACACACTGGCCAATGACCAGCAGCATTTCGCCTTTGCGTTTCGAAAAGGGCAACCCACCCGACTGCCACAACTGGCTCCATCGTCCATAGGGTAGATTCCGCCGGGCTTTGCTCATCAGCCGCGCCAACTCCAACGTGCTGCTTGCACCGCGCGAACAAGGTTCACGGATCAGCCCAATCCAATCGTCGAGCGAGCACGGTTTCTGGTTGGCTCGCAATGGAGCATCAGAAGCCGTAAAAACGGGCGACGCCTTTTTCCTGGAATTAAAAGAGAAATGAAGACACCCGACAGATGAAGTGGTCGCAACACAATGATTGTCCTTACCTCTAAAACTAGCAGGCTGCCCGGTACGACGCGCCCTGATCTTCCGATTCATTGTGCTTACCCCACCCTCCACCGTCAGCACGTCAGCGATGGAATCCACCTCAGAAACGAAGGCTTTGTAATATCTTGTTTCGTCCGTTGCAACAAAAAGTTATTCACATATTTTTCGCTCACCAAAGCAATTCCCAGTTACAGTGTTTCTATGCTGGGCTTTGCTTGTTTCATTGCCACGACGCTGCGGAAACAAATCGGTGAATTTCGTCCACAGTTGTGAGTCGCAGGTGATGTGACTTATTCTAAGCAAAGACTTTGGGTTCACCCGGTTGAATTACTACTATGAGCAATGACGGTTCCAGGAAATGTTGCGAAAACCCGGCAACGACACGGGCTTGCCCATTGTTGACCAGTCCAGCGCCGGATTTGGGCACCAGACGGATGACGGACGGCGGAGGACAGAGGACGGTGGCCGCACTTCAAAAAACTTCTTCGCGCGTTTGCAACGCTTCATTTCAATCTGCGGGAACTCAAAACAAGGCCGCAACGGCTTTTTGCAGCCTTGTTGGCCGCAAAAGCATCCTGCATCGGCCTGAATCAACCTGCCTTTGTCCTTCACAAAACTGCAACGTTCTTTGTCAGGTTTGTTTTGGCTGTTGCAACGTTGTTTTGACATAAAACAGCGTTGTTTTATGTCATTGCAGCGTTGCATTATCCATGCGTCTTCCAAGTGTTTCTGCGGCAGTTTCTTAACCTGTGTCATTGCAGCCTTGAAATGATTCATTGCAGCGTTGTTTTGACCAGTGCACCGTTGCTTTGGCTTTTTCAACGCTGTTTTGTCCTGATTAAGCCGCTAAAAAGTCAAACCAACACTGCTTCACCTCCGATCTGCTTTGCAAAGCGATTCACAAAACTGTCTTACACTTATCCTTCTTGCAACGGCTCATTCCAGCATGTGATCGCAGTTTGCATGTTTGCATTGTTGTCAGTTCGCGGGCAAAACCACCCATCATTTCGCGGGTCAAAACCACCCACCCTTTGAGACGAAACACCGTCCTGTGTAGCCGCCGTTTGGCGGCACA
>JAJXYT010000149.1 GCA_021780375.1 bacterium | reverse complement strand
GCACGTGGCTGGCTGTGCCAGGCAGGACAAAAACCGGCCTGGGAGGAAGTGGTTGCCGGTTTTACCGATCCGATTCCCGGCAGCGAGGTCCGCCCGGTCCCGAAAGCCGCGCGCGTTTATGACCGGCTCATCGAAAAATACGCGGCGTGCGAGCGCGAGGCGTTGAACCGGCTGGGCGGTTAGCAAACCGTAAACCGGCGATGGCTGTCTGTGCGAATTGATTATTCCACGACGCGCCGGCCTTTTTTGCGGTTGTGGTACTGCGCTTTGATCCACTGGTAGGTCACGGCCAAACCCTTGTCCAACGGCGTGGCCGGTTCCCAGCCGAGAACTTTCCTGATGAACGTGTTGTCGCTGTTGCGGCCGGCCACGCCGCGGGGCGCGGTCAGGTCGTATTCCCGTTTGAGTTTCACGCCGGCAATTTTTTCGATTTTCGAGAGGAGTTCGTTGACCGTGACCAGTTCGCTGGTGCCAAGATTGATGGGCGTCGCAATCAAGTCATCGCAGTGCATGATCATGTCAATCCCTTTCACACAATCATCAATGTACATGAAACTGCGGGTCGCCGTGCCGTCGCCCCAAATGGTGATGCTCTTCTTACCGGCATCAATGGCTGCAATGACCTTGCGGCACAAGGCGGCCGGGGCTTTTTCGCGTCCGCCGTCCCAGGTGCCGTTCGGGCCATAGACATTGTGGAAGCGGGCAATCAAGGTTTTCAGACCGCGTTCGATCCAGTATTCCTGGCAGAACATTTCAGAAACGAGTTTCTCCCAGCCATAACCTCGTTCGGCCATCGCCGGATAAGCATCGGACTCCTTGAGCGCGCGGACGTTCGGATCCTGTTGGAGCGTGGTATTGTAGGCGCAGGCGGAACTGGAGTAAAAATAGCGGCGCACACCGGCCTGGTAGGCGGCCTCGACCATGTGCGTGTTGATGAGAATCGAGCGCAGACATTCGACACGGAAACGCTCGATGAAACCCATGCCGCCCATATCGGCAGCCAGTTGGTACACCTCCACCGCGCCTTCGCAAACGCGATGGCAATTGTCTTCGTGACTGACATCCAGGCAGAGATTTTCCACGCCCGGCACTTTGAGATACCATTCGTAGAGCGGTTTCTTGTCCACGGCGCGGATGCGTCGGAAGCCCTTGTTCTTGAAATAAAGCGCCAGGTTGCCGCCGATGAAACCGCCGGCGCCGGTGATGACGAGCAGATCATCCTTTTTGAGGGCCGGGTCCTTTTCGACAAGTCGTTTTGTTTTCATATCAGCTATTTTGATTGCAGCCAGGTGTGAACGCCCGGGGTTTAATTACCGAAAGCCCAATCAGGTTGACCACGGAAAAAATCACGGTCGCCTGCAACGGCAGATTGCTTTTGCATGAGAGAAACGAGTTTGCTCGATAGCTGACGGCGTGGCAATCCCATTTTCAGGAGCAACCGCCAGTGGGCAACGTGCCGGTAACGGGCCGCCGGCGACATCAAAGCCGGTTCCACCAAACGGCCGTCGGTTTGTCAACATCGAAGCGAACGCGCCGTTCGGGGCTTTGAAGTGTATAAATAAAATAGCTGGTCGGCTTCAATGAAAAGTGGCCGGCGGCAAGCCGGCGCAGACGGTGACACGCAATCCAAACCGGTTTGAGCCATCGAATCCAGAGCGGGGTCAGGGCTGCGGTTTCCTTTTTTTCCCGAAGGGCATTTGGCCTCAAATTCATGTTTTCGCCAGTGTCGGTAAAAACGGACGTGAAAGAATCGCACACCGCCATCGGCACCGCATTTTTCATCAGTGCCAGCATCCAATGGAAATCGCCCAGGTCGCGCCAGCGGGGGTCGAAAAAAATACCGCGCTCGTGAATGACGCGCCGGCGGATGAAAATGGAACTGGTCAAAACAGGGAAGCGAAACCAGATATGCAATGGCTTGGGTGTCAGCGAATGCCGGTGGCAAATATAGTTACCCTGGGCGTTCACGACAACAGTTCCTCCCAGCATCACTTCAATTTGCGGGTGTTGCTCAAAAAAATCATTCACGGTACGCAACGCGCCCGGCAGGTATTGTTCGTCGCAGTTCAGATACGCGAGGATGTCGCCGGTTGCCCGCCGATAACCGCGATTAACCGCGTCATACATGCCGCTGTCCTTTTCAAGGAACGCCTTGACGCGCGCATCACCTGCCAACCAATCCCGCGTGGCGTCGTCGGAGCAGGAATCCTGAACGATGTGTTCCAGCTCGACGCCCTCCTGGTCCGCGACCGAGGCGATGCAGAGCTTGAGCCATTCCGAATTGCGGAAGCTGGGAGTGATAATGGAAAACTTCATCCGGCGGATTGGTCGTTGGAATCAGGAAATGGTAACACTGGAAAATCAAACCGTCACCCGGAATTTTTGCGCGATCGGAATCCGCCGTCCGATGCCGAAGGCGCGCGGCGACACCTTCAGCCCGGGCGCGGCCTGACGACGCTTGTATTCGCTGAAGGTGATTTTGTTGATGACGTCGTTTACGACCGCGGCCGCAAACCCGCGTTGGATAATCTCCGGCTTGCTCAAGTTTTGCACGACATAGGCGTCCAGGATTTGGTCCAGGATTTCGTAGGGTGGCAACGAGTCCTGATCTTTCTGATCCGGGCGCAACTCGGCGCTGGGTGGTTTGGTGAGGGAAGCGGCGGGAATGATTTCGCGCTCGCGGTTGACCCAGCGTGAAATTTTGTACACGTCCATCTTGAAAACGTCCGCCAGCGGCGCCAGCGCGCCGCACATGTCGCCGTACAGGGTGCAATAACCGACGGCCATCTCCGATTTATTGCCGGTCGTCAGCACCAGCGCGCCAAATTTGTTGGACAACGCCATCAAAGTGACACCGCGCAGGCGTGATTGGACATTTTCTTCGGCTTCGTTGGGTTTGGTCCCGGCAAAAACTTTCGCCAGTTGTTTTTCAACCGATTGAAAAACGGTTTCAATCGGCAAAACCTCGTAACGAATGCCAAGATTTCTCGCGAGCTTCTCCGCATCGCTCAAGCTGCCTTCGCTGGAATAACGCGTCGGCATCGAAATGCCCCTGACATGGTCCGGCCCCAGCGCATCCGCCGCCAGCACGGCGACGAGGGCGGAATCAATGCCGCCGGAAAGCCCGACGATGGCCGATTTGAAACCGCATTTGCCGATGTAGTCACGAATACCCAGGGACAACGCCGCGAACAACTGCTGTTCCCGCGCCGGCCACCCGGCTTTTTGCGCCGATGCATTGGCTTCCCAGTCCACGACCAACAGGTCCTCCGCAAATCCCCTGCCTGAAGCCAGCGGCTCACCGCGTTTATCAAGCACGACACTGTGACCATCGAAGATTAGTTCGTCATTTGCGCCGATGAGGTTAACGTACGCCAACGGGATGCCCTCGTCCCGCGCCACGCGCTGGAGCATTTCCAGTCGTACGCGTTCCTTGCCATCGTGCCATGGCGACGCCGAGATGTTGATGATGGCCCTTGCGCCTTGCGCGATGAGTTCCTTGATGGGGTCGCGGCGATACAGCCGCTCCGGCCAGAAATCCGGGTCGTTCCAAATGTCCTCGCAAATCGTGATGCCCAGCTTGCGCCCATTAAACTCAAACGGCGTGATGTTTTTCGCGGGTTCAAAATAACGGTCTTCATCAAAAACGTCGTAAGTCGGCAATAGACATTTGTGAGTGCGCCAGAGGATCTTTCCATTTTGCAGGACCGCGGCGGAATTGCGGAGGGCGCGACCCGGGCGGTCGGGATTTTGGTCCACGTAACCGACGCAAAGCGGAATTTTGCCAATGCTTTTAGCCGTTTCCGTCAGGACGGTGAGATTGGTGTCGACAAAATCCGCGCGCAGCAGCAAATCGCGTGGCGGGTAGCCGCACAGAAAAAGTTCCGGCGCGAGGACAAACCCGGCGCCGCGGGTGCAGGCGGTTTCATAACCCTTGAGGAGTTTCTGGCGATTTGCCGTAAAATCGCCAACCGTCGAATTCAGTTGCAGCAGTCCTAATTTCAATGCGGTCAGGATAGAGATCGAAGGTGATTTCGCAATGCATTTGCCCCGGGTCTCAGGATCTTTCCACGCTGTGAATGGCTTCAGCCAGGTTCGCCAGATGGCGTTCCAACGTAAAACGGCGGAGGAACGTTTCGCGCAACGATTCGGCCAGGTCCATGCCGGCCAGTCGTTGCAGGGCATCAGCGATTTGCCGGGGAGATTTTGGATCAACCAAACCAGGATAATCCAGCGGCAACAGGTCCGGGAGGGAGCGCCAACGGGTCGCCACGACGGGCAGGCCAAAGGCCATGGCTTCCACCACGACCAGGCCAAAACTTTCCGCGGGATAATATGTTGGGAAGCAAAAACAATCACTCGCGGCAAACGCTCCTCGCTTGGCCTCGCCTTTGACAAAGCCCAGATAATCCACCCGGGCGGCTTTTTCAGATCCGACTTGTGATACGCGCCGGTGGAACTCTTCCTGCTCCTGTTGGCGGACAAATTCCCCGGCTACCGTGAGTTGCAGGCGGAGCGGCCAATCCGCCTCTTTCCACCGCGCATTGGCCAGAACCATACCTTCCAAGACGTCAAATAAGCCCTTCTCTTTCATGCAATGCGCGAGGAACAATACCCTGACTATTTGCGGGTCGCCGCCTGCGCCGGCAGCTTCACTTGAATTCAGGCGCTCGCCTTTGAGTAACTTCACGCGCGCGGCCAGTCTGGCTTTGCGACGCGGCAGAACCGATTGCGCGAAATCCGGGCAGGGATCGGGAATGCCGTTGTCAACGATACAAATGCGCCGGGACGACACTTCCGCCGCATCCGCATAATTAAACCGGGACAATACGATGCTAAGATTCACGGGTTTGAACAGTCGGCAGGTGAGGGCGCGCAACCGGGGGGCAGTTTCAAGCCATTCGGCCAGACCGGCGGCGTGCCAGTGCAATATGACGTTTTTGAAGAAAGGGCGGCAGAGCAACATCACCAGCCAATCCCGGTAAAGCGCAGCGCGTTTGCCCGGTGCGGGGACATAGTAAAAATTAACCACCCCGTAACGGAATCGACACCAGACGGCTTCCAAACAAAACCGGAGGAGCCGTAACAGCTTCATGCCTTGGATTTCACCGATGTTTTCAAGGGTCTCGGAGAATTGGGCATTGACGTGATAACAATCTATGCCGAACGGGTTTGATTCCGGGCTGGAACCTCGTTTTTTTCGCCGGTCGCCGCCGAAGCCATTAACCATGACCTGCACCATATAACTCTGACCGTGATGCGGCGGTGGAACGTGAGCAAAGACAAGCAACTTCATGTGTTTCCAATTGCGCTTCGCATCCAAATCTGGACGAAGGGAGCGGCGAAAGGAAGATTTTAAAACACGCCGGGGATGGAAGCTTTTCAGATGCGACAAAATTGCGTGCTTTCGGTGTTTTGTTCGACTATCCTGCCGTGCGATGAAAGAGATGGTCCGCGCTGTGCGGTAAACTTGATCGACCGGCATGAATCCTGCGTCCGCATTCGTTTTGTCACGTTACAACCACATGGTTGTGGAGTGCGCGGGCAGCAATTTTTAACCTGATGGGCGTGGAACGCGTCAATGTCCTCGGTGTCGGCGTCAGTGTCATCAATTTGAGAACGGCATTGGGAGCTGTCACCGATGCGCTCCGTCAGCGACGCAAAGGCTACATTTGCGTCACCGGTGTGCATGGTGTGATGGAAGCGCAAGCGGATGAGAAATTTCGCCATATTCTAAACCAGGCGTTTCTTTGCACGCCGGACGGAATGCCGATGGTCTGGGTGGGAAGGTTGCGTGGTCACCGCGCGATGCGCCGGGTTTATGGTCCGGATTTGATGCTGGACGCGTGCGCGTGGAGTGAGGACAGCGGCTGCCGTCATTTTTTTTACGGCGGCGCGCCGGGTGTGGCCGAAGGGTTGCGCGACCGCCTGCAAATGCGGTTTCCGCGTCTGCAAATTGTTGGTTGCTACACACCGCCGTTCCGTCCATTAAGCGCGGATGAAGAACGGGAACTGCAGGAAATGGTCCGGACAGCGAAACCGGACATTCTTTGGGTGGGCTTGAGCACGCCCAAACAAGAGAAATTCATGGCCGACTTCCTCCCGCGACTGGAGGTGACGCTCATGATCGGTGTCGGTGCGGCGTTTGACTTTCACGCCGGACGCACCCGCCAGGCGCCACGCTGGATGCAACGGAGCGGATTGGAGTGGTTTCACCGCTTATGCCATGAGCCGCGGCGTTTGGCCGGGCGTTATTTCCGGAATAATCCGCGCTTTATCCTGAAAATTGCCGGACAATTTCTAGGTTGGAAAAGATACCGGCTGGAGTAAGAAATTCCGGCGCAATCTTCCCGAACATCGGCTCCATCGGCTTTCAATCAAGGCGCTATAATTTGTTTGAGTAAGATTGAAACTTTTGCTATCTCAAGACTGGAAATATACAGATGAACAACTCTTCTATCAGCGAAACTCGACGTGACTGGCGTCTGGAGGCTGCCGATTGCTGGCGGCGTCTGCCCAATAAAACGTTTTTTTTCGCGCTCCTGGCGGCATGGCTGGCGCTGTTCTTTTTTTTGGGCAATTCAACGTTTGGTTACAGCGCCAGTCCATCGCTGTTTGGATGGATGCTGATGGCCTATAACAGCCAGGGCGTTTCCGGCGATGACGCTTATGGCAATCTGATTCCGTTTCTGGTGGTGGGTCTGTTCTGGTGGAAGCGCAACGAATTGCTGGCGTTGCCGCTCAAAATATGGACGCCCGCCTTGCTGATCGTCGGTCTTGGATTGTTGATGCATATTGCGGGTTATCTAATTCAAGAACCGCGTCTTTCCATCGTCGCCATGTTCATCGGCATTTATGGATTAACGGGGTTGGTCTGGGGGCCTGCCTGGTTGCGCCATAGCGTCTTTCCCTTTTTCCTTTTCATTTTTTGTGTGCCGACGGCTGTCATCCTCGAACCCATCACCTTCCCCTTGCGCATTCTGGTTTCCACGCTGGTGGAATGGATCGCGCATTACATCCTGGGGATTGGAGTGCTGCGAATGGGAACGGAATTGTTCGATCCTCTCGGCACCTACCAATATGACGTCGCGGCAGCGTGCAGCGGCATCCGCAGTCTCACCGCGATTTTTTTATTCGCCACGGTTTGTGGGTTTGTAATGTTTCGTTCGCCAGGGAAGCGGTTGCTCATGATGTCGCTGGCGATTCCTTTCGCCATCCTGGGCAATCTCCTCCGGATGCTCCTGATCATCATCGCCGCGGTGATGGGCGGCCAGGAATGGGGCAATTTTGTTCACGAAAGCACCCTCATCAGCCTGGTGCCTTACCTTCCGGTTTTCCTGGGATTGCTGCTCGTCGTTCGGTGGCTGGAAGAAAAAACCGATACTCCCGAAAACAAACAGATATGAAGGGCCGGAAAATCGTTGTTTTTATCGTTGTGCTGGCGTTGATTGCGGGCGGCGCCGGAGCCTTGACCTGGCTCAAGAAAAACCAAAGGCTCGGCGCACCGGGCATCAAGGCGACGCCTCTCCCCGGCAGCATCAAGATGAGTTTCAATCTGCCCGCGCGGGTTCTCGATTACACTTCCACGAACGAGGCGCAGAGTCAGACGGTCCTGGACACGCTGCCCAAGGACACCAGTTACGCGCAGCGGCTCTATACGGACACGAATGGATTCTCGGTGAACGCAAACATCATTTTAATGGGCATGGACCGGACCAGCATTCACAAACCGGATTTTTGCCTGCCCGGCCAGGGTTGGAACATCGACAAAAGAGAAACCGTCAGCATTCCGATTCAAGGACCGCATCCTTATCGTTTGCAGGTCGCCAAATGGACGACCACGAATTCTATTCAGAACAAAGATGGCCAGAAAGTGAAAGTGCGCGGCCTGTACGTTTTTTGGTTCGTCGCAAAAAACGAAGAAACCGACAGTCATTGGCAGCGCATCTGGTGGCTGACGCGGGATTTGTTAACGACCGGTGTGCTGCAACGCTGGGCGTATATTTCCTATTTCGCTATTTGCGCGCCGGGCCAGGAAGATGCTGCCTTTGACCGGATGGAAAAACTAATTGCCGCTTCTGTGCCGGAATTTCAGTTGCCGCCGGAAACGAAATAGCTCCAGCCGCTGAATTTGAACAATGCATTTGCATGCGGCCGGGCCGTTCCGGGAAACGTGAAGTAGTTTGACCATATGCTGAAACGTGACCGTCAGATTCGGACGGTGATTCATCAACTGGCGGACGCCAGTCTGTTTGCCATCGCCTTTTGGCTGGCGTATGTGTTGCGTGCCAATCCGGACATCATCGCTTTGCTGAAACTGGAGCCGTCCAGTCCCTTCGAAAATTTCGCATGGCTCTATCTGGTATTGATTCCGGCCACACCGCTCGTCCTCGAATCGCAGGGGTTTTATGATCATTCTCCGTTGTGCGCCCGCAGGGCCATTTTATGGCCGCTGTTAAAAGGTTGTGTCCTGGTTACGGTGGGATTGATGCTGACGGTCTATGTCTTCCACCTGATTGTGGCGCGTGGAATTTTTATTGTGTTCGGATGCCTCGGCTTTTGCATGGTCTATTCAAAAGAGGAGCTGATTCGTTTGTTGCTCAAAAGCAAACTGGCCCAGTCGCAATACAAACGCCGCTTTATCCTGGTTGGCACGGAACGGGAAATCGCCCGGATGAGGAAGGAACTGAAGGAACAAACTGACCGAAGCGTCGAAATCGTGGCTGACCTCAACCTGCTGGAGACGCCCGTGCAACAAATTGTTTCCATGCTCCATCATTATTCGGTGTACGGTGTGATTCTCAGCGCCAAACACACCTATTTCGAGCAGGTCGAATATGTCATCCGGG
>JAJXYT010000134.1 GCA_021780375.1 bacterium | reverse complement strand
CGCGTTCATGCTCCCCGTCGCGCTTCCTGGCGGCGCCGTCACTTTCAACGTTTGGGCTCCACTCAGCGTCACCACCGCCACCTGACCGTTGGTCATCAAGGGCACCCAGTGCCAGGATTGGAACCCGTTGGCGTTGGCATCCGAGAAGGCGCCCAGGAGCTGCGTCGTTTGACTCGGCGTGCCCCGACCGGCAGTGACCAGGGCCATCGTGGCTCCGCTATAGGGCGTGTCCGATGCCAGCCGGCCATAGACAACGTAGCTGTTGGACGGGAAGGTCCGCGTGTAATTGAGCCACGTCCCCGGCGCCCACCAGCCCACATCAAAGTCGGTATTGGTCATGGGCACCGCCTCACCCGGAACGTACTCAAACGGTGGTACTGCCCCCGGTCCCATATTGATCAGCTTGCTGCGCAGAAAGTCCGACGTCACTTCCGTGCCGGCGGCCGCAAATCCACCAGGGCCATTGCCATCAAACCGGTAGAGGTAGGTCACAGCCGTCGTTGTGTTGGTCGTGCTGAAATCCACACCATAGACCGCGGCATTGGCCAGATTGTTGCCCGGATAGCCGAAATAACTGTTGGTGGCGGCCACCGTGGTGGCCGTCTCCAGGGGATTATCTATCCACTGGCCACTATTGAAATCGAAATCCCCCGCCTCAATCATGAAGTTGTTCTGACTGAGGGTGTCGAAGGTTTCGCTATAGCTATGGGAATGCCCGGCAGCATCTGTCGCTGTGATGGTAATTGCATAGCTTCCCTGTTGGGACAGCGGGAGACTCACCTGCCAATTGGTTGACGAGCCGGTGAAAGATAATTGCGACGAAACGCTGGCTCCGTTCAAGGTCACTTGAATATTATTGGTGCTGACCGTGCTGACGGCGGAACTGACGGTGAACGTCAGCAAATTGGTGTTCTGAAACGGCTGCGAACCGTCGGGATGAATGTTCGCAATCGCCGGCGGTGTGTTGGTTCCGGGTGCCAGCATGAAAAAGTTCATGTTTACTCCACCCCCCAGCGGCCCGGACGTCACCCGCAACGTGGTCTGTCCATTGAATTGTACAACCAGCGGATTTCCCCAGGCGTCCGACAATGGTATGAAATCATAATTGCCCCATCCCCGCGCGCTGAATTGAAAGACGCCCAACCGGGTGGTCGTCTGGCTGGTGGTACCCTGGCCGCTGGTGACTTCGGCCAGAGCACAACTGGCCAAACCGCCGTTCCCGTTGGCCAGCCGGCCATAGATGTTATAAGTTCCCGCCGGGAAAGTCTTCGTGTAATTCACCCAATTCGACGGATTAAAATACCCCACTTGATAATCGGGGATGCCGGCGGCGATGAATTGAGCGCGGGGAGCATCATTGGCAATATCGGTTGCAACTTGATCATTGGTGCGCCAGCCGTGAGGTTGGGTTGCGCTATAATTCAACACATATTCGTCCACGTTCGATACTCCCACTTTACTGTAGTAGGTAAAAGGAGAGCTATTGGTGGAAATCACCGGGTTGTCAATGAATTGACCGCTGTTGAAATCAAAATCTTCCGCTTCCCAGGTAAAATAGCTGGCACTGAAGGTATCGAATCGAACGGGCGCGCTTACGCCGGCGCCGCTGACATTGGTCACGTTGATTTGGCCGATATAGATGGTATCCGACAGGAGATTGGTATATTGGGCTGTGACATTTCCGGTGCCGCCACCGCTGACTGCCAGGTGGCTGGAAACATCCACGCCGTTTAAGATCAAGTGAATACCGCTGGCATTGACGGCCGCGGATGGCGAATTGACGCCAAAACTCATCGTGTTGGTGGTATTGAAGAGGGCCACGGTATCATCGGGAGAAATGTTGTTGATGGTCAACTGGGGGGCGACCTTTAAATGATTGTATCCGACATCGCTGGCATTGCCGCCCCTGTGGTTGAAGACATCGATTCCGGTAAGCGACCCATTAAACGTTCCCGTCCAGGTGTCGGAACCGGCCACGGCAAGATAGGTATTGGGGCCGGTAACCGTAAAGGCAATGTTGAATGGCACCTGGTATTGATACGTCATGGCCCCGGCTTTCGCGGCGTTTGTCCCTGCATCGGTATAAAAATACCAGCCCGGACCGCCGCCATAGATGTAGAATTTTATCGCGGTGTTGGTGCCGCTCATCAGACTGACCCCCACCTCGCCGGCGGGTCCATTGGTCGATGCCGGATCGGTCGCCCGCATTTCAAAGTCGATGGAAACGGTCTGGCCAGCGGTCAGGGCTCCACCCGCGAAGGTATTGTAGGAGTCAACACTCCCCCCAAGACCAACCCCGTCGTTCTGGTAACTATACACCTGCCACACATTGCCCAACCCCCCGCTGAACGGCGAACCGAAATAGACTCCGGAACCATCCAGACCCCCATCACCCAGGCCATTCGTTCCGCCGGCGTAAAGAACATTGGTCCAGACATTAACCGGGGTTGAATTTTGATCGGTCCCATCCGGCGTGTTGCCCGGAGCCGCGGTCGCGGTGTAGGAGAAATTGTTCGACGCAGATGCCAATTGCGCGGCACTGATTACGCTGATAACAATCAAAATGACTTTTTTCATAATGTTTCGTTCAGGTTGAACTGCTCCCTGCCAGCCATTGACAGCCGAGGGGTGGCCGTATTATCGCACAACCATGACGGCGCAGACACCACTCTTTTGGGTGGGTCCACGGCCCGGCTGGAATTGGCGCTATCGGTTCATCCTCTGTTTTTGCTGGAATTCCAGAATTTTGATGATAATTTAAACCATCCATTTCAGTGAAAAGACCCATTGTATTGCTGTCTTACGCCGCATTTGCGCTCCTGAATGCAGCACAAATGGCCCCGGCGGAACAAGCCAGTGGACCTTTGACCAATGCTTCCCAGGTTCTTTGCCTCTCGGCCGATGAAGCATCGCGCGGAATCCGGATTTCCATCAAGGGCGTGGTCACCGCTGCGGAACAAGATTGGGGCGGGAGGTTTTTCATACAGGATTCCAGCGGCGGCGTTTTTGTTGAGAATATCAGCAACGTGCAGCCGGCGCCGGGTGACGTGCTCGCGGTATCGGGTGTCAGTTACCCGGGCGGCTACGCTCCCATTATCAGCAAGCCCCATTGGGAGAAAATCGGGACCGCACCACTGCCGGCCGCCCGGCCCGTGGCCATTGAACAATTGATGTCGGGCGCCGAAGATAGTCAACGCATTGAAATCTCAGGCATCGTGAGAAGCACGCAAATAAGCGGTGCGACACTTGAATTTGAACTGGTTTCCGGAGGATACCGCATTCATGTCTATGAGCCGATGCCCCCGGGCATGGATCCACAATCGTTGATCGGCGCCAAGGTGCGCGTGGATGGCACGGCGGCCACCGCTTACAATGCACCTTTGAGACATCTCGTCGCGGTCAATGTTTATGTCCCCTTTCCTTCAGATTGTGTCGTGGAAAAACCTGCCGCCCCGGATCCCTTCGCCGAGCCTCTAAGCCCCATTAATCAGATCGGCCAGTACCAGGCAGGCCGTTCGCTCGGATATCGGATCCACGTCAAAGGAGTGGTGACCTATCAAAGAAAAGGCGAGGATGTGTTTATCCGGGATGCCACCGGGGGTCTGCAAATCAAGAGCCGCCAGCTTCTTTCTTTATCTACCGGCGACGTGATTGAAGCGGTCGGATTTCCCGGGGTTGAGAATTTTCTGCCGGTACTGGAGGATGCAGTTTTCAGAAGGACGGGTGCAGCGCCTGCCCCGGTGCGGCCCAAAGAGGTCCCGATCGCAGAATTATTAATGGGTTTGCACCATGCCGACTTCATCACGCTCAAAGGCAGACTGCTGGATCGGTTGACGGAGGCGGTCCCCTCATCGGCCGGCGAATCCAACATGGTAAAGACCACTTTGGTCCTGCAAACCACCAACCAGCTCTTTACCGCTGAAGCGGAAACGGTCAACCCGGATCCGGTGCTGACCTCGATCCCGCTGGGCAGCAGCATTCGGGTCAAGGGGATTTGTTTTCTTCAGAGCGAAGCCAACGGAACCATTAAATCGTTTCAAGTCCTGCTCCCCGGCTCAAACGACGTCCGCATCATTGCCCGGCCGAGCTGGTTGACGCCGCAACACTTGTTAATCATCCTGGCGGTCGCCCTGGTCCTCATTACGGTTGCCGCCAGCTGGATTATTATGGTCTCGAAGAGAAATTCCGCGCTGCGACACTTGATCCATGAACGGGAAGCGGACCAGCAGGAGCTGCAAAAAGCCCACGATACGCTCGAAGAACGGGTCAAGGAACGGACCCAACAACTGAAATTCCAGATCACGGCCAGAAAAGAAGCGGAAGTGCAATCCAAGGCCATCCTGGCCGAACGCACCCGGCTGGCGAAGGAACTGCATGACACCCTTGAGCAAACGCTGACGGGCATCACCCTGCAGGTCAATACGGTCGCAAAGCTGTTCCAGCAAAACCCGGAAACGGCCGGTTACCATCTGGGTTTGGTCCGGAATATGTTGCGAATGAGCCGGGTGGAATTGCGGCGATCCATCTGGGACCTGCGGAGCCGGGAGCTGGAAGAGTTTGATTTGTCCAAGGCGCTTTTGATCAGCGGAAGTCGAATTGGCGATAGCGCGGGCATCCGCCTCGAAGTTGAAACCAAAGGCGACATTTCTCCTTTGCCGGAAGTGGTTGAAGAGAACCTGTTACGGATCGGTCAGGAGGCCATTACCAATACCGTCAAACATTCCGGCGCCAATCGGGCCAGGATTCAATTGGAATTCGGCGTTCACCACGTCATCCTGGAGATCCAAGACAATGGGAGTGGTTTTGTTCCCGAAAATTGCGCCGGTCCAAAAGACGGCCATTTTGGATTGCTCGGCATGTCAGAACGAGTCAAACGTTTGGGCGGGCAAATCCTGATTTCCAGCGCCCCGGGAAAAGGAACCACGATCCGTGTCGAGCTGCCGGCCGGCCGGTCCCCGGCGCCAAAATCCGTTCATGAACAGGCCGATTATGAAGAAAGCATCACCGATTCGGATTCTGATCGCTGACGACCATTACATCGTCCGAATGGGGTTGATGGCCATGATTAACAGCGAATCCGACATGGAAGTCGTGGCGGAAGCCACCGATGGCGCCCAGGCGGTTGCCCTTTTCGCAAAATTGAATCCCGACCTGGCACTGATGGATTCACGGATGCCGGTTAAAAACGGCATCGAGGCCACGGTCGAAATTCGCAAGCGCAATCACACCGCCCGGATTTTGATGCTGACCGCTCTGGATGGAGATGAGGATATTCATAAGGCACTGGAGGCCGGCGCCGCCGGGTACGTGCTGAAAGATTCCACGGAAGAAAAGCTCATGCCCGCCATCCGGGCCGTGGCCGCCGGCCAGCGATGGATTCCCGAAGAGGTTGCCAGCCGCCTCACGTCGCGACGTTCTTTCGAAGAGTTGACGCCGCGCGAATTGGAAGTTCTTCATGAACTCGCCAAAGGCATGGCCAATAAACAAATTGCCGATGTTTTACACATCACCGAAAACACGACCAAATGGTATCTGAAAAACATTCTGGCAAAACTTCGCGTCGCCGATCGGGCCGAGGCGGTCGCGGTGGCCGTTCAACGGGGAATCATTCATTTTTAACTTGAATGCCAGGACGGTTCTCAAAATTCACAACTCAACCCAACCCTGAAGGGCCGCGGCCATTGACTCCCGGGCGGCAGGGAAAGTCGAATCTAAACGGCGGACGATCGAGCGAACCGGAGTGCGGATCAAGACCACACCGATGAAGGTTAAGAACGGTGATTGGGTCTGCTCGCGGGCGCCGCGGGTTATATTAAAACTGTTGCCTTTAGCGTGGTTGTCTGCCTATGTTTCCGTCTGATTTAGTCTGCTGTGGATTCACGGGTTAGACCGTTGTTTGTGACAACCACCACCTCGCGTTTATGTCTGCTGTTGTCGTTCCTGATTGTCTCAGGAACGGCCGGCGCGGCCGGTTATGAAGAGATCGTCATCCCGGCTTCCTGCCCTCCGGCAATTCGCTCGGCGGCCCGGATGCTCGCGCGAAAATTCGGACTGCCGGACGCTGCGATTCAGTCCGTGCCGGCGCCCGGCGCGCCCGCTCCAGGTGAAATTGTGCTGACGGACTCGGCCACACCGGCGGAAGCAGCGCTGCTGGGTTCGACGCCAGGACAGATCAAGCAGGATGGGTACGCCGTCATTTTCAAGGCCAACGGGGCGCTGATCTATGGCGCCCGACCCCGTTCCCTGCTCTATGCGGCCGGCGATGTGGACCTGTGGAAAAACCGGCGATCCGGTGTGTACGTGCGCGATCCGGCGTTTGCCATTCGTGCCGCCGCCTACAACGGCCATGAATCCGTGGCGGAATATGTGGCGGCCATGGGCGTCAATATCATCATCGGAAAACAGGTGGATGCAAATCCGGTCACTTTCAAAGATACGTTGCCGGAGGTTTACGCCGAACTGACTGCGAACGACCGGCAACAACTGGACCGGCAAAGCGAGCGCGTGGAACAAAACGCCGCGGAATTTGCCCGGGAATGCCATGACGCCGACGTGGCTTACTATCCCATTTTATACGGCAATGATCTTCAACTTTGGTCTCCCCTGCTGTATCAGGCGGTCTTGAAGCTGCAGCCCTCAGCGCGAGGCACGCCGGCCCCCGCTTCATGGGAGAAGGCGTCATTATGCCCGTCTGATCCCATGACCTGGAAGGTCATGGACGCCTACGTGAAGGAATTCGTCGAGCGAATGCATGGGGACGGCCTGTACGTCACGTTTTGGGACCACTATGGTCTTTATTGCCAGGATGACCGTTGTGCGCAGGACGGTTTGAACCGGTTTCCCAATGAACTTTATGATTGCGTCAAACACGATCACGACGTTCTTGCCGCATCGGGGAAAAAGCTGATAGTGCGTACCTGGTCGTCAGGGGTGCCGCATTGGTATGATGACGAGTGGGTTCACGCTCCCGGAAACGGCGGCTTCAGCGGCGCGGGAACGAACCTGTGGGGGCGGGTGATTCGTGAATTGCCGGCGGACATCGTGCTCCAAACGAAAGTTTACAGTTCCGACTGCCAGCCCGACCCGCCGTTTTCACCGTTCCTCGGTCATGAGCAGCCGCATCCGGAAATCGCCGAATACCAGCTCACCGGCCAGACCACCGGACGCTTCTACTTCCCCGACGCGGATGTGGATTACCTGGCGCGGACGATGGCGGAAAGTCGCGCGCTCATTGGCCACCGCGGCGGCGTGGCCGTTTTTCCCGGAGGCACGGCGCAATCCAATTATTCCCTGCTGAACGACATGCTGAACAGCATCAACCTGTACGCCTGGCGCGAACTGTCCTGGCAGACGGACACCAGCGTAAACCAGATCTGGAAGGATTGGGCCGTGCCGATTTACGGGGAGCAGGCCGCTCCCTTCATCATCAAGGCCCTCAGGCTTTCCGAGGATGTGATCAACAAGGCGTTCTCGCCGCTGGGCATGGGAACTGACACCAATTCGGGATTTCCCGACAGCATTCAGCGCCGCGAGACTTTGTTGAAATACACGAATCGCTATTTTCTGCCCGAATACGCGAAGTATCTCAAACCCGACCGGGAAAATATCCAGCGGGTCGTTGACCAGAACCAGGCGTGTCTGGGGGAAATCGACGAAATGTTCCGGCAACTGGATTTGGCGAAACCCTACCTGGCCCAGGCGCAGACCGGTGAATTGACCACGCGCTTCGAGTGGCTCAAGCAGTTCGCCATCGTCAATGGCGCCCTCAACGAAAGCCTCTGGCGCTATCGCTACCTGCGTTATGAAGCCACGATGCTGACAACCGATCCTGAACAGATGAAGTATCTGGCACAAGCCTACGACACCGTCAAAGGTCATGCCAATCTGCTGTTCCAATATGACGGCGGCCAAAAATTCAGTTGTTACGGCGTGCCTTTGGGCAGACTCGAACGGAGACCTTCGCTGGGCAACCCCCTGCCGTTCATGCAGGAGCTGTACCAGGATTCAGAAGCGTATGTGGAAAATACCGTTGGCCCCGATTATCTGCCAAAGGCCTGGCTGCGGTGATCACGACCGGATCCAGCCACAGTTCACACTCGTTTCTGTGCCAGTGCCTCGCGGCTTATCGCCAATTTATCATCAGATGCCGCGCTTGACCCTGGATGACAAATAATTGCTAATCGGCAGATGAATCTCACCCATAGATTCAGTTTTCTAACCGCTCTTGGCGGACTGTTCCTGTGCGGAACCGCCGTCCCCATCCACGCCGCCGGCGAACTCTCCTGGCCCGCGATTCATTCCCAGACCAAACCTTGGGTCTGGTGGTGGTGGCCGGGCAGCGCGGTGGATTCCACCAATATTGCACGCCAATTGCAGCTTTTTCATGACGCCGGCCTGGGCGGCGTCCAGGTCACACCGATCTATGGCGCGAAAGGCTGGGAGTCGCATTACCTGCAATACCTCAGCCCGGAGTGGATGCAAATGATGAACTACACGGCCACGGCAACGCGCCGGCTCGACCTGGGCATGGATATGACACTCGGTACGGGCTGGTGTTTTGGCGGGCCGACGGTGAGTAATCGGGATGCCAATGCCAGCGTCGTGGTGAAAACCTCGAACGTCGCCGGCGGCGGAAAACTGGAGGAAAAATTCGACCGTGGTTCAACCCAGGCGCTGATGGCCTTTTCACCGGAAGGCCAGTCCGTTGATTTGACGCGCAAAATTTCCGCCGATGGTGAAGTAGATTGGATTGCCCCCGCCGGAACCTGGACGGTTTATGCCATTTCACAAAAGCCGTCCGGTCAAAAGGTCAAACGGGCCGCGCCCGGCGGCGCCGGCTGGATGCTGAACCCGCTTTACCCGCAGGCGATGCGCGACTGGCTGATGTGGTTTGACACGGCGTTCGCCGATTACCACGGCTCCAAACCACAAGCGGTTTTCCAGGATTCCTATGAATATCGCACCGACTGGGCGCCGGATTTTTTCGCCCGATTTGAAACGCTCCGCGGCTACCGATTGCAGGATGAATTGCCTGTACTTTTCGGCAACGAACAGGACGACCATGCCGCGCGCGTAAAATACGATTATCGCCGGACCGTTTCCGAGATCATGGCGGAGCAATCGGAGCCGGTGTGGATTGACTGGGCGCACCGGCACGGGTTCCAGGCCATTTATCAGGCACACGGCACGCCGGGCAACTGGCTGGACCTTTACGGCGACGCGGATATCCCCGAAACCGAGATGTTCCACAACGATCGCAGCATCTTGATTTCCAAATTCGCGTCCTCCGCCGCGCACGTTGCCGGCCATCCGCTGACCGGCGCCGAGACCGGCACCTGGCTGGCGGAGCATTTCACCGAAACACTCGCCGAACTGAAATATCTCGCCGACGATATGTTTCTCTCCGGCGTGAACCATATTTATTACCACGGCTGCTGTTATTCGCCCGCGGCGGTGCCGTGGCCCGGCTGGCTGTTTTACGCCGCCACGGAAATGAATCCGCGCAATTCCATCTGGCACGATGTGCCGGCGCTCAATACCTACGTTGCGCGCTGCCAGTCCGTCCTGCAATCCGGCTCGCCGGACAATGACATTCTGCTCTACTGGCCGGTCGCCGATTTCTGGAGCAACCCGTCGGGCCGATTGCAGCCGATGACCGTCAGCCAGACGGAATGGTTCGAAGACCAACCCATCGGCAAAACGGCGCACGAACTGTGGAACCACGGCTACGCCTTCGACTACGTTTCCGACGCGCAATTGCTGAAAGCGAAAGTTGTGGACGGAAAAATCCGAATGCCCGGTGGTGAATACCAGGTCATCGTCGTGCCGGAATGTAAATATATGCCGTTGAAAACCTTCAAGCAATTGCTCGCGCTGGCGGAAAAAGGCGCGACGGTGATTTTTGAAAAGCAACTCCCGGAGGACGTGCCTGGTTGGCATGATTTGGAAATGCGACGAAGTGAATTGAGAAAAGAAATTTCGCAAATTGCGGCGACCACATTTGAGGGAGTTGATTCTTCTTTGCGAGTCGGTGACGGCATAAAGGTTGATATCGGAAACGCGGAACGTGTTTTGCCGGAAACAAAAGTTGAATTTGAACCAATGGCGGGAAAAGGTCTTTCATTCATTCGTCGCTCCTTCGACGGCGGCTGGAATTATTTCATCGCCAACCGCGGCGAAACCAATTTTGACGGCTGGATCACGCTCGGCCGCGCCGCCAGATCCGTCGTCATCCTTGACCCGATGACCGGCCATTCCGGCGTGGCGGCGTCCCGGCAGAGCGCCGCAAACTCGTCGCAAGTTCGCCTCCAACTCCTCGCCGGCGAATCCGTGATTTTGCGCGCCTTTGCCGACAAAACAGTCGAAGGCCCGGCCTGGCACTACTGGCAAATGAACAGCCAGCCGGTTGAAATCACCGGCAACTGGCATGTGGAATTCATTACCGGCGGACCGGAGCTTCCGGCGCCGTTCCAAACCGCCCGGCTCGCGTCGTGGACGGAGCTGGGCGGCACCAACGCCCGGCGATTTGCCGGCACGGCACTTTACACGATCACTTTCGATGCTTCGGTGCCAGCCGGTGGCAGTTACTTTCTCAATCTGGGCCAGGTTTGCCAGAGCGCGCGGGTGACCTTGAACGGCAAGAATTACGGCACGCTCATCACGCCGCCGTTCCGCGTGGTGGTGGATAATTTGAAACCGACCGGCAACCGGCTTGAAGTCGAAGTCACGAATGTCTCGGCCAACCGCATCCGCGATCTGGACCGGCGTCACGTGCAGTGGAAATATTTCCATGACATCAATTTTGTGAACATCAACTACCGTCCGTTCGACGCCTCGAACTGGCCGCTGACCGATTCCGGGCTCCTGGGTCCGGTGACCTTGGCGCCGGTGGCGGCAAAGTAAGAGCAGGAGCCGACGTGAGGAGCCGCTGACTGCGGGAACGCTATTGCGAAAATGGCGCCTCGTTATCCCGGCTCCCGCAAGTCAATTTTAATTCCCCGGCGGTTTAACCATCGAATACTTCGGGCTGACGGGCATGTAGAACGTATCCACGGGATCCGGATGGGCCGGATTAAATCCCTTAAAATCGTCCACGACATGCTTTGCGAGCGGCAAGCGGTCCTGCTGGATGCCTTCGACGACACACTTGGCCAGTTCGTAGCTGCCGTAGTTGTCATGGTGTGTGCCGTCCACGAACGCCTTGTCCAGATTCGTGCCCAGTGCCCGATAAAACACGACGCTCATCCGGTTGAGATCAATCAATGGACAATCTTCCTCCTTGGCTACTTGACGTACGGCCTCCGGATAACCTTCCAGCGTGGGATGCTTAACGCCGGCTTTGCGCTCCATCGAAGTGACCAGCACCGGCGTGCCGCCTTTGGCGCGGGTTTCGGCAATGACTTTTTTGTAGTCTGCCTTGTACTGTTCCAGCGCGTCCGGGCGCTTGCTTTTCATGTCGTTGTGTCCGAATTGGATAAACAAATAATCGCCCGGTTTCATCAGGCTAAACACCTTCTTAAACCGGTTCCGGGCCAGTGAATCGGCAATGGTTTCGCCGGACTCGGCATAATTGGCAATGGCGATTTCCGGTTTAAAAAAGACCGGGAGCATCTGGCCCCAACTATCCCACGGCTCGACGGGCTGGTCGCACACGGTGGAATCGCCCAGAATGAAAACCGTCGGCACGTCCACCCTGGCGATGGCCAGCGAATGGACGCATGGCCGCGTGTCATTGAATTCCAGGGTCAGCTGGTCGTCCCAATCCCACCGCTCGCTGGTCTTCTCGCGCGGCTTCAACCGCACCGCACCGTCTCCCGCGATCTCCGGCGTGCGCACGTTCACGATGCACGAGCGGGTCACGAACCGGCCGGGGGCGGTCTGAACGTGATACAACATCAGCCGCCGCAACTCGGCCTTGAGGGTGGTGGTGGACGGACCGTCGGCGCTGCCCAGCGTGACCGTGACGCGGTAATTTCCTTCCGGCAGCCTGACGGAGAAGTAAAACGCGTTCGTGCCGGTGATCCCGCCGTCGGCGGCGAGGACGCGGCCGCCCGGCTCAAACCCGTAGCCAATCGCATCCGAATAAATATTCGTCGTCGAAATGGAAATGACGCCGGGCGCGGTCGGACCGCCGAAGTTGAATTTGAAAGCCATTTGTTCCCGCGCCCCGGCACTGGTTACCAATGCCAATGCGACGGTGCCGAGGAAACGCTGAAGCAAGGAGGACAGGGTTGGTTTCATCTCTTGTTTTTTTCAGTTTGGACTGGTTGGGGAATTCCCGCGCCTGCGGGTAACGGTTTCCGTCAATGAAACCGTGTGTTTTTGCAACGCATCCTCAGGCGCGGGCAACGTCCGGGACATTTCAGTTTCGAGTCCGCTCGCGACAGCCACCGGCATGGATTTGATGTGCACGACGGCCGGTGCCAAACCCGGACGCGAAGCCATGAGTGTAATGGCGCCGGGCGTCAGCGTCGAGCGGAGGGCGACACGGTTGACACCGCATTCGGTGTCCAAATAAAGCTGGTTGATCGAATTGGTGATGCCGCTGTCGTAGCCGCCGCGCCAGATGGCCGGACCGGTCACTTTGAAATCCACGCGCGCCTCGTCGGTCGGGCAACGTTCGCCCCTGGCGTCCACGACTTCAAAATCAATGAATGCCACGTCCGAACCGTCGGCCCGCAAACCCTTCGGACCGGTGTGGACGGTGAGTCTGAGCCGTTGCGGCGGGCCGGCGGTTTCCCTTGAGTCCTCCGCCACAGTTTTGTCACCGACCTTGCCGACCGCCTTGATTTCACCGGGTTCAAAATGGACGCCGGGGAACGCGTAAATGTAGCCGGTGTTGCCGAGGTCCTTGTTTTGACCATGATCAGTGTCCACGAAATCACACGGCCGGTGGGTCGTGCCCAGCGATTTTCCGTTCACAAACAGCTCGACTGAATCAACGTGGTTGGCGGCGACGTAAACGGTCTTCACCGTATTCATCGGATAGGTCCAGTGACCAATGATGTGGATATCCGGCCGGGGGTTCTGCATCACGCGATAGACGTAGTAAGCCTGCTTCGGCAGCCGCACGGCGTCCACCTTGCCGCTCACCCGGCAGACTTCGCTGCTGTCCTGTCGGCCGTCCGCATTGCAGTCGGACCAGTAAATCGAAGCGTAACCGGACCATTTCGAGTGCGCCGGATCAGGATTGGAGATGCGATTGATGTCATAATCGCGATAGCGCACGGCGGCAGCCAGACAGAACGTCTCCGAGTTCCAGTGATAAACGTCGCGCGGACCGGGTTTGAATCCAAAGAAGGGCGGTGAATCATTGTCCCAGAACCGGCGCGCGGCTTCGTCGCGGAAATCCTCGCATTCGAGGAGCGGCGCCCGGTCGCGGCGTTGGGCGCTGTAAGCCCGGAACAGGTTCGTGTAACCCTTCAAGGCATCGGTGCGCGGATCCTGTCCGATCATGACGCCGTAATATTCCGCAATCGGCGTCAGAGCGGCATTGGCCACATTGTCGCTGTTGCCGCGATAGCCGATTACGCGATCTCCGTGAGGGTCCCATTGCTTGCGCAACGCCACCATCTGGCGCATGTGGCCGGGCGTGAGCACCGAGTTGCCGGCTTCCCAGAAAAGGAGGCTGGGGTCGTTCCGATACAAAATGATCGTGTCACGCATGACTTCCATCCGCTGTTCCCACTGGCGCGCGGCGACGACCGCTGACAGCCGCCGGTCCAAGGCCGGATCGCCTTCCTTGTCGCCGGCGGGACAGACCTCGATGAGGCCGTATCGGTCACATGCCCGCACGTCCACCGGCTGCGGCGCGATATGCATCCAGCGGATGTAGTTGGCGTGCGTGCGGCGGATCAGGGCCGCATTGTAATCATGCATCCAGTCCGGATACGCCTCGCCGAGGCCGGCCCAGTCATCCACCGAACGTTGGGCATAGCCGGTCAGATAAATAAATCTGCCGTTCAGATAAACGCCGCCCGTGCCGGCGCCGCCCTTGAATTCAACCTGGCGGAAACCAGTCCTGACCTTTTGCACGTCCACGACTTTTCCGTCCGCGGTGAGGATGCAATAAACGTCGTAGAGATACGGATCGTTCACGTCCCAGAAATGCGCGTCGGCCAGTCGGCCATGGGCGGTAAAGGTCTCGGTCGCGCCAGCCGCGACTTCGGCAGTCTTACCCTGGAGCTGCGCGCAGGCGTCTCCGGCCGCGTTCACGACCACCGCCGAAAGCGTAAGGGCTTGCGACCGGCCGGATTCATTGCGCGCCTGCGATTCGATGTGTACATCGCAGGTTTTATTACTGAAGGAAAAATCCGATGGATAAATGTAAATGCCCGTGGTTCGGAGGTCGTCATAAAGCGGCAGGGTTTGATACACCTTGCCGGTGAGAATCAGCCGCACGTCCGAATGCAGCCCGCCATAATCCGGGTTGAACGCGCGTCCTTCCCATTCGTACGGCACACCGGTGGACGCCTCCCGGTAATCCGTGCGGTTGTCCACTTTCACGGCGATGACGTTGTCCGCGTCGCCGAATTTGACGAACCGTGTCAGGTCAAGACCATAGGGTGTGACGCCGTTTTCGTAGAGGCCGGCGTCATGGCCGTTCACCCAGAAGCGCGCCGCCTGACGGATCCCCTCGAATTCCAGAAAAACCTTGTCGCCCGCGTCACCGACGGGAAGCTTGAAATGCTTCCGATACCACGCGATGCCCGCGTAGGCGTAACGGTCGCCGCCGCTGTGGCTGATGATCTGCGCATAGGAATCGGTGTCGTTGTAGGTATGCGGCGTGGAAACCGTCGCCCATGGTGAGTCGTCAAAATCAGACTTTTCCGCCTCGGGCACATCCTGGCGGATGAATTTCCAGTCCGGATTGAAATCGAGCATTGCGCGTGGCGAGGCGGGCGGAACAAACGGTTTTTCTGCCGGGCACGGGCATGGGATGACGGCTAGAATGGTTGCCAGAAAAAACAACGGACTTTTTAAGTGCACCCGGAATACCACCTTGCCTGCCAATGGTAATCTCATGACTGGCCCAAGGCCGCCGCGTATTTTCTGGTCAGCATCGAAAGTTCCGCGCAAACGGATTTGTATTGGCTGTCGTTGGCGAGATTTTTCAATTCCAGCGGATCCGCCTTCGGATCCAGCAGCATCGCCCCGTTTTTACCGTTTTCGCCGTACTCGGCATAACGCCACTGCTCCGTCCGCACCGCCGTGCCGTGCAACGTCTTGCCATCCTCGCTCCAGACGCTGTAAGCCGGCTGATCCCATGGCGCCTGCGGGTCTTCCAAAAGCGGCGCCAGGCTCGCGCCTGCCGCGCCTTCCGGCGCCGGCAAACCGCACAGTTCGGCGAGCGTCCGGTAAATATCGAGCGACTGCACGATGCGATAGCAGGATTGGCCTTTTCCTTTGGCGCCGGGCACAGCCATGAACATCGGCACGCGCGTGCCCATTTCAAACAACGAGCCGGCCTTCGACCACTTTCCCTTTTCCCCGAGCTGATAGCCGTGGTCGGCGAGGAAAACGATGATGGTTTTTTCGCGCAAACCGAGTTTGTCCAGTTCCGCCACCACCCGGCCGATGTTCCAGTCCATCCAGGAAATCGAAGCGATGTAGGCGCGGATGACTTCCTTCGCCTCGGCCTCGCTCGCGCCGCGGCCGATGAACAAATCGGCGTTGCGCGGACGAATGGCGGCGCTCGGAAACCCCGGCGGCACCGTCGGCCACGCGGCAAAATCCGGCGTCAGCTCGATGTCTTTCACGTCATACCAATCGAAAAATGTTTGCGGCGCGGTGGGCGGGCTGTGCGGTTTTACAAAGCCGCACGCGATGAAAAACGGCTGCTCCTTGTATTTTTGCAGGTTGGCGATGGTGCGGTCCGCCGTGTGATAATCGCCATGGCCTTCACCGTTGCCATCCAGCACCACGATGCGATCGGAATAATACGCCTTCCGGCGGCCCGGCGTGGTGTCGGCGGCCCGGCCGGCCAGCTTGGGCGACCGCAAATCGCGCGCGGCGCGTTCGGCCATTTTTGACGTGTCCATGGTATGCCCGACGGAATACGACTCCATCCCGCCTTCGTCGGCTTTCGTCCATGGCGTCGCCACATCCCACGCCTTGGGATCGTCAATGCCACCGTGAAATATTTTTCCGGCGCGCACGGCAACGTAGCCGTTTTGCCGGAATAATTGCGGCAGGCTGATCCAGTCAGGATGAAGATCGCGGAAAGCGGCGCGGTTGGTGAGGACGCCGGTCCGGGTCGGCGGGCGCGCGGTCAGCAACGACGAGCGCGACGGATTACAGAGCGGAAACTGGCAGTAGTTGCGGTCGAAGCGCACGCCGGATTTCGCCAGCGCGTCGAGGTTCGGCGTTTTCGCGTGGAACCGGCTGTGGTAGCAACCGAGTTCCACGCGGCAATCGTCGGACATCAGAAACAGCACGTTGAATTTGCGCGCCGGCCGCGTTTTTTGGGCGCGCAAGACGTACGGAAACGAAAGGGCCGCGGCCGTGCCGGCGATCAGGAATTCACGGCGTGACCAGCCGCTGCTGGCGGAGTTCATGGGCAAGAGATTAACTGCGCAGGGGACAGGCAACAAGGATGCGAACCTCGCCAGTTTTGGCGATGTAACCGGATTGTGCGGCCGCGAAAATGAATTATCCTTGCCGCGCTTGAACCAGCCGGCGACAGACCTCCAGCGAGGGTTTCACGTTTTGACGAAACCCATCGGCCCGATCTGCAACCTTGATTGCAAATACTGCTTCTATTTGGAAAAGGAGAAATTGTATCCGGACTCGCCCCGTGGGGTAGTGGATGGCAGCGGGTTAGGTGAGACGGGCGGGCTTACCCCACGGGGCAAGCGGCAGTGGTGGATGAGCGACGCAGTCCTGGAGGAATACACCCGGCAATACCTTGAAGCGCAACCGGGACCGGAAATTTATTTTGCCTGGCAGGGCGGCGAACCGACCTTGTTGGGCGTGGATTTTTTTCGCAAAGCGGTCGCTCTGCAACGACAATTTGCCGGCGGCAAGACGATCTCCAACGCGTTGCAAACCAACGGCACCTTGTTGGATGACGCCTGGTGCGAATTCCTGGCGGCCGAAAAATTCCTCGTCGGCCTTTCGATTGACGGCCCGCGCAAGTTGCACGACCGGTACCGCGTGGACAAGGGCCAGAAGCCCACGTTCGACCGGGTGATGCATGGACTCGAATTGCTGAAGCGCCATCGTGTGGAATTCAACACGCTCACCGTCGTCCATCGCGCCAATTCGCAGCAACCGCTGGAAGTTTATCGCTTTCTGAAAAGCATCGGCAGCCGGTTTCTGCAGTTCATCCCGCTGGTCGAGCGCGCCGCGCCGGCGGAGATGAAAACACGGGGCTACGATTTTGCTGAACCACCGTTGCCGCCCGCCGGGAGCGCCGGCATCTCGGCCGGTGAGAATTCCTCACCTGCGCCCGAACCCGCCAGCAGGGATGCCGGCGCTCCCGGCGTCACAGGCTGGAGTGTCGCAGCGGAGCAATATGGCAATTTCCTGTGCGCCATTTTCGATGAATGGGTCCGGCGTGACGTGGGGAACATCTTTGTGCAACTCTTCGATGTCGCGCTGGGCAATTGGATGGGACTGGGCTCGTCGCTTTGCGTCTTTGCCGAAAAATGCGGCGCGGCGCTCGCGGTGGAGCATAACGGCGACCTTTACAGTTGCGACCATTATGTCTATCCGAAGTATCATCTCGGTAATTTGATGAACCAGAGCCTTGGTGAAATGGCGCACTCGGCGCAGCAGGTCAAATTCGGCAATGACAAATCCGACTTGCTGCCGCAATTTTGCCGCCGCTGCGAAGTCCGTTTCGCCTGCCACGGCGAATGCCCGAAGCATCGTTTCATCAAGACACCCGATGGCGAGGACGGCTTGAATTATCTCTGCCCGGCGTACAAGAAATTCTTCAACCACATTGACCCGCACATGAAAACCATGGCGCGATTGCTGCGCGAAGGCCGTGCGGCGGCGGAGATCATGGAAATGCTTCCGGACGCCGGACGGACCGGCGTGGTGTAAGGCCGTCGAGCCGCGCGCGCATCATTGCAACTTCAACCGGTAGAACGCCGGCGGTGCGGCCGGGATGGCGTTGGTGATGACAAACTTGCCTTCGTTGTCAAATTGGTTGGTTGCCACTGGCGTCCATTCCACCATCGGCAGTGCCAGGTTGCCTGCCGCTACCAGATAATTCGTGCCACCGGCCGGACCACCACTGCCGGCCACGACCAAATCCATTCCGGGCTGGACGAGCTTCAAAGTTGGCGCCGGGTTGAGGCCGTATTCAAATGCGCCCAAGTCCGGCGCCGCGCCGGCGAAGGGAAAACCGAGGTTCGTGCCGGCGTCCACCAGGTCGCTGCCGCCCGTCAATTGCGCAAACGCGAGGTAAGGCAGATCGCCGTTGGTCCGGCGCGGCAGCGTGAGCAGCGATTCGTCGAGCGTCATGAAATCCGTGCCCGTCACGGTCAGCGGCAGGGTGAAATAGTTGAACGTCACGTCGTTGGAGGTCCCCAGATTGGAGACTTCGGCGTAGCGGGCAGCGTAACCGAGGTTGTTTTTCATCACCTGATCATAACCGGGCACGTCGTAGGCCAAACTGGTGTTGTTCGTGCTGCAAAGCAGGTTGTAGTTGACTTCGTTTCCATACGCGGTGTTGTCGAACCAGTCCAGGCCGCCCAGATGATGGTTCGCGTAAAACCCGTTCGCCCGGTTTCCCACCGCCAGGCAAAACTCGGTGACGTGCCGAGGAACCGGCGTGGGGTACGCGGTTCCGGAAACGCCGTAGCCGCCGGACTTGAAGCCGTTCCCGTCACCGGTCGAATTTGCGAAATTCGTGAAGTAGCCATTGTAGAACGACCAGCAATTGCTGAAGGTCACGGCGGCGAACGCGTTGATGCAGTCATACCCGTCGTCGCTGTTGAACCAGGCGCGGCAGCCCGCGAGGACGTTGCCCTTGCCGGAGGTATGCGCCGGATGACAGCCAAAGCCGTCGGTGTTGCCGAGCGAGCCGCTGTCCAGGCCGCGGTTGTTGTAGGCGTCGCAATTCAACACGAGGTTGCTCGCCCCATCGGTCAGATACCAGCCGTTGCCCATGCCGTCATGCATCCGCAATCGCTCGAAGCGATTGAAACTCCCGCCCGCGACCCGGAAATCTTCCGACTGCGTGTGGTTGGTCTGGATCGTCACCTGGACACCCACGACGTCAAAGCCTTTGAACACGCAATTGTTCGCCGTTACCAGAAAGGCCGTCACCCGATAGCCGGCGGGCTTGACGTTCGAGAAATCAAACACCGGCAGTTCACCGGGATAACCGAGGTAACTGACCCCGCTCCTGGTGAGGTCGTTGACGATGGCCCAGGGACTGTTCGTCGCCGTGAGATTCGAGTTGTCCAGAGAGTAAGTGCCGCCGCGCAAATACACCGTGTCGCCGGATGACGCCGCCGCCTGCGCTTTCATGAGGGTGGCAAACGGACTGTTGCTGGAACCGTCGTTGGAGTCCAGACCGTTGGTGGCGACGAACCACGTTGCCGAAAAAGCGGAATTGGCTGAGAGCCAGATCCCGATTGCCAACGCCATTTTCAAGGTCAAGGGAAGCCCGGCGACGGCAGGCGCCACGGTTGATTGGCTCGACCGTTCTGTTACGAACGGCATCACTGCGATTGCAGGCGGTAGAACGTCTGCGGCCAGGCCGGGTTGATGACGTTGGTGATGTCAAAGTCTCCACTGGTGTCGTATTGATTGGTCGCCACCAGGGTCCATTGCGCCACCGGCAGCGCCAGGTTGGTGGTCGCCAAAACATGGTAAGTAGCAGTGGGAAATCCGCCAGTGCCGGTAAGACTGAAATTGCCGCCGGCGACGGCGATCTTTGAAATAGTCGGCGGGGCAACGGGGCCGGGAGTGGCATTGGCCTCGGGTGAATTGCCGCTGTTGGCCGCCGAGCCGGTGGCGCTGGCGACATAGTAATAAGTCGTGCCGTTGGCCAGACCGGTGTCCAGGTAGTTAGTGCCGGTAATACCGGAGGCGACAGTGGTCGGCTCGTTGCCGCTGCTGGTACCGCGTTGAAGAACATAACCGGTGGCGCCGACGGAGGCGGGCCAGTCCAGGAAAATTTCCGCATTACCGGCGACAGCGACCAGGTTCGCAGGCGCGGCGGGTGTTGTGGTCGTCAGGCCGTTTATCCCGATGCCGCCGGCGTTTACCGGCGTGACTTTGTAGTAGTAAGTCACATTGGTATCGAGCCCGTGATCGGTGTAAGTCGTTTCGGTGATGCTGTTCAGCAGAACGTAGGTTCCGTTGAGACTCGTCGCCCGTTGCACCACGTAGCCGACGGCGCCAGACACGGCGGACCAACTGAGGGTAATATTCGTCACCGACGACGGGGTGGCTGTCAAGGAGCCGGGCGCGCCCGCCGGCGGCACGGGCAATGACACCGCGACGGCGGGACTCGAAATGCCGCTCGTGCCACCCGCGCCGGTGGCCGCAACGGAGTAACGGTAAATGCTGCCGTCGGTCGGCGACGTGTCGGTGTAAGCCGTGCCGGTCACGTTGTTGGCCAGCACGATGGCGCCCAAAACGTTGGAGGCCCCGCCGCCGTTGTCGAACAGCGTGGAGCGATAAACGGTGTAAAAATCCGCGCCGGGGGAAGCGCTCCAATTGAGCGTCACACTTTGGTGACCAAGGCTGCCGGCCGTCAGTCCGGCCGGCGCGGCCGGCGCGCTGGTGGAAATACCCGCGTCCGGCGTCACGCCGGAGCTTTGCGGAGATTCGGCGCTGGCACCGACGGGATTGACCGATTGGACGACGTAATAATAAGTCGTGCCGTTCACGGCGGTCGTGTCAAGAAACGTCGCATTATTCCAGCCGCTGCCGCAGACCGGGCCGGTAACGCCGTTGGTGATGGAAACGTAGCCGCTGCCGGAGGTGGTCGAGCGCAGGATATTGTAACTGGTCGCACCCGGCGTCACGGGCCAGCAAATCAAATCGCCATTGTTCCCGGCATACGCGGCCACGGTGGCTGGCGGCGGCGGAATGTAACCGGTCAGTTCCAGCCGGATATAATCATACATCGCGTGGTCGGCAAAATAGCTGCCGCCGATCTGCCGGATGCCGAGGGTGATGGTGTTCTGGCCTTGATGCAGAATGCTGGCGGGGAATGTGATGCGCTCGTCGGAAGCCATCGCTTGATTGCCTTCGCGAATGGTCGTGTCGCTCTTGCTGTAACCGGGATAATAACCCGTCGTCGGAATGCTGTTGTTGGGGCTGCCAACGACGCCGCTGACGCCGCCCAGATTACTGCCGTTGACGGTAACGATGATGGCCGCGTAGTAATCGGAGGAAAGGCCGAGGTAAAGCGAAGCCTGAGCGCCGATCGTCGGCGCGGCGGCGAGGTTGAACGTGATCGTCGAACTGGAATTGTTGTAAGTGCCCGTGCTGCTGGTGACCACCGGCTGGGCAAAATTCCAATCCGTGGTCCAGCGGCTCTGGCCGACGACGTAATCCGGCCCGCTCGGAAAATCAAACGGATATTCCAGCCATTTGCTCCAGATCGGGCCGGGATCCGCCGGATCAGGGCCAATGTCACCCACCCACCAATCGTCGCCATGACGAAACTTGTCACTCATACGGTCGGGATAACCGATTTCGAAAACCGTCGCGCCCACGCGCGCCGGCGTCCACGTAACCGTGCCGAGATAGTTCGTCGCGCCGCCGGTAACCGTTACGCTGAACGGTGACGCCGGCACATCATACAACACCGGCGGATTGCCCCCGGTCTGGCTTTGCGACATGAAAATTTCCGGCGCGCCGGGGCCGAAGGCATAGAGCGTATAATTGTTCGTCGCGATGACGTCGGGAATGGTGAAATTGCCGTTCGCGTCCGTCTTCACCCAGAATTGATAGGGTTTCATCCAGGCCTGAAAATCGTAGGTGCTGGAAGTGGTGGACGGCTGTCGCACCAGGCCGACCCACAAGTTGGACGCCGACGCATTGGGATTGCCGCTGTCATGGAGGACGATTTGTCCGCTCACCGCGCCGCGTTGCGAGGCCGGCGCATAATTCGGATTGGCAAACCACGAATACGGCCACGCGGATTGTTCGGCGGCGCCCTGCGCCAGCGCGTCCTGGTACAGCGCCTGCGCCGCGGCGTTCGTGCCGGTCATGGTGTTGGCGACGTTGTTGCAATAAATAAAATAGGGCCCGCACACTTTCGTCCAAACTTCGCCGCTGGCAAAACTGCCATCGCCGCCCTGGCCATAATGCCCGCCGTTGAGCATGTTCAAAATCGTGGTGCCGATGTGCTCCATCAGCTCCCGTTTCAGCGGGCCGCCGTTATAGTATTCCACGCTGGCCGACACGTTCCAGAGGCCGACATTGTAACCGCCGGCGCCCACGCTGCTCCAGCCCCAGACCCGTTGCGCGCCGAAGTCGGCGCTGTATTTGTATTTGTCCTCGTATTGGCCGGCGTAAATACCGTTCGTCCACAACGAAACCTCCTTCGGCGCGCCGAGCACGCTGATGCCTGAACCGTCCGGCTGAACTTCCATCAGCCGGTTGCGCTGCGCGTCCACGCTCATCCAGTTGAAAATCGAGCCGGCGTAAATGTTGTCGCGGCACTCGCCGAACGAAAACGCGGCGTCCGTGCTGCGATGCGCCCAAATTGCCGTGACGTAAAATCCGGTCGCGCCGCGCAGCAGCGCATAATGCACCTCCAGGACGATGTTCGAGACCGTGGTGGTGGTCAGCGCAATTTCAGCGTAGTTGCCCCCGTTCCCGGCCGGATCGGAAATCACGGAATAAGAAAACGTCAGCCCCTGATTGTTGTTGTCCTCCCAATACAACTGGCCGCCGTTATGGCCGCCGGAAAGCAGATTGAACGTTTGCGGGCTGCCCGTGTTGTTGAAGGTGTAATTGATCTGGCTGATGGCGCCGCTGTTGGTATTGCAGACGAGGGAAACGATCCCGTTGCCAAGGGTGATGGTCCCATTGCCGCTGTTAACGAGCGTAACGTTTGGGCCGGTACCCGTGCCTCCCCCGGGGATGTTGGCCCGAGCGGAAAATACTACGAAGAGGGAGCAGAGTATGAGGGCGATATTACTTGTGGCTGGCTTCATATGTGGCCGGAAGATAAATCGGTTCTGCTGTAGCACCTTGCGGCAGATGGCTCCACCCGGTTTTACCGCGGCATCAGCCCCTTAAATGAAGGCGCCGAAATCACCGGCCATAGTGTTGTTGAACATAATTGAAGATCGAATTGTATTGCAAGAGTGAAAGGGAGCTTTCATCCGTGATGAGCTTCTGTGATATCGCATCAAAACAACTCACGGTTGAGCCCGGAAGATTTCCTAACATGGCCACAAATTTGGCCGATCCATCCGTGAAACCAACGTTCAGTCCTTTCGACGGCCAATGAGACCAATATTTCTGAGTAAACGGAACTCCAGGAGTTGTGTTGCCGGTTGGATTCTCCATGTAATCAACCATGAATATGTCTTGATGATGAACATTAGATGCTTTCTGATAACGGCGCGTGTACTGACCTGCGGGTGCATTCTCTTGTCGCGGGTTAAATTGATAAGTATCCCGGACAATGCCTCCACTATCCGTGCTCATAAAGTTGGGAGTTGAGTAATTATCAACCCCCAACAACGGATTTACGCCTCCCTGCCTATAGGTGGGGCACCACATTACCTTCGGATCCTGAATGACCCTGGTCGCATACAAATAGCCCAGGTTTTCCCATGTCCCACTTGGACTTCCCGGAGTCATTGGCGTCGGCCACACTTTGGTGTGGGGTGCTGGCCCCGTAAACACATATCGCGAATAATGTTCTCCTTTAAGGACATTTATTGGATGCGCTGCATCATAGCCGCCCCAGATCGGATACATGTCATTGTTATCACCGGCATATATTGTGGCGCCAAGGTACAACTGGTGCAGATTGTTCACACATTGTATCCTCAATGCCTTCCTCTTGGCTGCCGCCAGTGCTGGCAACAGCATCGCTGCCAATATTGCGATAATGGCAATCACTACCAACAGTTCAATCAACGTGAAGCCTCGTTTCAACGAGTCGGCTTCCATTTTTTCACGAACAGTGATTCTCATGTTTCAAATTTATCATATCTCCAGAGCGCCAAGCGATGGCGGATCGCCCGGCGCACTGCTTTCAAGTCCTACTGTGACAGGAGATAGAACTCCTGCGGCACCGCCGGATCAACGATGTTCGTGGACAGATTGAGATTCCCACTGGCATCAAATGCGCCGGTTACCACCTGCACCCAATTGGTCAGCGGTGTGGCTAGGTTCGTGCTTTCCAGCAATACATACGTGCCGTTCGCCGCACCGTTGGTGGCCGTAATACTCAGCGTCGTCCCGCTTAATCCGATATGGGTGATGGTCGGGGTGGGCGGTACAGGCGCCGGTGCGACCATGGTGATCGAACCGTTCACAGTCAGGTTGTTGATCCAGGAATTGGTGCCGCTCAGCGTCGGCAGCGTCACCGAACTGAAGTTTACCGGATGATTGAACAGTTGGAACGTGGCTGCCTGTTCGGGCCCAAGATTCGTCACCACCAGCGACGCCGTGGAGTCAATCGTGAAGCCCGGCGCCATCAGCTCGCTGCAGTCGGGAGTGTTTGTGGCATTGACATTCATCGTCACCGCCCCAGCCAATTCGGCGTTGCTGGTGACGGTGAAGCTGCCCACCGGCCGGCCGACGTTAAACGAAGAGCCGGCGTCCGCCAGGAGGTATCCGTTCAGTGTTCCCATGCCCTGCAATGTCTGGCCGGACACCACCTCGAAGACACCATTGGTAACCAGGTTAGTTGTAACGGGATCAACATATCCCATTGAGGACGCGTCCAGCACCGCCGATGCCGAGGCCAGAGTGATAGAAGACGAATTGGTCAGCAAATCGGGCGCCGTTAATGCCAGGACGCCGTTGCTGATCGTCGTGTTCCCCGTATAGTAAAGAAGATTGGTGGCAACTACATTTGTGTAATAGGTGAATCCGTCGGGGGTTGTCACGTTTGTGCTGAAACCACCGACCAGCGTCAACGTGCCGGTTCCGATTTTGACGATGTTATTTGAACCGGAAATGCTGCCGGCGAAATCGCTGTTTACATTCTTGCCGCCGATCAGGTAGGTGCCCGGGGTATCATTTGTGCCCGTAATGGGATTTGAGGGCATAGTAATGACGCCATTGCCCGACAAAGCGCCCAGATGAACGACTTCATTCTCGCGGGTGAACATACCGCCGCCATTGAGGAAGACAAAAGAGGTATTATCGCCGCCCGCGTCGGGTGGAGTGCCTTGTCTATAGATACGGACTTCTCCATTGGTGATAATCACTGTCCCGAGGAAATTCGAGAACGACATCGCGCCGCTGATGGTAGCGTTGCCATTGACGAAGATGTTTGTGGCCGTGGCGCTTCCGATGAACTGGCCGGCCCAACTGTTGGCGGTCTCGCCGGAGGCAAAGGTCACGGTGGCACCATCCACCGTGGTAATGCTGTTGAGCGGGCCGGCCGAGGTGGAGACCGCCGTCGGCATCGTGAGCGTGGCGTTATTGCTGGCAATAATGCCACCCGAGCCCGCCTGGCCGCTGCCGCCCGGGTTTCGGACGCCGATGGCCAAAACCGCACCGCTGGCGACATAGGTTCCACCGCTGTATGTGTTGGCCCCGCTCAAGGTTAATGAGCCATCGAGCACCTCAACGCTGACTGGGCCGCCGCCGGAGCCGTCCGCGATCAAACTCGTCACCGACCCGACACCATGAGAGAATAACGTGACCGGCGCGGCGCTGGAATTATTGACAATCGTACCGGCGACAGCCCCATTCAGGTTGCTCACCACGAGGCTGGTGCCCAAATCCAACGCGCCCGCGTTGATCGTCACCGGGCTGTCGGCAAAGGCGTTGAGATTGCCGGCTCTCAGCGCGCCGGCGTTAATCACCGTGGGACCCGAGTAAGTATTGGCACCGCTGAGGGTTTGCGTGCCGGTGCCGGCCTTGGTCAAACCCAGCGCGCCGGCGGTGTTTTGAACCGTTCCCGAAAACGTTCCGCTGTCGTTATTATTGCCCACGGTCAACACCGACGCGCCACCGGCGGTGTCGTCCACCGTGCCCGTGCCGTTCAAGCCGTTGATAGTGTCGTTCAGCGCGTTCAAATCCAGCGTTCCATAAACCGAGACGTCACCCGACGCTCCATCAGGCACAGCGTTGTTGACGCCCACTTTAACCACGCCGTTGCTGATGACGGTGCCGCCAAGGTAGCTGTTGACGGTGGAGAGCGTCAGCGTGCCGGCGCTGATCTTGGTCAAAGCGGTACTGCCGGCAATCGAGCCGCCGCCGGTAAAGGTGTAGTCATTGGCGGATGTGTCCACCGTCACGCTGCCCGGTGCCAGCCCGCCAGAAAGGGTCACGGTGGAATTGGCCGAGCCAACGGAGTTGAACGTCACATTGTCCGAGCTGTAGAACACCGTGGGCGTGGCGCCGTTCAGCCAGTTGGCCGTCGCGCCGTTATCCCACGTGCTGTTGGGATTGCCACCCTGCCAGACCAAAGGTTGAGGAACATGGAAAACCGTCACCAAATTGACGTTTCCGCCGGAAACCTGGATCGTCCCCACGACGTCGGAGGCCAACCCGCTGCCGGTCACGACGACCGAATACCCGCCGCCATCGGTCACATTGCCGCTGGCTTGCGTAATCAAAGTGTAAGTGCCGACACCCAACGGAGTCCCGCTGGCGTTGTTGACGGTAAACACATTGTTTCCCAGCGTCAAAGTGCCTTGCGCGATATAAAGCGCGGGATGGCTGGCGTCGCCATTGGTGGATGCCGGGGTGAAAGTGAGGTTAATGTTCTTTGCCCCCGTTGCCAGATCAATGGTTCCGGCCGCATCCGCTTTGATGGCAGCGGCTGTGGAGCCAACGGTCGTTCCCGTGCCGGAGCCGCCGATTCCCACAGTCGTGGGATTCCAAGTGACTCCGGTTCCGAGCGGCGTCACGTCAAACATTGCGCCGGGTGAAACGTTCACATTCTCGCCCGTTCCCAAAGCGGAAGAAGTGGCGATTTGAAGGGTTCCGGCATCTACTGACCAACTGCCGGCATAGGTGCCAGTATTTGTGAGCAAAACCGTGCCTGGCCCGCTCACATGAACTACGGTATCATTCAGCAACCCGCCGGAGTTGGTGAGCACGGTCATGACGTCGCCGGAACTCGTAGTGGCCAAAGTACCGCTGATGCCGGTGGCGGTGCCCACACTGACGCCATTCACCGTGGCGCTGCCGTTCACCCGGATGCTGCCCTGTCCCAGAAGGTTGAGCCGGCTCTGACTCAAAGTGACTCCGTCGATTTCCAAGGTGCCATTGCTGTTGACGGTAGCCGCCGCCACGGCGCCAAATGCACCGGGATCTTTAACAATCAAAAGACCGCCATTAACCGACATGACTGCCCCGGAACCGGAAAAATCATTGGTTCCCAGCAGTATCCAAGTACCCGTTCCCTGCTTGACGATGCCTTCGATAGCGCTGGTTGACGTGGTGGTGCCTCGCGAAAGACAACCAATGGAGTTGGTGCCGGTATTGCTGCCGCCTAAATAGAAGGTGGTGCTGCGCGTATTGGCGCTGTCGTTGGTAACCGTGTTGAGATTGAGGACCACCGATGGATCCGTGGCGTTATTGACAAAATTGTAAACGCCCCAGGTGCTTGATGGCAGCCGGATGCGGATGGGAATCAGAAACGTCTGACTATTGGTCACAGTAGCGTTCATCGTGACGCTGCCGTTGTGGCACAAATTGAGGATGCCCGTTTCCGGGTTGGTGGTCGTAGGCAGGACGGCAGGACTGGTGGAGTTGAACACACAAGCGCCGCAGTTCGCTGTGTCAAAGATAATGCTGCCTAAAGTACGGCTGCGATCATTATTGATGGTTGCGTCATCGGGCTTGATGGGATTTGCGGCCCCGCCAATGGTGCCGAAAATCGGCGAATTAAAGGTGGCAACATCGTTGTTCACCGAATTGCCGGTCTGATTGAGCGCACCCGGCACCGCCCGGCCAACCCAGTTGTTGGTGTTGGCCCAATTGCTGTCCGCCGGGGCATTCGTCCAGGTCTGACTGGCAGCCTGAACGCTTGCCGCGCCGAAAAGGCCGGCGGCGCACAGCAGCAGCCACCCGAGCCGCTTGAGGCCAACGGGCTGATTCGAAGGCACGGAGGTTTTCTTTGACCAGGTTTGAGCGATGTTTGAGGTTTTCATAATGATGACGTTGCTTGATGACATAGGTCTGGTGCACCGTTCGCGGCGTGCTGCTGTTCCCGCACAAGCCGGAACACCGCGATTAAATTCGTATGCTCTGTCCGCACAGGATATTTCACTCGCCAGATGGTTTGTTTCAATTTCCGACTTGCCACGACCGGCTCTCACCCTCAAAAAGAAACGTCCTGCCTTCGACCCGGGCCAATAGCAAGTGAATTTAATTAAATCTATCACATATCAAATCGTTGAACATCGCCAATTCTGGCGATAATTTTCAAACGGTGCTGACCGTCATGCCGCACACTTCCCCCCCCCGATGCATTTCCATCGCGGAGAACTCATGGAGTTTACGGCGCAGTTGCCGTGCGACACGCATGACGCCCGGTGCGGAATTGAGGCGGTAAGGTGGACTGCTCAAAGACGAAAGGCTTTGGCCGGTCTCGGGAGGGAACGGGTCTGACTGAGATGCTTGGCCACGGCCTCGGTTCGCGAACGCACGTGCAGCTTTTCATAGATGTGACGGATGTGCGTGTGGACCGTGGCGTAGGTAACCGACATGGCATCGGCGATCTCCTTGTACAGGTAGCCCTTGGCCAACAGGCCAAGCACTTCCGCCTCCCGGGGCGAAAGGCTCTGCGCCCCGTTGACGGGCGGGGCCGGCTGTTGAAAGCACTGGACGATTTTCCGGGCGATGTGGCTGCTCATCGGCGAGCCGCCGTCATGCACGCTCCGGATGGCCGCCAGCAATTCCTCCGGCGGCGTCTGTTTGAGCAGATAACCGGTGGCCCCCGCCGCCAGCGCGTTGAAAATGTGCTCGGTGTTCTGATAGACCGTCAGCATGATGACCTGCGTGCCGGGCAATTGCGGTTTCAAACGCCGGACGCACTCGACGCCATTGAGGCCGGACAGATTGATGTCCATGAGCGCCACGTCGGGTTTGACGGGGGGAATTTCCCGCAACGCGCTTTCCGCGTCCGCATGCTGGCTCACGCAGCGGTAGCCCGGCGAGCCGTCGATCAACTTGACCAGGCTGGCCCGCACCGCCGGGTCATCCTCAACGATGGATACGGAAATGCTCATTTTATGTGACACGTGACAAGTGGCATCTGACACGAACGGCTCATTCGAGCGCCGCGCTTTCATGTCACCTGTCACCTGTCACTTTAATCGCCCTGGCCGTTTTGGCCAATCGCCACAATTGGCGATACCGCGCCGTTCAGGCCGAGCGTGATTTCCACCCGCGTCCCCCGGCGGGGCGAGCTTTGCACCACGCACCGGCCGCCAATCGCCCGCAGGCGGGTTTGGAGATTGGTCATGCCGGCGCCGGAACAAATCCGGTCGGCACCCGCCGCAGCCACTTCGCCGTTGGCGGCCTGTACGCCCTGGCCGTTGTCCTCGACGATCAGCGTGAAGGACTTCTCCTCCAACCGCAGGCGCAGCCAGACTTCCGAGGCGCGCGCGTGTTTGACAACGTTGTTGAGCATCTCCTTCAGCGCCAGGAACAAATTGTGGCGCGTTTCCGCGTCCACCCGCGCGGTCGGATAGGCCGGCGGCAGGTCCATGCGGCACCGGATGCCGGCCACCCGCAAATAATCCTCCGTGAAGGCGGAGAGATAATCCATCAACCCCGCGAACGTGTCATGCTGCGGATCCACCGCCCATACGATTTCGTCCATGTCCCGCGTCAACTGCCGGGCGGAGTCGGAAATCCGCTCCAGTTGCGTCGCCGCCTCCGCCGGTTCGCGCCGGGCCAGTTCGGACAAGAGCGTGATCTGGGTCAGCCCCGCGCCGAGGTCGTCGTGGATGTCGCGGGCGATGCGGGCGCGGTCGCGCTCAATGGCCTGTTGCCGTTCCAAACGTTCCAGTTTTAATTGCCAGCGCCGGTTGGCCCAGTATCGGCCGGCCGCCGAGACAATGCCGGCAAACACCAGCAGCGCCGCCCCGCGAAACCACCACGTCTGCCACCAGGCCGGCAGCACCACAAAGGGCAGCGTCGCGCCGCGCGTGTCCCAGACGCCGTCGTTGTTGCAGGCCGTCACTTGCAATCGGTATCGGCCCGGCGGCAATCCGGCATAAACCGCGTCGCCCTCCGCGGTTTCATTCCAGACCGAATCCACGCCGTCCAATTTATACTTGAACCGCACCTTCGACGGGGCGGCATAACTCAAGGCGGCGAATTGAAATTCCAGCTTCATGGGGCATGGCGCCACCCGGACCGCTCCGGTCGTCGCCAGCCATTGATCGTTGACCTTTAATCCTTCGACCAGCACCGGCGGCGGCAGAGGGTTGGGTTTGAAAGCGTCGGCGGCCAGATCCAACACACCTTGCTGGGTGACAAACCAGAGTTGACCGTCGCCACCCTTCCACGTGTTGGGCTGGCATTCGCTGGCCAGACAATAGGCCTGGGACAACTCGTCGCTCTTGCCAAAGGTAACCACATTGACCTCCGAATTTCGGCCGGCGAAAAAATCCAGCAAACCACGTTTGCGGACGTTAAAAATGCCGCGCCGCGTGCCGCACCAAAGCCGGCCATGATCATCCTCCTGAATCTGGGTGATCACGTCATCCGGCAGGCCGTCAGCTACGGAAATGGTCTGAAAACGTCCATGCCCATACCGGGTCAGACCGCCGCCCACCGTTCCGATCCACAGGCCATCCGCATCGGCCAGCAAGGCGCGGATGGGCATGCCGGACAAACCCTCCGTTTTGGTGAATCGGGTAAAACGGTTGCCCGTCCAGGAATAAAGCTCGCCGTCTTCAGTGCCCACCCAGATCGTTCCCGCCGCATCCTGGGCCATGGCGCGAACCCGTTGTCCCAGAAAACCGTCCTTCTCCGAGAAGGCCTGGTATTGGCCGTCGTGAAAACGTCCCAGCGAGGCCGGCTCGGCCGCCACCCAAACATCACCGTTTCGGCTTAGAAACAGCACATGGATTCGTGGCATGCTGGGATTCATCGTTTCGAGATTCTCCGGATGATCGCCAGGAAAACGGAATAACCCGCTCTCGGCGCCCACCCAGATGCGATCCCGATCATCTGCCAGAATCGCCTGCGCGCTCAACCGGCGGCCGGCGGGGAATTGCACCGCCGAAACCACGCCATTGGTCATCCGGGCGACGCCGCCGCTGCGATTGGCAAACCACACCGTGCCGTGCCGATCCACGCAGATGGCGTCGCTCACATCCTCACTGAGGCCGGACGCGGTGTTGTAAAAGGCGGTAAAAGTGGGGTTCAACCGGTCAATGCCTCCGCCCGCAGTGGCCGCCCACAAATTGCCCTCACGATCTTCGGTGACGGAAGTGATGGAGCGATCAGAAGTGGCCACGCGGTGAAATGTGCCGCCCGCCATCCGGAACAATCCGCGGGTGCTGGTCCCCAACCACAACCCGCCCGCCCGATCTTCATACAAACTCTTGACCGCCGCGCCGCCCGCCCAGGGAAAACTCGTGCTCACGGTGATGAACTGCCCCTTGACCATCTTCACGAGCCGGTCCCGTCCGGCAATCCAAATGCCTCCCGACCGGCTGGGGGCCACCGCAATCGGCGACACCAGCCCCTGATTGACCCGCACCAAACGTCCATCCCGGTAAACGCCGAGAAAATCCCCATCGGCAATCCACACCTGCCCCTGGTCATCCAGGGCAAAACCGGGTTTGGTCCCGATGCGATTGTTCAGCCCCTCATTCCTCCCGAATTGGATCATCCGGCCGTCCTTCCAGCGGATCACATGGCCATCGAGCGTTCCCACCCAAAGGGTGCCGTCCGGTTCGACGAACAGCGACACCAGTTGCCGGCCGGCCATCCGCGCGCTGGCGGGGTGCAGGCTGAAAACGCCATTCGCGAGTTGTACCACGCCACCCGCCGCCGGCAGCATCAGCAGCGTATTTCCCGGGCCGGCCACCAGGTCCCGGATGTTGCGCCCATCGGCGCCAACAATCAGCGGGGAAGTGAAGGTCTCGAAATGGGCCCCGTCAAAACGCACCAGCCCGCCGATGGTCCCCAACCAAAGAAAACCTTGCCCGTCCTGCACCATGCGTTCGACCGCGGCGTAGGGCAGGCCGTCCTGCACCTGCCACGATTGCATGGAATAGTTGGACGGGAATTGGGATGGCTCGGCCGGCACGATCCAAGCGCCAACCCCAATCAGCGTGGCCGCCAGCAGTTTACCCGAAAGACCCAGTCGCCTGGAATTCATTCCAATGGGCATGAGAACAGTTTATTACAACAATCTGATGTCGTAAAGGCAACTCCCGCCAAATTTGCGGGAACCGTCTGCGCTGCCGCAGGAGTCCGTCGCGCCTCCCGGCCGCCAGCATTCAGGAAAAGTTCATTTCCCTCGCCCCGCAGCGAAGCGCGGGGCGAGGGACAGGGAGAGGGGCCGTTCCACAAAAAACCACCTCTCCCCGGCCCTCTCCCCCAACTTCGTTGGCGGAGGCCCCTTCCCATTGGGCCACGGGATGTTTTTCGGCCAAGGCCAGCAGCCCGTGCAGGACACGGATGGTTTGCGGGCCGCGGGTTTTAAACATTTGTTCGGCCCAGGTGCCCGAGTGCGGGCCGATGAGCCGGGCGCGGTCCAGCAGCCAGTCGGCCCCGCGTTCGATGAGCACGCGCTTGTGGTCGTGGATGTGTGCTGCGTCGGTGGCGAACTGGCCCGGCTCGGCTCGCGTGTGCAGGGCGATTTGTTCGCGGCGCAGGTTGAAGATGCGCACCAGCCGGCTTTCCCAGCGCGCCCACACCTTGCGCCCGACGTATTCGGGCGGCACCGAGTAATACGCCTTCTGCAACTCAATGTAGCCGTCCTGATGCACCGTGCGCGGCGCTTCTCCAAACACCGGGAACAAACTGGCCGGCAACGGCAGCAGTTTGGGCTTTTCAACTTCAAGGAAAATCTTTTTGACCTGCTGCTTGGTGGGGCCGCAACTTGGCAACAGCGAGTTTAGCGCACCTCGCGTGAATACAGTGAACGGACAGGGGTGGTTTAGGGACGATTCGGCAGGATAGTGCGTTGAATTGAGTTGAAGTCCGTTGACTTGGCGCGTTGAGCCGCATTGTGCGGCGTTGCTTTCGTCAACGCCAATCAATGGATTTCAATTCGCGCTTTTGCCACGGCGTTTTTCCATAGCGATGGCTACGGGGATGGTGTCATCCTTCCCCATTCCATTTCTGCGTCCAGCAATGCTCCATTTTTCGTGGCCGCCTGAACGTATGATTCTTGCTTCGATGCGTGGCGAGTGTTCCCATTTTGTTTTGTGACCATTGGGATGAGTGCATTTCATCGGCATTTGATTCGTGACCGCGATGAGAATTTCCAATGACGAATTTCCCTTCGTCGCCTTTGCTGGCATCCGTTTTGATACCTTTCGCACTGAACGGGCATTTCTGAAATCGGAGCGGCGGAACATCCTTGGGGAGTCGCGGGATTTTAGAAATGCCCGTTGAGTGCGCCGCCCGGATGGGTTCGGTTTCAATGCGGCGATTTGTCTGGCCGGTCGCTGAATACCTGGAAGCGAGCCGGCCAGTCAAAGAGCCGTGCCAAATCCACAATTGGATGGAAGTATTTTGACGAGCATCTCGCGCAGAATGATTACTACGCCGCCGGTGAAATCCGGGCCGGCCAGTGGATGGGCGTGGGTGCGGAACGGTTGGGATTAAAGGATGAAGTCAGCCGCGAACAATTTCATGCGCTTTGCAAAAATCAAAATCCAAACGATGGCGAACGGTTGACGCAGCGGAGCCAAAAGGAAGGCCAACGCCGGGTATTTTATGATTTCACCTGTTCCGCGCCCGAATCGGTTTTGGTGCTGGCGGTCACACTGGACGACCAGCGATTGATTGAAGCAAAATGGCTTGGATTCTCAATTAACTTCTATGGCGACGCTTTTGGAAGAGCCCACCTTGACGGTAAATTGCAGTTTGTGTTCGGCACTCAGGATTGAATCTACGCCAGTGATAGTCATGGATGAAGTCCCGCAGTGGAGCGTAACCTCGTTCCCGTCTTTCTGTTGGGTAATTGTCACTTGAGGCGACAAGGCTACGTTGAACCTGACCTCATTTTTCCCTTTGTTCACAAAATCCCATTGCATGCCACTTTTGTTAAAATTTAAGAGGAACGTGAAATCGCCATCACCACAAGAAAGCAGCTTGGGTCCAATTTCCTTGATATTGGGCAAATCCACATTCCCAAAAATCCCCGGGATGCTGCTGCCGCCTGCCATGCCAGGCTCATTGGAAATAAACTGAGCATTCCCGGCCGTGAGACTGGTCACCCTTCCCTTACCATTAATCACAACTGTGTAAGCCGGGGTCGTTACTTGATGGCTGATCGGCTCACGCTGCACTTCCACATTTGAATACGGAAAATCGTCCGTACGGAACGGCGCCGCCGGCAGACCCGCTCTATTTGCCAGAGTTGAATCAGGAACACCGGTCCATGCGTAGCGAACAGTCTGAGGCGCAGGTACTTCGTTGCATTGAACAATCACACTATCGCCTTCGATTCGGGCATCAGCAAAATGATAAATCCGGTCATGGCCCGCCACGGAAAAACCCCGAACATTGCCGGGTGAACTATTGGAAAGCCCATCACCGCAGGTGTCAAATTTGATATGGATGGTTGAACCCTCAATTTTCATGCTTTGGAACTTCGGACTGCTGGCAACGATGTCTTCATGGTAAACAACGCGTCGAACTGCCAACGAGATTCGACGTCCGATTTCAAGCTTGGTTCGCGGGTGCAAGTTAAATCCGTCAGTCGTGTCGATACCGACCACCAGAGTAGTATGCGGTGTGGTTTGGACAACTTTTGCCTGCGCCTCGCGCTCCCACGGCCAGTAGAATCCATCCCATTGGCTGGCGTAATCCGGCAGTTGTACGATGAAGAAAGGAAGGTCGGGTTCTGCAAACAATTGACGCCATAGGGCGATCATGGTGGAGAGCAGGCGCGGATACGTGCCAGGATGCCCTGAATTGTTTTCTCCCTGATACCAGACCACTCCTTTGAGCACGGCCCCGCCCAAAGGCGCAATCATGGCATTGTAAAGCGCGGCCGGCTTGATGCCAAAGATGGAATCATGAAGTTCGTCCGGCTTGAAAGCGGCCAAGGCTGGTTGAGGGATCCATCCTTCGCAAGCTGTGCCGCCAAATGAACTGTCGATCAAACCGATCGGCACCCGCCTCAAAGCTTTATCTTTTAACAATTCGCTGGCGAAAAAGTAAGCAACCGCCGAGAAATTCCGGGCTGACTCAGGAGTGCAAATCCGCCATTGAATATCGGCCGAAAACTCAGGTTTGGCCTTCCATCCTTTGCCCACTGTGCAGAGACGAAGATTCGGCCGGTTCGCCAGTGTGGCCTGCTGTTCGCGAGCTGCGCATTCTTTGACTGGCATCTGCATGTTGGACTGGCCGGAGCAAAGCCAAACATCGCCATAAAGCACGTCGCCAAGAGTGACGACTTGGCGATCGGAAGCTGCCCTCAACGTATAGGGCCCGCCGGCGGGCATAGGCTGAAGATAGATTTTCCAAGAGCCGTCAGAATCAACCATTGTGGCAACTTCCTGCGAAGCGATGCCTGCTTCCACCTTGGTACCCGGATTGCCAGTCCCCCAAACGCAGATCTTTCGGTCACGTTGAAGCACCATATGATCGCCAAAGTACGAGGCCAGTTTGAGATCCGCTGCCTGCAGCGGTGCATTAATGGATGCAAGCAGTACAAATGTGAGAAGACGCATGGTGGCAGATTTCATTGGCGTGCTGTGGTTGTCGAAGAGCGAAAACGTCAAATCAACTCCGCACTCGGACCAGCTCGTAATGCGTTTGCTGCGGCTGGTCGGCAACGTATTGTTGATGTTCAATCTTCTTCTTTTGTCTGGCTAGAGCGGCCACAAGCGACCGGCTCGCCCGTTGAACGCCTGCGTCATGGTCAAATTCGAGTTTCAGTTGGACGCCGCCCACGCCGGAGTTGATGAATCTTACATGCAAATCAGGAAAGCGCGTGCGGACGTAAGCCTCCACATCCAC
>JAJXYT010000137.1 GCA_021780375.1 bacterium | reverse complement strand
TATTAAAGAAAAAAAGAGAGCCTCTAAACCTGCCCGCGACCCATCGGCGTCGCCTATCGTAAATCGGGACAATTTATTTCGCCGAAGTCTTCGCCGCCTCGATCAATTCCCAGAATTTGGGGTTCTCCTGAAGCGCTTCGTCTTCGCCGGTGTTGAGGCCGGACCGGAAGTAGAAATCCTTGAACGTGTGCCGGCTGAGGATCCGGTGCACGAGCACGCCCAGTTCGTGGCGTTCAAAATAGACGCGATAATCACCCACGCGAAACCGGTGCAGGATGCGTCCGCCGCGCTCCAGCTTGCCGAATTCGTCCAGTTCCGTGCCGCGCACCTGTTGCGGCAGGCCGCGAAAGTCGCCGAGGATCTGCAACTGCAGTTCCTTGGGCATCCGCGCCAGTTCGGCCGCGCTCGTCGGCGTGAAGATGATCTGAAAGGTGGTCATTTTGCTTGAAGGTTGAAAGTTGAACGTTGAAAGTCAAGCAGACGATTTGTGCAATGATTTGCGCAAGCCGCTGAACATCCGGACCAATTCTTCAGCTGACGAACACAATTTCCGATGATTGACTTCGTTCAGAAAGGCCTGGTTTTTAGCGATGGCGAGTTGCGAAACAACTTCAAACAATGATCCGGTCGCAATTTCAATGAAACGGGCAAAATCCGAACGTGAAGATCGCGAGCTGCCTTCCGCTATATTTGAAGGAATTGAAACCGCAGCCCGCCGCAATTGGCTCGTCAGTCCGAATCGCTCAGAATCGGGAAATAATTTTGTGATGCAGTAAACATTATCCGCGAATGCGACGGCCTTGTGCCAGGTTTCCAGTTTTTCAAAGTTGAACATAGGTTGGATGAGGTTAAGGGTTGAGAGTTAGGGGTCGGGCTATCTTTAATCCTTCAATCCCCGGCTTTCAACTTTCAACTTTCAACCCTCAACTCCCCAAAGTGGTAGCGCGTACGGGAATCGAACCCGTCTCGCCGACCGGGCCTCCGGTCCTTGCTGCGACTTGCGCTTGTCTCCGGGAAGCAATTGACCTACTAGTATTGCATGGCCCGGAATTGTGTCTCTGCCTGCTCGACTTTGCTGCCAGAGAGGCAAACCGCAAGGGCTGCCGGTTTCGTTATCCCCAAAAATCACCGCAGTCTGGTCTGCCGGTTAATGGTTTTGGCCCTGTCGGCCTGGATGAGTTCGAGCCAGGCGGTGCTTTTGTGGACCGACCTGGGCGCGACGCAGGTTCATGAGACCGGAGTGGGCGCCGATATTCTGGACGGGCTTTTGCAGCGGAACGATTCGTCCACCGACACCCTCTATTTCAAGTTTCATGTGGATCCGGTATCGGACGCCAACACCGAACTTTACTCCGCGGCATTCCAGTTGTTTGAAGGAACCCACGGACGACTGGCCGTGGGGAATGCTCTGAATGCCTGGGCCTACGGCGCGTTCAGCACGGGACAAGCGGGCCCGTCCAATCAGCCGGACTATGGCATTGACTTGAACTCCTCCAACCCGGACCCGTCCGGGGTCGGGACCTTTTATAAATACGAGCTGGTACACTCCGGCATCGAACGAACCATTGTTTTCAAGGTTCAATATGTGGCGGGCGGCGACGATCAGGTGACGGTGTGGCTGAACCCGGACCTGCGCCCGGGTGCAACCGAAGCGAGCCAACCGGAAAGTCTGACCACGCGGTTCAAAGCCGATGCCAGTTTCGACCAGATCCATCTTCGCCACAGCGGCGGCGGCAACGGATGGATTTTCAGCGAGATGGCCATCGCGACGTCGTTCAACGACTTCGTCAACGCGAATGGATCGGAGACGGGCGGGGAGACGCCCTTCACGTTCCGTTCGTGGCAGCGGGAGCAGGGGCTGCCGGAGAACTATGTGCGCGCGCTGGCCCAAACACGCGAGGGCTACCTCTGGGTGGGCACCGACGAGGGGGTGAGCCGGTTTGATGGCGTCAACTTTTTCTCGCTGGGTCCGCAGGAGGGTTTTCAAGGCGGGCCGGTGCAGGTCTTGTATGGCGACAGCCGCGGCGCATTGTGGATCGGGAGCGTGGGCGGCGGTTTGAGCTGCTGGCAGCAGGGAAAACTTCAAAAGTTCACGGTGCGCGACGGGTTGCCATCCGATTCGATCACCGCGCTGACGGAGGACAGGGAGGGGCGAATCTGGGTGGGGACGCAGGCCGGCCTGACCGTGTGGCAGGCCGGGCGTTTGGCCCCGTTGAGTGGCGGAGGAATTTTTTCGGGCAAACCCATCACGACGCTTTTCCGTGACCGCACTGGCGCGATGTGGGTGGGGGCAACGGGAGCGGGAATTTTTTCGTATCAAGGGGGCAAATTCATTCCGCTCCGGGATCCGGTGTTGGACCGCCTGTTCCAGGACCCTCACTGTTTGTTGGTGGACGCGAAGGGGCGGATCTGGATCGGGGCGGGAGACGCTTTTGTTCTGTGCCGGGACGGCGGCCAATGGCGGCGCTTCGGCATCCCCCGGCATCTCGCCACACACTACATCAGCGCCCTGGTGGAAGGGCCGGAGGGAACGGTCTGGGCCGGATCGGTGGGCGAGGGTTTGTTTGAGTTCAAGGCTGGCAAGTTGGTGGTGGTCAACGCCGGAGGCGGATTGTCCGACAACCTCATTGAAACGCTTCTGGTGGATCGGGAAGGAAAACTCTGGGTGGGCACGCATGGCGGGCTGAATCGCATCTGCTCCAAGAAAGTATCCGTCTTGAGCCACAACGAAGGGCTGGATTATGGCGCGGTGCAAGGCCTGGCTGAAGTCGGGCCGGGTGTCATTTGGGCCGCTCAATCGGACGGCGTGTATCAATGGGATGACAGAAGGTTCCGGCGCTTGTTGCTCAATCAATTGCCGCCCCAGGAACCTGCCGTCACTGCGTTGCTGGCGGCTCGAGACGGCAGTTGTTGGGTGGCGGAAGCACTCGGGTTGCTTCACTTCAAAAATCCGCTGGCGGCTGAAAAGGATGGAGGAATGCTGGCCTTGAGAAATCTGAATATCAGCGCCCTGGCGGAGGGCTTCAAAGGCGGGATCTGGGCGGGCACGCACGAGGGCGAGCTTTGGCATTTCAGCGATGGCCAATGGCACTCCCAAGCCCGGTCTCCGCGCGGCCACCCCATTACCGCCATTGCGCCCGAGGCAGCGGGCGCCCTCTGGGTCGGCACGGAAGGGGACGGGTTGTATCGGATCGTCGGAGGGCCCCACGCTCGGTGCGAGAAAGTGAGCGGCTTGTCCGGCGGTTGGATCCGCACACTCTACCTGGATGCCCAGGGCAAACTCTGGATCGGTACCGACGGCGACGGCTTGAGCCGATTGCAGGACGGGCGCATTGCCACCTTTACCATGCGGGAAGGCCTGCCGGATAATACGATTTCCCAGATTCTTGAAGACGGCGACGGCAACCTGTGGTTGGGCGGCAACCGGGGAATTTTCCAGGTGAAGAAACGCGACCTTGACGATTTGGCGGCCCATAAGATCCCGGCGGTGTATCCACAGATTTACGGCATCGCCGATGGCATGTTGTCGGAGGAATGCGCCAGCGGCTTTTTCCCCGCGGGGCTGAAGACCGCCGCCGGGTTGCTTTGGTTTCCGACGCTCAAGGGCATCGTGGAGGTTGACCCTCATCATCTTTTAAGTTCGCCCGCTCCGGCGGTCGCGCTGGAACAGATATTGGTGGATGGCGTGCCGGATCTCCCCGTTTCCGCCCGGGCGGGCGCCGGCAGCCAGGCCGGGCACGAAGGGGGAGATGTCCCGACTGATTCGCTTCGTCTGGCCCCCGGCCGGCACACGCTTGAATTCCGTTACACCGGCCTGAGTTTCGACGCGCCCGAGCGGGCGCGCTTCCGCTATCGGCTGGAGGGACTGGATCCGCACTGGGTGGAGGCGGGAACCCGACGCGTGGCTTTTTACAGTTTCGTGCCTCCGGGCGCCTACCGTTTTCAGGTGATTGCCTGCAATGGGGACGGAGTTTGGAATCAAGTGGGTGCCAGCCTTGCCCTGACGGTACTGCCGCATTTCTGGCAGACCTGGTGGTTCATCTGGGGCGGAATATTGGGCATGGGCATTGTGGGCGTGGGGAGCGTGCGCGTCGTGGAAAAACGCAGGCTGCGGCAGCGCCTGAAGCGCCTGGAACAGGAGCGGGCATTGGAGCGGGAACGGACGCGCATCGCCCAGGACCTGCACGATATCATGGGCGCCAAACTGTGCCGGATTTCCTTTTTGAGCGAACATGCCCGGCGTTGCGAATCAGTCCCCCCCGAGCTCCAGGGGGAGATACGCTCCATGTCCGACGATTCCCGCGAGGTGCTTCAATCGCTCGACGAAATCGTCTGGGCGGTCAACCCGCAGAAAGATTCGCTGGAGCACCTGGTTTCGTATATCGCGCAGTATGCCCGCGAGTACTTTCGGCGGACCGGCATCGAGTGCGAATTGGAGATGCCCGCCCCATTGCCGGCGCAACCGCTTTCCTCCCAGACGCGCCACCACATTTTTTTGGCGGTCCATGAAGCGCTGGCCAACATCCTGAAGCATTCGAGAGCGACCCGGGCCAAAATCGCCATGGCCTGTCGTGGCAATGATTTCGAAATCGTGGTTTCGGACAACGGCGCCGGCTTTGATCCGGCGTCCAGCGAATCCGGTTCGCCGGATTCAGCCGCCGGATTTTGCAACGGCCTGGGCAATATGCGCCGGCGCTTGACGGAGTTGGGCGGACGTTTCCAGGTGGAATCTCAGGCCGGGCAGGGGACAACCATCCGGTTTGTCCTTTCCTTCAACGGGCGGGTACATTAGTGGTGAACAAATGATTTCGGTATCCATCGTTGATGACGAAAAAAGGTTGTGCCAGTCCATCGCCACTTTTTTGAACGACTCGCCGGGATTTCGTTGTGTCAGCATCTATGGGAGCGCCGAGGCGGCATTGCGGCACCTGCCCGACGACCGGCCGGACGTGGTGCTGATGGACATCAACATGGCGGGTATGAACGGAATCGAATGCGTGCGCCGCCTGAAGGTCCTGACGCCGCAGTTGCAGATTGTCATGCTCACGGTCTATGAGGATACCGAGCAGATTTTCAAAGCCCTGGCGGCCGGGGCCACGGGCTATCTGCTGAAGCGGCACGAGCCGGACGAATTGTTGCAGGCCATTCGGGACGTTCACGCGGGAGGTTCTCCCATGTCCAATTCCATCGCCCGCAAAGTGGTGGCTTCATTTCAAAAGGCCGGCCAGGCCGGCGGGAAGCAGAACCTTTTGACCTCGCGCGAGCAGGCGGTCCTGGATTATCTGGCCCAGGGCCTGGCCTACAAGCAAATCGCCGATGAGCTTGGAATCAGCATCAACACGATCCGCACCCATTTGCGGCACATTTACGAGAAACTGCACGTCCAGTCGCGGACGGAAGCCGTGGCTAAGTATCTCCGCTTGTGACTTGCGGCCGGACGGATTGATCCGAATTTGAAATCCTCCCCTAGTCGCAGTTCCCGCGCAGCTCGAGATCCCGGCCGGGCTGGAGTGATCTTGCACACGGATTATATCGCGCCGGGGCCGCCCGCGTATTCTTGGACAATTCATGCGATGCCGGCACAAGCCATCCTATGATAGGCTTCAGTAACCAGACTTTTTTCCGATGAGTCAACCCGGCTTGATTTATGCCTATACAACCTCATGATAAACCCGGTTGCGCTCCGAATGTAAAACCAACCCCGGGTTTCACGCTGATTGAGCTCCTGGTCGTGATTGCCATCATCGCCATTCTGGCGGCGATGTTGTTGCCCGTGTTGGGCCAGGCCAAACTGAAGGCGCAGGGGATTTACTGCCTGAACAATCTCAAACAATTGCAGGTGGCGGTAACAATGTACACGGATGATAACCGGCAAAAGTTGCCTGATAACCCCGGGACCTTTTACCCGCCGCCCGCCGGTCCGCTGAATTGGGTGTATGGCAAAATGACGTGGGATAGCGCCCTGGGGGCCAATCCTCAAAATACCAACACCGCCTGGTTGACCTCCGGCGAGGTTGGTCCTTATGTGGCCAAGAATCCCGGTGTGTACAAATGTCCGGCCGACCTTTACCCCGGCGCCCGGGGGCCGCGCGTGCGCAGCTATTCGATGAATGGGTTTGTGGGGGATGTCGCCAACGTTGCCAACTGGATCAATGGACAGGCCACCCACGCTTGGAAGAGGTTTTTGAAGACCGGCGATGTCGCGTCCCTGGGCGCGTCGAAATTGTGGGTTTTGTTGGACGAATGTCCCGACAGCATCAACGACGGTTTGTTTTCCGTGCGCATGCAGCCTGATGCCACTGCCCGGTGGACGGACGTGCCCGCTGCCACCCACAACGGCGCCGGCGGTTTTTCTTTTGCCGACGGGCATGCGGAAATTAAAAAGTGGCTGGACGGCAACACCTTGGCGCCGGTCAGGCATAGGGTGGGGATGGGTTGTCCGGATAACGAACAGTATTCGCCCGATGACATCGCGTGGTTGCAGCAACGAACCACCAGGGCGCAGTGAGTGTGGTCGGGATGCACAATTCATGCGATGGCAAGCCGGGCTTTAAAATGATAGCCTCTAATCCGAACCCTTTAAACAATTAAGCAATTATGAAAAAAGCCATATTTATCGCCTCAGCGTTGGTCGCGTCCTTGCCCCTGCTCGCTCAGAACAGTTATCCATTGTATTTGGCCGGTGATTTCAACGGCTGGTCCGCCAACGGGACGCTGATGACCGACCTGGGCGGCGGCATTTGGAGCGCGACGCTTTCCGGTCTGACTCCCGGGGCCGAATCCCAATTTCAGGTGACCGACGGTAGTTGGAGCAGCTGGTTCACACCCGCCCAACACAGCTGGCTTTTTGCGGACGGAAGCGGTAATGCGACGGTCAGCATTGATTTGAACTCTTACGCCGACGGCTGGACTGTCAGTGCGGACCGGATAACCACCAGCGTGGATCCGGGAGCCTGGAATGCCGTGGGTGTCTGGAACGGTTGGAACAATGCGGCCGACCCGATGACCTCGTTAGGCGGCGGCATTTATGAACTTCAAAAAATCATTGCGACTCCGGGCTTCTATGGATTCAAAGCCACTCAGAGCGGGGGATGGAATTACCAGGTCGGCGCGGATGGACGCAACATCAACGCGGGCGAACTGACTTTTACCACCACCGCCGCAAATCAGGAAGTGGATATGTTTTTGAATGCCGTGAACGGGACGATCCGTCTGGATGTCGTGCCGGAGCCCTCCAGCCTGTTGCTGTTTGGATTAACCGGGCTGACGACCCTGCTCGCGAATCGCCGCCGGAAATAGCCGGGGATAGTTTAATTGTTAATCAAGCCCCGCCCCGGCGGGGCTTTTTTTTCAACCACGCAGCCGGAGCCGACCCTCAAGCCCCTTCCATCACTGGCGGGCCGGGCACAATTCATGCGATGTTGGCGCCGTCGCTGGTGTGATATTTTTCATCCGTTAACCCTATTGACGATTAGCCGGCTAGAGCAGCCGTGGATCGCGGTAGGCGGTTTACCACCGACAACGCCAATCAAAAACCAATAGAAGTAATTCTATGAAACGAAACCTGCTAACCTCCGTTTGTGCCGGGCTCCTGCTTTGGGCAACCGGAATCATGACCGCTCAAGCGGACACGATCATCACCTTCAGCGTGAATATGGCGACCAATCTCGCCAACGGAACCTTCAACCCGCCGCCGCCGGCCGGCACCGGCGCCGACGCCGTTTACGTGAACGGAACTTTCTACGCCTGGTCCGGGATCGGACTCCAGTTGGTTCAAGAAGGCAGCAGCACGATTTGGACAAACTCATACGATGACACCAGCGATGCCAACGGGCATGTTGTGAGTTACCGGTTCCGGCTCGCGAGCGTCTCTGCCGGGACAAACTATGAATCCACGGCCTCGTGGGACAATCGCGGGGCGCAATTGCCGGCCACCAGCGGCGCCAGTCTGGTGTTGCCCACTCCCTATTATGGCGATGTCGGCCCGGGACAAATCGTCAACGTAAAGTTTCAAATGGACATGTCCGAGGAGATCCAGCTCGGCCATTTTGTCAAAGGGGTCAATCAACTTGACGTCAGAGGCAGTTTCAACGGCTGGGGCAATGCGGGCAATTACTTGACCAATGATCCAACAATTCTGACGACAAACGGAGGAGTTGCCATGTCCAATGTTTATATTGGAACTTTTCCCATCACTACCGGCGCCCAGGTTCCGGGAGTGCCGGCCACCAACGCGTTCATGGAGTGGAAAGCGGTGGAAGATGTTGGTTCGGGCAACTCTGTGTCCTCCTGGGAAACTCCGGGTCCCGCCAACGCCAATGACGCCGGCAATCGGTTCTGGAACAATGATACCAACAAGGCGCTGCCCATCGTCACTTTCAGCGACTTGACCGTAACTCCGCCGGCCTACGTGACGCTCAATGTGGACATGTCGGGCATCATTAAGTATGATACCAACTATGTCCCCAATAGCGTTACGGTTTGGGGTGCTTTTAACAATTGGGCCAGTGGCGTCACGATGACCAGTAATCCATCCCCCAACACCAATATCTTCAGCAGTTCAGCCATTACCATGCCGGAGAACGTGCCGGTTATTATCCAGGTCCGGTACACCAACTCGCTCGTGGGCGGGTGGGTCTATGACTTCGTCAATGACGCGGTTTATAACAATAATGCCCGGCGCACGATTACGTTGCCGGTGACGGCTGCTGCTCTTACTACCAACATGCCGGCCTTTTACTTCCTCGACCTCGCTCCGGATGACTATTTGCCAAAAGACACCCCGGTCTTTTTCAGCGTGGATATGAACGGCGCGGTCGATACCAATGGATATGTGTTTAATCCATCGTCAGACTCGCTCTATATCAACGGCATGTTTGCCAACGGCGGCGGGACTCCGTATCCGCAAGCCTGGTATCCCTGGTCGGGAGGCGTTAACCC
>JAJXYT010000141.1 GCA_021780375.1 bacterium | reverse complement strand
TGCATCCCATGCTTGTAATCTGCATCCAGCCTGTAGTGATCGAGATTCACGAACACGATGTCACCCAGCGGCAGCTTGCAAACCTCCGGCAGCGAATTGCGCGGCCCATGAAACACAAATGGAATCAACGGCAGCGGTTTCCCGCGCCGCAAAGGAATCCGCGTCTCCACCAACCTCCATTCCTTTTTCCCGCCGGCCTTCTGTCCTATCTGACGCCCTTGCGGCAGCAATTGCCAGATTTCAACCTGGCACTCGAAGGACCGTTTCCGCTTGTTCCCAACTCCCTGCCCTCTTCCTGCAACCAATTTTAGGACGCGAATTTGCTCCACGAAATCCACTACAAATTTATCACTCCGGCCCTGTTTCGGAACTTCCGCCAGTTCGCGTAGGACAACCAACTTCAGCAGATTCCGGCCGTTGATCCGTTCCGTCTTCCAATTCAAAATGTCTTCCGCGACGTAGCGTGAAACATAAACACGATTCTCAACCTCACCTTCCCAATCCACCAGCGTCCCGGCTCGGCCAACCGCAATCAACTCCGTCACCACCGTCTGGCCGTAACTGGACAGTGTCGTTCCCAGCATGTCGGCGTCATTGATGAACTCGCCCAACGCCTTGCCGATTGCGCTCGATGCCGCTGGCACCTTGATAAACGGCGGACGCCGGCAAACCAATCCGATGAATCCCTCTGCCGTTCTGGCGCTGGCATTGAAGAAAGCTGCACGAGCTCGATAAGCCTTGTACTCGTCGTCCGACTGCGATTCCAGCCGTGGCAGATACTTTTCCCCGGCAGTCTTCACCGCATCCTCGCCGGCCAAAACATCACGCGCCCTCAACCACGCTGGCAGGGTTGCGTCGTAATCAGGATGTGTCGAATTAACGGCCACACCTCAACCCGATATGCCTACCGTTTCTGTTACCCGTGTCTATGCCCTTAAATGTTACCTATGTCCTTGCCCCGTGGCGAGAGGCGGTCAATATAATCGACCTTAAAATCCCCTCGCTCCACCCTCTCCCCGCCTGGGCGGGGAGAAGGAGTTATTTGCTTCTCGTGAGGGTTGTTAACTATGCCGGGTCCGGCTTGATTTCGGTTCGGATTTGTTTTTTTAAACGGCCTCGCACATTTTGCTGTCAAATCTGCGCGTTGAATGAAGGAGAACGCGGAACTTTGGATATCTGAACTATGAAAGCAATGTTACTTGGGTTGTTGTTGTTTGGGTTCGTCAGTCCGGTTTGGGCCGTGGACCGCGCGGAATTGGATGACCGCGTCCGCATGTTGACCGGCAAGTTCGAAGCGCTGCAGGCGCAGCCGGACAAGCGCGTGCCGGCGGATGTTTTACGCAAGGCAAAGGGCATCATCCTGTTGGACACCACCAAGGCCGGTTTCATGTTCGCCTTTCAAGGCGGCAACGGTGTGGCCATGGTCAAGGACAAATGGGGAAACTGGAGTCCGGTGGCATTCCTCAACCGAAACGAGGGCAGCTTCGGATTCCAGGCCGGCGGCGAACAAAATTTTTACGTCATCCTGCTGATGAACACCAACGCGACCCGCGTGCTGCTCAAACCGGCCATGGATTTTGGCGCGGAAGCCCAAGGCACCGCCGGTGACACTTCCGCCGGGGCGGAAGGCAAAATTGTCTCGCCGTTCCAATCCGTGCTGGTGTATGACGAACACAACGGATTTTACGGCGGCGTGGCCTTCAAAAACGGCGCGTTGGCGCCCAACGAGAATGACAACCGGGTGTACTATGGCCAGTACGTCTCCATGCGCGACATCCTGTTCGACAAAAAACTGGAGGCGACACCCGCCGCAACGAATCTGGCCGAAAAAATCAAGACCTGGTCGAGGAAGTAACCGCTGCTGACCGGTGCCGGGAACCTCAGCCGTCAGCCGCGGCTGGCGATGAACTGCTGGGTCAATTGATTCAACCGTTTGTTGTCGGCGCGGATTCTGGCCGAGAGGGTTCGGGCCGTTGCCCGTAGAAACGGCGTGGCCAGGGCGGGCGCTTCCCGCGTCAACCGGTCAAAGGCCGCCACCGAAATCCGCAACACCGTGCTGTCCACGTTCGCGACAACGTCCGCCGAGCGCGGGCCGTGGTCAAACAGCGACATGTCTCCGAAAAAGTCCCCGGCGGTAAACGTCGCCAGAATGGTCTCGCGATCGCCCGCCATGGTCCGGGCGCGCAATTCTCCGGCCAGCACCAGGTACATCGCGTCGCCCTGTTCGCCCTGCTTCACCACCGCCGACCATTGCGACACCCGCTGCAGCTCCATAAAATTCAGCAGATGATCGAGCTGCGCGTCGTTCAACTCCGCGAGGATTTTGATCCGGCGCAATGACCCGGGCGTGATGCCGGCGCGGGTGCCGGCGCCGGAAACGGCCTCGGTCTGCTGGTTGAAAAGTTTTTTGAGTTCGGGCACGTCCGCCGCCTGCTGCCACGCGCCGGTGCGCCGCGCAAAAATCCACGTGTCGGGCAGAACGCGCGCGTCCTTGATCCAGTCCGTCACCACCGCCAGCTCGACCGGACCATAAGGGGCTTCGTCGATTCCCCAGATAAAAAAATCATTGGCAACTTCTGAAACTTCTTTGCCTTCCACGATGCCATTCTATCACCTCCGATAATCGATTGAAAAGTAAAAACTGCTGCCGTCGCGCGGCTTTCGAAACTGCTTTGAAATGAAGAAGTTGGATTGCGCGCGCGGCGTAGCGGCTTTCGGTCGAAAGGCGCATTTTCGGTTTGGAGCTGGCGGCGCTTTGCCGGGACGCCGCTACGGATTCTTATTCCCCGTTCGGATAGGAGCCGAGGACTTTGATGAAATTGCAGTGCTGGCCCAGAAGCCCAATGGCCTTGGCCACCTTGCGGTCCTGCGCGTGGCCGTCGCAGTCAATGAAGAAGAAATATTCCCACGCCTTCCGCTTGCTGGGACGCGACTCAATCTTCGTCATGTTGATTTTGTACCGGCGGAACGCGGCAATCGCCTCGTGCAACGCGCCGGCCTTGTCGGCCACGCTGACCAGCAGGCTGGTGCGGTCATGGCCGGTGGGCGGACTGCATTGGCGGCCCAGCACGAGGAACCGCGTCGCGTTGGCGGCGTTGTCCTGGATGTCCTGTTCCAGCACGTCCAGACCGTATTTTTCAGCGGCCAGAATTCCGGCAATCGCCGCCGCGTTTTTGTCCTTCGCCGCCAGCTCCGCCGAGCGGGCGTTGGACGAGGTCTCAACGATTTCCACGCGCGGCAGATGATTTTGAATCCAGCCGCGGCATTGCGCGAGCGACTGCGGATGCACGAACAGTTTTTGCATCCGCGCCCGGGTCCCGCCCGGCCGGACCATCAGACATTGCTGGATGGGCAGGACAATCTGCGAAACGATCTTCAAATCGCTGTCCACGAACATGTCGAGCGTGTGCGTGACGACGCCTTCGGTGGAATTCTCGACCGGCACGACGCCGTAATCCGCGCGGCGTTTGCTGACCTCGGTGAACACGTCGGCGATGGTTTTTTGCGGCGCATAGCGCAGGCTGGCGCCGAATTTCTGAATGGCCGCCTGATGCGTGAACGTCGCCTCCGGGCCGAAATACGCGATGATCATCGTCTTTTCGAGCGCGAGCGCGCTGGACATGATTTCGCGGTAGATCGCGCGGAGCTGCTCGTCGGTCACCGGCCCCTGGTTCAACTGGCAGATGCGTTGCAGCACGGCGCGTTCGCGGTGCGGCGCGTAAATCTCCTCGCCGGCTTTGAGTTTCATGGCGCCGATGGCCAGCACGTGTTTCGTGCGCTCATTGAGCAGCCGGACGATGTGGGCGTCCAGCTTGTCAATCGCCTGGCGATGTTTGGGAATGTTCACAGCCAGGGAAGAATGCAGAATCAAGCCGGAAGAATCAAACCTGTTTCGCGCGTAGAAATCTACAAATGAATTCGACACCTCATCCGGCCTCTGGCCAGGCTCTCCCATCCGATGGGAGAAGGAATTTTTTTGTGGGACGGTGACCCGGCGTAGTCGCTGCGCACCAACACCGGGCTAATTTCCGTTGCACCTTCAGCGCACTTGAATTGGTGCAAATTCGTGAAATCCGTGTCAAACCCTTCACTCGCCGGAGACAGTCACCACAATGGTGCGGCGGCGGGGTTTGATGTCGCATTCCAGGTGGAAAATCTGTTGCCAGGCGCCCAGCACCGGTTTCCGATCGGCCACCGGCACGGTCAAGGAAGGCCCGAGCAGCGTGGCCTGCAAATGCGAATGCCCGTTGCCGTCGTGCCAGGCCTGTTCATGTCCGTAGTTGCGGCTGGGCGGGATGAGTTTGTCCAGCAGGTCCGGCAGGTCCTCCATCAAGCCCGGTTCGAATTCGATGGCGCCGATCGCGCCGGTGCTGCCGACGTTGAACACGTGCGCCGTGCCCGTGCGCACGCCGGAGTCATGGATGATTTGCGCCACGTCCGCCGTCAGGTCGTGCATTTGCCGGTGACCCCGGGTTTCGAGCAGGATTTGTTTTTGATAAACCATGCCCTTTTCTTGCGCACAACGGAAAAGGAACGCAAGTCAAAGCGCCGGAGGATACTTGCATATTTGTAGCTTTGGGTGGGGCGAGCGTACTCGCGAGCCGGCTCGTCAGCAGCCTCGCCTCACCAAACTGTACGCTATCCGCTGGAGAAACCGCGAAATACGCCAAATGAGAACGGCGCGCACGGACTCCGATTAATCGCGAGCGGGCTGACGCGCCCCGCCAAAGAAAGAATACTACTCCGGGCTCGGTGAACCGCCCGGTTCCGGGGCTTCCGCCTTTGACGCTTCCTTCTGTCCTTCTGCATTTCCCAACGCGAGTTGCTCCGGCGGCGTGGTGGCCAAACCGGGTTCAACCGTGACCGGCGCGGGCGGTTTTTGAACGACAATCTTCCGGAGCTCGTCCGCGGCGGGCAAATCTTCCAGACCCCGCAGACCGAAATATTCGAGGAACAACGCGGTGGTGCCGTAGGTCGGCGGGCGGCCCACGACTTCGGCGCGGCCAACCGCTTCCACCAAACCGCGCTCCATGATCGTCTGCATGACGGCGTCCACGTTCACGCCGCGAATCTGCTCGACCTCGGCGCGCGTGATGGGTTGGCGATACGCGATGATGGCCAGCGTTTCCAGCGCCGGCTGCGACAATCGCGGCGGGCGGATTTTCTGGCCGACCAGCGCCTTGAGCCACGGCGCGTATTCGGGCTGCGAAACGAATTGCCACGCGCCGGCAACGCACGCAAGCCGGTAACTGCGCGCGGCGGCTTCGTGTTCGCGCGCCAGTTGTTCCAGCGCGGCGGTCAACTCGCTGTCCTTCACCTTGGCGAGCGACTCAGCGGTGGCGTCGGCGTCCTCGGCCCCGGCGGCCGCTGCGAACACGTCGCGCAGTTCTTTCACGCTCAGCGGTTTTTGCGCGGAGAACAGCAGCGATTCGAGGATAAATTTCAATTCCATTTTGGATTTACGATATACGATTTACGATGGACGTGCTGAATCGGAGGGTGTGCCGGTTTCGGCTGTTTGGCTGACGACTTGTTGAGCGGCAATCTCATTTCGCGCCGGGTCGGAGACCGGCGTTCCGGCAGCGGGCGCAGAGGTTTCTGCGCGGCGGATTTCGATTTCGGCAAAGGCTTCGGGCTGGACGCAGACAAGCTGTTTCAGGCGGATCAATTCGAGCAGCGCGAGAAAGGTGCAAACCACTTCCGACCGGCTGGCGGCGCTTTCAAACAGTTCGGCGAAGCGCACGGAGCCGCGCTCGGCAATCACCTTGAGAATGAACTCGATTTTTTCGCTGACGGTCCATTTGTCCTCAAAAATTTCGCGGCTACCGTCGCGTTTCTCAAAACGCCGGAGAACGGAATTGACGGCGTTCAGCAGGTCGAAAATGGAGACGTCCGGTTTGGGCGGCGGCGCAGTGCTTTCAAATTCGAGTTTGCCGGGCAGCCGCGGGAAGACGTTTTCCTGGCGGGCTTCGAGCGTCTGCAATTGCGTGGCGGCGTCCTTGAACTTCTTGTATTCGACCAGTTGCCGGATGAGTTCCCAGCGCGGGTCTTCGCCTTCCTCCTCGCCTTCGACGGCCACCTGCTGGTCCACCGGCAGCAATTCGCGGCTTTTGATGTACATGAGCGTCGAGGCCATGACGAGGAATTCGCCGGCAAGCTCGAGGTCGAACTGCCGCATCAGATCAATATATTCGATGAACTGGGTGGCGAGTCTGGTAAGGTTGACCTGATAAATGTCCACCTCCTCCTTTTTAATGAGATAAAGGAGCAAATCAAGAGGCCCTTCAAAGACCTCGAACTGGACTTTATATTCCGCCATTGCGAATGAACACAAAATCTAAGGCGTTGGCGGGCGGTTGGCAACGCCGGAAGCAGGTGTTCAAAGGCGGGAAAAACCGGCCGGGCCAAAGGCCGTGGAAACTTTGAGAAAATCCGGCAAGCCAACCGTCGTTCGTCGGCCGATGTTCGGAGTGTGACGAATCCGGCCTCGACAGCGAACGGTGAAGCGGGAAACGGCGTCCCGCCGCCGGTGGATGAGCTGGTGCTGGTGCAGTGCAAACATTTCCGGTGTCTGGCCTTTCGGGACAAGCATGGCAAATGGCGGAGCCCGTTCAGCAAGATGGAGTTGCAAAACGTCGTCCGCGTGATTGAGCACAACCCCAATTGACGTTTCCCGGTCCTGACCGGCCCGTCCGCCAATCCCCTCTGCCTTTTTGCGCTCCGAACCCTGGTCGTGGCATGATTTGGTGGGGCGAGGCTACGGACGAGCCGGCGCCGCTTTGCCCGACTCCAGGTCCGGCTCGCGAGGATCAGCCTTCGCCGGGCTACGGCGCGACAGGCGCTCGCCCCACCGAAAGCTGCAAATTGCACCCCCTGCCTGACCCGTCCAAAACTTGACGCGCGGCGTCTGAAAATCTAGTCTCTACAAACTGGCTGGTGGTCATAGCTCAGCCCGGTTAGAGCCCCAGATTGTGGATCTGGCTGTCGCGGGTTCAAATCCCGTTGACCACCCCATTTTTCGCCCGAGGCGAAAAATGCCGCGCCCCAGTGCGAAGCACGAAGGCGGGCTGGAATGGCCGGCAATGTTTGCAGCGCGGAGCGGAGCGAAGACGGGCCGCCTTCATGGTTGATTGACGATTTCCGATTTATGTTTTAAAACGGAAGCCCTCAAATTTCATAAGGCGGTTCGCCCTTGATTCTCCCGAAGGAAATGTTGTTCCAAACCCGCTCGTGAACGTAATACAGGAAGACCTTCGTGAACAATTCGATGCCACTGATGGACAGTGCCCATTTGAGCCGGCCGGTGATGAGGAAGGAAACGATCATGGTATCCAGACTGCCCGTGAGTCGCCAGGAGATTGCCTTGACGAGACTGCGATAATGTTTTTCAGCCATAATTCAGAATTATTCCTCTGTAAGTTTAATTGATTTAAAAGGTCGCCAAAGATTGCGCGGGAGGCAAAGACTTTTTGATTTTTTCCTTTTGGTTGGGCGGAAGTTTTTCTCAAGACCCTTCCGGGAAAACACGCACGTTCCGCAATTCCACATAGACCCGCTCTCCGAGCCGCGGCCGCAACTGGCGGAACTGTTCCTTGCTCAATTGCACGGTGAACGGTTCGCCATTGTCCAGCCGCTCCAATTCGAGATGCGCCAGCGCCCCGGCGGCGTGACTGTGTCTGACACGCGCCGCGAGCGTCGCCGTGCCGCTCCGCTCGCGGGTGACGTGAATGTCGTGCGGGCGCACAAACGCGGCGGCGGGTGTTTCTGGCCCGCCGGTCATCCCCGGAGCAGGGATTTTTATTTCCCCAATGATGACGGCGCCTTCACGTGCCCGGCCGGCAAACAGGTTGACGTTGCCGAGAAAATCATAAACGAATGGCGTGGCCGGGTGATCGTAAATTTCGTCCGGCGTGCCGATTTGCTCGATGCGCCCTTCGCGCAAAATCGCCACGCGGTCGGCCACTTCCAGCGCCTCTTCCTGGTCGTGCGTAACGAACAGGGTCGTGACGTGGATTTCCTCGTGCAATTTGCGCAGCCACTGGCGGAGTTCCTTGCGCACCTTGGCGTCGAGCGCGCCGAAAGGCTCGTCCAACAACAGCACTTGCGGTTCAATGGCCAGCGCGCGGGCCAGCGACACGCGCTGTCGCTGGCCGCCGGAAAGTTGTGATGGAAATCGTTTGGCAAACGATTCGAGTTGGACCAGTTTCAAAAGCCTTTCGACATGCTCGCGGATTTCAGCTTCACGCGGGCGCGTCCGGCGCGAACGCACGCGCAGGCCGAACGCGACGTTCTCAAACACATCCAGATGCCGGAACAGCGCGTAATGCTGAAAAGCGAACCCGGCCCGGCGTTTGTGGGCGGGCATGTCCGTTACGTCCTCACCGTGAAACAAAACCCGCCCCTCGGCGGTATCGGGAAATTCCAAACCGGCGATGACACGCAAGAGCGTGGTTTTGCCGGAGCCGGACGGCCCGAGCAGCGCCACCAGTTCGCCGGTCCCAACCTTGAGGCTTACGTCGTAGAGCGCGGGATAGGCGCCAAACTTTTTCGTGATGTTGCGGACTTCAACACTCATGCCAATCTCCGATTTTTCACAATTTCAAAGTGGTTTCCTTGCGCTCGATCCAGGCCTTTAGCGCAATGGTTATGAGCGCCAGAAACGTCAGCACCGTGGCCAGGGCGAACGCGCCGGTTAGATTGAAATCCTTGTAAAGCGTTTCAATCTGCAACGTGACGGTGTTTTGGCCTTGAGTATTGTTGCTGACGACCGACACCGCGCCGAATTCGCCCATGGCGCGCGCATTGCACAGAATCACGCCGTACAGCAGGCCCCATTTGATGGCCGGCAATGTGACGCGCCAGAACGTCTGCCAGCCGCCCGCGCCGAGCGCGCGCGCGGCCTCCTCGTCGGCGCGGCCCTGCGCCTGCATCAGCGGAATCAATTCGCGCGCGACAAACGGGAACGTCACAAACGTGGTGGCCAGCACGAGGCCCGGCACCGCGTAAATGATCCGCAGGTCGTGCGCGTTCAGCCACGGGCCGAACCAGCCTTGGGCGCCGAACACCAGCACATACACGAGACCCGCAATCACCGGCGAAACGGAAAAGGGCAGATCCATCAGCGTGGTTAGAATGTTCCTGCCGGGGAAAGTGAACTTGGTGATTGCCCAGGCCGCCGCCAGGCCGAACACGCAGTTCATCGGCACCGCAATGCCAGCCGTGAGCAACGTCAGTTTGATGGCGCTTAACGACTGTGGGTCGGCGAGCGTTTTGAAATAAAAGCCGGGGCCTTTGGCAAATGCCTGCGCAAAGACCGCCAGCAACGGGACCACGAGGAATAAACCGAGAAAGAGCAGGGCGCCTCCAATCAATAGCCAGCGCACAAACGGCGACTCCGCCGTTGGCGAACGGTGGCGAACGCCGGACACGACATTGGGTGTGGCGGCGGATTTCATAAATCAAATGCGGGCATGATAGCGGCTGCTCCGCCATTGGAATAAGTTGATGAGCAGCAGGAGCGCAAATGACGCCAACAGCATGACCACCGCAATTGCCGTTGCGCCCGCATAATCGAATTGTTCCAGTTTGGTGACAATGAGCAGCGGCACAATTTCCGTTTTTCCCGGCAGATTGCTGGAGATGAAAATGACCGAGCCGTATTCGCCCACCCCGCGGGCGAAGGCCAGCGCAAAACCGGTAAGCAGCGCGGGCCGCACGGAGGGCAGGATGACGCGGCGAAAGGTCTGGCGGCGGTTGGCGCCCAGACTGGCGGCGGCCTCCTCCAGTTCGAGATCAAGATCTTCGAGCACCGGCTGCACGGTGCGCACCACGAACGGCAGCCCGATGAACAGCAGCGCCACAAACACGCCCAATTGCGTGTAAACGACCTTGATTCCCAACGGCGCGAGCCAACGGCCAATCCAGCCGTTTTGCGCGAACAACGTTGCCAGCGTGATGCCCGCCACCAGGGTGGGCAGAGCAAACGGCAGGTCCACCAGCGCGTCCATAACTCGCTTGCCCCAAAACTGATAACGCGCCAACACCCAAGCCACGAGCAAGCCGAAGAATAAATTGGCCAACGCAGCCAGAAACGCCGCGCCGAAGCTCAGGCGAAACGCCGCCAGCGCACGCGGCGTGGTGAGGTCGTGCCAGAATTGCCACGGCGACAACTCGCTCGCCTTGACAAATGCCGCCGCCAGCGGGATGAGCACGATGAGGCTCAAATAAAGCAGCGCGCAACCGAGCGTCAGACGAAACCCCGGCAACACACCGCGTTGGCGCAACCGTAACATGCATTAAAATTTCACCGCCCGGCCGGCGACCGTACCAGTTTGCCCTGATTCCCTCTTCAAAGTCATGACAAATGTTTCAAGGTTGATAAATCCGGTCGAAGATTCCGTCGTCGCCGAAAAACTTTCGCTGCGCCTTCTGCCAGCCGCCGAATTCCCCGTCCACCGTGACGAGCTTTAATTGCGCGAAATTCGCGGCATACCTTGCGGCGATTTTTTCGTTGCGCGGGCGGTAAAAATTTTTCGCGGCAATTTCCTGGCCTTGCTCCGAATACAGATATTCCAGGTACGCCTGAGCCACGATCTCGTTGCCGTGACGCCGGGCGGTTTTGTCCACCACCGCCACGGGCGGTTCGGCCAGAATGCTCAACGACGGTGTGACGATTTCAAATTTGTCCGCGCCGAACTCCTTGCGGGCGAGGTGCGCCTCGTTTTCCCAGGCCAGCAACACGTCGCCGACTTCGTGCTGGACGAAGGTGATGGTTGAGCCGCGCGCGCCGGAATCCAGCACCGGCACGTTTTTGTAGAGGCGCGCCGCAAAATCGCGCGCCCTGGCCTCGTCGTGGTTGTTCTTTTCCAGCGCGTAAGCCCAGGCTGCGAGAAAAGTCCAGCGCGCCCCGCCGGAAGTTTTCGGGTTCGGGGTCACGACGCTCACGCCCGGTTTCACCAGATCATCCCAATCCTGGATGTGTTTGGGGTTGCCCTTGCGGACGAGAAACACGATGGTCGAAGTATAGGGCGTGCTGTTGTCCGGCAGCCGTTTTTGCCAGTCGGCCGGCAACAGCTTTGCCCGCTGCGCTATCGCATCAATGTCATACGCCAGTGCCAGCGTGACCACATCGGCCTCCAGCCCGTTGATGACGGATTGCGCCTGCTTGCCGGAGCCGCCGTGCGACTCGGAAATCACCACGTCGTCGCCGGTTTTGGCTTTCCAGTATTTCGCGAAGGCGGCGTTGTATTCCTGATAAAGTTCACGCGTTGGATCGTAGGAAACATTCAGAAGTTTGATTTGCTTCGCACCGGCCGCTGCGACCAGCGATGAAGCCAGCACCAGGGTCAGAAAAGTTTTCATGGGTTTGTCCTTTCGTGTTTGCGACAATTAAAACGCCAATTGCATTCGGGTGAAAAACACATTTTCCGCCTGGGCCGGCACTGCCGGTGTGCCGCCGGTGTAGCCGGAGAACACCGTGTGCGAAAAGCTGGCATTCACCCGGACGTTTCGATTCAGATACCAATTGAGTCCGGCCGACCAGGCATGAGCCGACGAAGCGGAAGCCGTGGAACTGGCAAAGGTGGGGAACGCCGATGGGTCCACGTTCAACTCCTCATACCGTCCCACCACCTGCCAGGCGCCCCACCCGCCCGAAGGCAAATGGAAAGGATGGCGCGGCGTCACGCCATTATACGAAGCATCTTCCCCCGTCAATACCCAGCTGGCGGAAACTTCCCAGGCCCGGTTTTGCAAATCCGCCAGGGCGGCGCCGTTTTTGACGTCCTGGTCGGAGACCACGTACTCGCCGAGAATCCCGAACGGCCCGTAGTAATAATAGCCCTGCGGCGAAACCCGCCAGTGCTGGCCGTTGGCCACGACGCCGTTCGTGTAGGCGAAAAATTTCTGCTGGCCATCCGTGGTGTAGCCCGGGGTCAATCCCGTGGCACCGTTGCGGTCGGATTCATAACTGCCGCCCACACCGAACCCCAATCCGCGCAACCAATCCACGTTGGTCGGCTTCCATGGCTGGAAGAAGACACGCCCGGCCAAGGCTTTGTCATTGTCGGAATCCGAATTCACGGTGGTACCGTTGTAGTCCGGTGCGCCGTTAAAAATGCCGGCGGCGTAACTGACTGTGCCGCCGAACAGGTCGCCGTGCAGCTCCACGCCCACATCACGGTTGGGCGCCAAATCCGTCACCAATGACCGTTCATTAAAGGAGGTGACCGGGTCAGACTGCAATTGTTCCAAGCCAACCGGCGATTTGAATTTGCCGGCCTGCAATTGCAGTTCAGGGACGAAACGGTAGTTCAAGTACGCGTCCTGGATTTGCACCGTGCTGCCGCCGAAATCCGGCGTGAAGTTGAAATCAAAGTCATGGAACACCGTGCCGGTAATGATCGGACGCGCCCGGCGCAGCAGGAAACTGTCATTTACAATATTATGGTCGGCAAAAAACGTCCGGCTGTCCAACTGCACCAAACCATGCAAACTGATGGCAAAGTTTGTGTCCGCGGAACTGAGTGTAAAACCGCTGGCATCCAGTTTCAACCGGGGCTGCGTTTTGACCGCCGCTGCCGCGTCCGCCTTGTCCAACTCGTGTTGGCGTTCCAGAATCCGGACTTTCTGGTCGAGTTCCTGAATCTGTGCCTGGTTGGTGTTGGCGGCGGTTTGCGGCTCCGACTCGCGTTGTCGCTCCAGAGCCTGGACTTTTTGATTCAATTCCTGAATCTGCTGTTTCAAGGCTTCAATCTCTGCCGCTTCCGAGGAATTGGTGGCGGCGTTATCCGCGGCCCACGCCGGAAGAATGAACAGTGCCCCGGCCGCGGCCGCGAGTATCAACTGGTTCGGTTTCATGTTGGCTCTGGTGGTTCTGATTTCGGGCCGGCCCAACTGGCTTTATCACCGGCTTTGTCCGCTCACGGCTTTGCGCGTTGCCGTCCGTTTGTACTTCGCCCATTTCCGACTGCGTCACGAATAGCGACTCGTCAGGTCGTCTTTATGGCCAAATAAAAAGTCCAAACACCTGTCTCTTTCTGCCCTATCGACTGCAAATTTTAGATTATCGAATCAACCGTCAATTCTCAATCCAATAATAAACGACCGTTTATGTCGTTATTATCCACGTATTGGTTAAAGTGTCAACTGTTTTTTTGGAAAAGTTATCTCTTTAAATACCTTCGCCGCCGTTGAAATTGGCGCTTATTTCCTGCCTGGAAACGGGCAGGCCCTTGGCCACTTCAGCCAGGGTGGCGCGATCCATCACACCCGCGATGTAGTTCCGCGTATCAAGGAAAACCCGGCGAAACCGGCATACGGGCTCTTGAGAACAACGTTTATACCCCATCACCGAAACACATTCAATGGGCGCTAAAACACCGTCAAAATGCCGCACGACCTCGCCCATGGTTATCTTTTCCGGGCTTCGGGCAAGCACGTACCCGCCCCGGATTCCCGCCACGCTGTCCACCCACCCCTGCGCTTTGAGATCGAGCATGATTTGCTCCAGAAAGCGCTTGGGCACATCGTTGCGCCGGGCCAGTTCCCGAATCGGGATTGGCGCGCCACGGTAGTGGTCCAGCAGCGTGAACAAGGCGCGCAGTGCGTAATCCGTTCTTTTCGAAATCCGCATGGCAAAATACGATATAACCAGTCAGATTTAAGTCAACTGCCCGATTCCGTCACCGGTTTTGACTCGTTCCTAAACCCTGGCACTCATGACATGATAAATCGCTCCGAAATATTCCACTGCCAGCTTCCGCGCCATTTCCACACCCTGCCCCTGTTGGCATTATATGATAATATCAAGAACCGTTTAGGAGATTGTGTGCTCAGCCGCGCGAAATTTTCTCGCTCGTCCCGCCCTTTGCCGGTTTAATCTCCGCAGATGAAACAGAAGGCTTACGCCCGCGCCGGCGTGGATATTGATTTGGGCAACAAGGTCAAGGCGGCGTTGCCGCAGTTGCTCGCGTCCACGCACCGCCGCGAGGTGCTCGGCAAGGTCGGCGGCTTCGGCGGTTTGTTTGCGCTCGACCTCAAGAACTACCGCGAGCCGGTGCTCGTGTCGTCCGTGGACGGTGTCGGCACCAAGCTCAAAATCGCCTTCGCGCTGGACCGGCACGACACCATCGGCGCCGACCTCGTGAACCATTGTGTCAATGACATCGCCGTGCTGGGCGCCGAGCCGCTGTTTTTTCTCGATTACCTCGGCACGGGCAAACTCGAGCCGCACGTGTTCACCGCAATCATCAAGGGTTTCGCCCGCGCCTGCGCGGAAAACCACTGCGCGCTTATCGGCGGTGAGACGGCGCAGATGCCGGGCTTCTACCAGGCTGGCGAATATGACGTCAGCGGCACGATTGTGGGCGTGGTGGAGAAATCCAAAATGCTCAACGGCCAAAAAACCGTAAAGCGCGGCGACGCCGTCATCGGCATCGCCTCCAGCGGTCTGCACACGAATGGCTATTCACTTGCCCGGAAAATTTTCTTCGAGCAATTGAAATTGAAACCGGCCAGCCGCGTGCCGGGATTGACCGGCACCCTGGGCGATGAATTGCTGAAAGTCCATGTCAGCTACGGCCCGCTGGTGCAGGAATTGTTGAAGAAGTTCAATCGGAGGGACGAGTTACACGAGTCCCCATCCAAAAAGTCAGGGACTCGCGGAGCTCGTCCCTCCGAAAATACCGTGAAAGCCTTCGCCCACATCACCGGCGGCGGGTTTGTGGACAATATCCCGCGCGTGCTGCCGAAAAATCTGGAGGTCGTCATCCGGAAGGCACCTGGGACATGCTGCCGATTTTCAAAATCATCGAAGCCAGCAGCGGCGTACCCGAGGCCGAGCTTTATCAGGTCTTCAACATGGGCATCGGCATGGTGGCCATCGTGTCGGCCGACAAGGCGGATGCCATTTTGAAATTCATCCGCGCCTGGAAGCACAACGCGTGGCTGATGGGTGAAGTTGTAAAAGGTAGAGGCGAGACGCGGGTGATTTGAGCCTGGAATTCCTTGGGATTTTCACAGGTGGCCGTTTCCGTTTTGCGCCGGACCCGGAGTTCCGCGTTCGATCACCAGTTGCATGTATTTTTTCCCCCGGGCGAACATGGCCGGGTCCGACATATCGAGATGTTCCCGCATGGACGCGTCCAAATCTGCCAATAAATCCTGGAACAGGAAATGGACCGCCGGATGTTTGCGTTCGAGCCGGTCGGAGACAAAACCGGCGAGTGGCACGGCGAGCCGTTGTCCCCACATGCTGACATAGGCAATCGTCGGCAGCACATGCGGCGTGATGTCCTCGGCCGAAACGATGCGCCACCCTTGCCGGTCGAGTTCACTCGTAAAATCGGACCAGGCATGGCCGGAGGGGCGCGGGGTGGGACCGATGCGAAAGTAGTCGCATAGAATCCAACGGCCGGACGGACGCAATATTTTATCAACGATGCCGGGCGTGGAGCGCAGGTCCATGTATTGGAATGATTCCGACGTAATGACCGTCTGAAAATGTCCGCGGTAGGTATCCAGCGGGATTTGTTCCAGCCGGCCTTCAATGAGCGGCACAGCCGGGAACGCCGTCCGCATGTGGCGGATTTGCGCGCGATTGGGCGTCAGCGCCGTGGGCGCAAAGCCGCGCTGCAACAGCAGTTGCACCAACCCGCCCATGCCGCACCCCGCATCGAGCACCGGGCCGGCTGCCTCTCCCACCAAATCCACCAGCCGTTCGGCGTAGCGGGTCTGCGCCCGCTGAATCGCATCCAGGCTCATTTTTTCCGGCGACAGGGAAATATCTTCGTGGTAGCCGTAGTTGAGAAACCCGCCGGGCAGGATCTGGCTGTAGAGTTTCAGTTGGGCATCGTCCGCCGCCTTGTGGTTGCCGTTTCGCCGGCGGAAACTTTGGAGAAACGGCCCCCAGTTGCGGGGCATCAATGCGCGCCGGGCAATGCTTTTGACCGCGGAACGAGCCGTGATTTTTTTCAAATGGATCCTTCGAAATTACCGGACAACCCTCCCGACCGGTTTGAATCACCCGGGTTTGGACAGCCGGTCTAATTCTTAGCGTGAACGGAGCCAGCATCCACAAAAACGGCCCTCCAGCAAGACATTTCGCAAGTGGAATAATGACTGAGATTTTGAATGGACCGAATCGTCAATCGTCAATTCTCAATAGCTCATCCGGTCGAGCTTCACCTTGCCCCGGAAAATCCAGTAGATGCAGACGGTGTAGGCAATCACCAGCGGGACGCCGATGCACGCGATGACGAGCATGATGCCGAGCGTTTTGGGCGAGGACGACGCATTATAAATCGTCAGGCTGTTGGCCGCATCGGGCAGGCTGTAAACGAGGTTCGGGTACATGTTCAAACCGAACAGCATCATCAGCGTGATCATTGCCGCGCACGAAGACAGGAACGCCAGCCGGTCGCGTCCGTGATGAAATTCGCGCGGGATGTTGGCGATGGCCAGCATGTTCACCAGCGCGACCGTGAAGAGCCACGGATTTCCGCGCACGCGTTCGGCCATATGCGGCACATAAAGCAGCGTGGCCATCGTGAGGGTCACGGCGCAAATCACAAAGAAGATGATGCAGCGCATCGCCCAGACGCGCAGTTTGTCGTGGAGCGCGCCCTCGGTTTTCATCACGCCGTAAATCGCCCCGTGCATCATGAACAACGCCACGGTGGTGACGCCCACCAGCAGCGGATACGGTTTCAGCAAACCAAGGAAAGTTCCGGCGAATTCGCCGTCGGCGCCCACCGGCACGCCCCAGGCGATGTTGCCCAGCGCCACACCCATGAGCAGGCCCGACACCAGGCTGCCCGCGGAAAATCCGATGTCCCACATCTGCCGCCACCACGACATCGGCTGTTTGCTGCGGAATTCGATGGCCACCGCGCGAAAAATCAAACACACGAGCAGGAGAACAAACGCGAGATAAAATCCGGAAAAGACGGTGGCGTAAACGTTCGGAAACGCGGCGAACAACGCCCCACCGCCGGTCACGAGCCAGACTTCGTTGCCATCCCAGACCGGGCCGATGGCATTGATCAGCGTGCGGCGCTCGGTGTCGTCCTTGGTACACAGGTGCAGCGCGCCGATGCCGAGGTCGAACCCGTCCAGCATCGCGTAGCCCGTGAACAACACGCCGACGAGAATGAACCAAATTGTGTTCAAATCGAGATTCATGCCTTGGGGTGGTGGATTAATTCTGTCGGCAACGCGAGTTTGCCGGACGGAATCAAATCCTGGTCATCCGGACCGTGCTGGATTTTGTCGTTGAGCAGATAAATGAACACCGCAAACAACAGGAAATAAATGAACGTGAACAACATCAGCGAGGTGAGAATGACGTTTGCCTGGACCACCTTGGAAAGACCCTCCGGCGTGCGCATCAGGCCATAGACAATCCACGGCTGGCGGCCCACCTCGGCGGCGAACCAGCCGAGTTGATTGGCCAGTTGCGGGCCGAGCACAGAGAAGACGAGAATCCACAACAGCCAGCGGCGTTCAGGCAGCGAGCCATGTCGAAAATAAAGAAAGCCCAGCGCCGCGATGGCAATCAGCGCAAAGCCGATGCCGACCATGCCGTGAAAGAAAATAAACGAGGCTGCCACCGGCGGCCGGTCCTGCGGCGGGAAGGCATCCAGGCCGGTGACGGTCGCCTGCGTGTTGTGGGCCACCAGCCAGCTCAACATGCCCGGCCATTGCAAGCCGATAACTCTTTGGTTTCTTTCATCCACATAACCGACGAGGGTGAGCGGTGCATTGGATTCGGTATTGTAAAGCCCTTCAAAGGCGGCCAGTTTGGCTGGTTGGTTTTTCGCCACGCCGCGCGCACTGATGTCGCCGCTGATCAATTGCAGCAGGGAAGCAATCAAGCCGGCGGTCAAGCCGACCCGCAACGAGGCGCGGGCAAAATCCAGATACCATTTTTTCAACAGATACCAGGCGCTGACACTCACCACGAGAAATGCGCCTGCCTGCCACGCGCCGCACAGCACGTGAAACAATCGGTCCAGCATGGACGGATTGAACACCAGTTGCCAGAAATCCGTGATTTCCGCGCGCTCCACACCGTTCCGCATCACCAGGTGATAGCCCGCCGGCGTTTGCATCCAGGAATTGGCGACCACAATCCACACCGCGCTGAAATGCGCACCGAGGCAAACCATGCACGTGGAAAAGAAATGGGTTTTGCGGCTCACCTTGTCCCAGCCGAACAGCAGCACGGCCAGAAAACCCGATTCGAGAAAGAACGCGAAGATGCCTTCGGCCGCCAGTGCGCTGCCGAATACATCGCCGACGAAACGCGAGTAAGTCGCCCAGTTCGTGCCGAATTCGAATTCCATCACGATGCCGGTCGCCACGCCGATGGCGAAGGTGAGCGCGAACACCCGCGTCCAGAACCGGGCCATCTGGTGATAGATCGGATTGTTGGTTTTGAGCCACAACCCTTCCATGCAAACCAGCAGGACGCCCAGGCCGATGCTCAACGGCGGATAAAGATAATGAAAGGCGATGGTAGCCCCGAACTGGATGCGCGCCAGCGTTAGAACATCCATACGCCCCGGAGATTGCGCAGGACAGAACTGGCTGTCAACCAGGCAAAAAAGGTATTATCAGAGCTTGTAAAATGTTTAAGCCGGCTTTTCCGCACGCCGCCGGCATCTCCGCAGAGGCGCTCGCCTGTTCTCGCCATTTTGTCTGAACCGGTGGCTTTTTTATTTTTCAATCCGCGTCATCCGCGTAATCTGCGATTCAAATGAAACTCCTGGTCATCGGTTCGGGTGGACGCGAACACGCGCTGGTTTGGAAACTCGCGCAATCGCCGCACATCACCCAACTCTGGTGCGCGCCGGGCAACGTCGGCATCGCCCAGGAACGGCTCGTGAAAAACGATGCGCCGGTTGAGTGTGTTAATATCGGCGCGGAAGATTTGCCGAAGCTGCTGGCGTTCGCTCAGGAGAAGAAAATCGAACTGACCGTCGTCGGCCCGGACAATCCGCTCGCACTCGGCATCGTGGATTTGTTCCAGATAAACCGCCTGCGGATCTGGGGGCCAAACCAAAAGGCGGCACAGTTTGAATCCTCAAAGGTCTTCTCCCAGAATTTCATGGAAAAATTTGGCATCCCGACGGCAAAGGCGGGAACATTTTCGGCGGCCGGGCCGGCCAAGGCCTTCGCGGCATCCCTCGACGGCAGGTGCGCCGTAAAAGCCGACGGACTGGCCCTGGGCAAGGGCGTGCTGATCTGCACCGGTGTTGCCGAGGCAAACAGGGCGATTGACGAAATCCTCGTCAGCAAGGCTTTTGGCGCGGCTGGCGCGAAAATTGTCATTCAGGAATTTCTTGAAGGCATCGAGATTTCGCTGCACGCGCTGTGTGACGGTCAAACGGCAAAATTGTTCCCGACGTCGCAGGACCACAAGCGCGCGCTCGACGGCGACCAGGGGTTGAACACCGGCGGCATGGGAACATACTGTCCAACACCATTCCTGAGTGAAACAGAATTGGCCGAAACCGGCCGCAAGATTCTTGAGCCGTTCATGCGTGGTTGTGCCGTCGAGGGGATCGATTTCCGTGGCATCCTCTATCCCGGTATCATGCTCACGAAAAATGGGCCGAAGGTGTTGGAATTCAATGCGCGTTTCGGTGACCCGGAAACGCAGGTTTATCTGACGCGGCTGGAAAACGATCTGGTTGAACTACTTGACGCGAGCGTGAATGGAACGCTCGGCAAAGTGGAATTGAAATGGAGTCCGAGGGCGTCGGTTTGCGTGGTGATGGCCAGTGGAGGTTATCCCGGGGGTTATCCCAAGGGCAAACCCATCCGAGGTTTGGATGAAGCGGCGAAACTGCCGGACACGAAAGTCTTTCACGCGGGGACGGCGTCGAAGGACGGACAGATCGTCACGAACGGCGGCCGTGTTCTGGGCGTGACCGCGCTGGGAAAGGATTTGAAAGCCGCGCAAACGGCAGCTTATGCCGCTGCGGAAAAAATCTGTTTTGAGGGCGCTCAGTTCCGCCGCGACATCGCGGCGAAGGCGTTGGAATGAATTTCACGCCAAACCGTAAATTCTTAAAAATTAAAAAGGCGCTTAAGGGTAATGAAACCACGGAAAATTTATCTGAATACTTTTCAGTAATTTATTGTAGTCATCGAAGGCTTTTTGTTGGTCTGGCGTAATGATGTAAGGCTCCATCTGGCTGAGTGATGATGGCATGGCGTTATGGTTTGCAGCGGCAAATGCGCCCGTGATCGGTTTTAGAATGCCATTTAACTCCGCGACTTCAGCCGCCAGGACATCATAGTAACCATTTGGACCGATGCATAAAGGATTTGCAAAGTCCACTCCCTCTTTTCTTGTCACTACATAGCTATCAGTTAAATCTTTGTCCCCAAACAAGGGATTCTTTATTCCGGGGGAAAGCAACTTGTACTGGTTGAGCATGGCATTATCCACCGGCGGTTCAAAGTAAGGTTTCAGGTCCGAAATGGCACCGGGTCGCTGTCCGGCATGTGAATCCATAAAAGATTTCAGCGCTTCCTGCACCATCGGAGCAAATTTCTTCAGGGCTGCCTGTATTACATCACCCAATGCCGAACCAATTCCGCTCTGCTTAATTTCTTCATCGGATTTTCCCGCAATTGTCTGGTCGAACCAGTTTGTGGATTCCCGGTCCGCCTTTCTGATAATGTCGAGCCAGTCCTTGTCGTTGAGCAATTGTATTTCGGGCACATAAAATTCCGGCCGTTCGGCAAAAAGTTGCAGTAACTTTTCCTTCTTCGCTTTAAAGGCCAATGCCAGTTTTACGAAAGGGTCATTTTCAGTGTCCTGCAACCGCGCCACATTGCCGCGCAATTTCAGAAGCTCGGCCTCGTTTTGGTCAGCCTGCAATTGCGCGTTTTCCGCTTCCAGGGCCGCCAATCGGTTCGTGGCGTCATCCCGTTCTTGCCGCAATTGCCGGATTTGCCCGGCCAGCGGCGCTTGCTGTTGCTGGAGCGTCTGGACTTCGGCGCGGGCATCCGCAGTTTGCTTGGCTTCGTAAATTCCGCCTCCGGCCAGAACGGCAACAGTAGCGGTGATAAGAGTTTTTTGCAGGGCAGTCATGGCGATGGTTTTGGTTGCAGCAATGACAGTTGAGGTTTGAACGGCGGCTCCAGCAAGAACGGCAGTGGAAATGGCAGCAGCTAAACCAATCGGCGCGGATTGAACGGCGTTGGCGGAAATCAAAACCGCCAGCCCGCTCGCGCCGATCGTCACGTTTCGTTTGCTGAAAAATTCGCGCAACCGGTCCACGGCACGGCTGACGCGCTTTTGCGCGGCATCGTCGCTCACACCCAGTGCCAGGCCGACGGCGCGAAAATCCTGATTCTTGAAATAGCGGAGCAGCAAAGCCTCACGGTCTTCATCGCCGAGGCTGTCGAGCGCTTCATCCAGCACCGGCCGGATTTGTTCCCAGTCCGCAGAAGATTCGGCATTGGTAAGAAGTTGATTCATGGCTTGCCTTTCGTTTGCGAGCCGGCGCCGGTGGTCGCGCAAATGATTTAGCGCCGCGTAGCGCGAGGCGCGGTGCAGCCAGCCGGCCAAGGAAGCCTCCGCCGCCAGCCGGTCAGCCACTGGTTTGGCCTTGCGCGCCAGGTCCACAAAAACTTTTTGGGTAATGTCCGCCGCCAGATCGGAGGAGTCCACCTGTCGCAAGGCGGCGGAATACACCAAATCCGTGTGCCGCGTGACGATTTCGCGGAATGCCGCTTCGTTGCCGCGTTCGGCGTAGTCCCGGAGCCGTTGAGCATCTGACTCTGCCTGCATCTCACCCATTAAACAACCGCCCCGGTAAAAATCCGACAAAGTTTTTCAACCATTCAGGTAAGACGTTGTTGGCCAGGGGGGTGAGAAATGCACCCACCGCCGCCTGCGTTGCCGTGGAGAAAATTCATTTCGACGACGCACACTTCCACCGCGACATTCGCGGCGAAGGTGTTTCGCTGCATTAGCGGTTCAAACTGCCCCAGCACCGCCTGGCTGCCGATGACGACGATTTCTGTCGCACCCGTGATGCCGGGGCGGCGGCGCGGATGATATGTTCAAGCTGCGGCCGTTTCATGACGGAAACGCCGCTTCAACTCCCAGACTTCCCGCGGGCTTAACACGCCGGCGAAGGGCGAGTTCTGGCGCAACCGGCGGGCTTCCTCGCTGTCGGAATTCAGAAGACTGCAAATCTCTTCCAGCGGACGCTCCAAAATCGCGCGCCATTCCGCGTAGCAACGCAGCAGGCTGGGGACGCTCGCGTTGCGTCGGCTCCAGCGGTCCAGATTGTCGCGGGCGACCTGAAGCAATTCCGGCTGTTGGCTCAACCGCTCCGCCACGCGACGGCCCAGCGACCGGCTAATTTCATCCGTGAGTTCGTGCCGCACGAACCCAAGGTAGCCGGATGTGTCAATGCGGTCAACGCTACGATACCCGCGCAAACCGCCGCCTACGCCGCCGGGGAGAAAATCCATTTCGACGGCGCGCATTTCCGCCGCGACATCGCGGCGAAAGCGTTTTGGCCACGAGAATATTTTTCGATGACGTGGATAGTGCATGTCGGTTGTCCGGCCATTTGACGCGATGATGCTTTCCCGCCTCTTTCGCTGCAAGTCGCTCGACCAACAGGCCGCGGAGACGATTGCCCCGCAATTTCAACTCAAACCCGCGCTCGGCCCGGTGCACCTGCTGCTGCTCGGGGTGGGGGCGGTTATCGGCGCCGGTATTTTCTCCTCCATCGTCGCCGCAGTGGCGGGCGGCACGGACCAGGCCGGCGCCGGTCCGGCGATCATTCTGTCATTTGTGGTGTCGGCGATCGCGTGCGGCTTCGCGGGGCTGTGCTACGCGGAATTCGCCGCCATGGTGCCGGTATCGGGTTTGGCTTATAGCTATGCTTACGTCACGCTGGGCGAGTTGGTCGCGTGGATTATCGGTTGGGACCTCATCCTCGAATACGCCGTCGGCAACATCGCGGTGGCGATCTCGTGGTCAGGATACTTTCAGGAACTGCTGCGCGGGTTTGGCCTCCACCGGCCATTATGGCTGGGCGTGGATTTTCGCTCCGCCCTGCAGGCGGCGAGGTAGGTCGCCGCCGCCAAGGCCGCCGGCGCCGGTCCGGCGACCCTGGACGCGGGTGTGCGACTGGCGGGCCAGGCGTTTGCCGATGCGCCGCGCCTCGCCGGTGTGCCGCTCATCTTCAATGTGCGCGCGTTCAGCATTGTGATGCTGTTGACCTGGAATCTGGTCCGCGGCATTCGCGAAAGCTCCTGGTTCAATTCGGCGATGGTGATCGTGAAGCTCGTCATCCTCGTTTTCTTCATGGCGTTGGGCGCGTTCTACGTGAAGCTGGAGAATTGGACGCCGTTCGCGCCCAACGGCTGGGCCGACATCACCAGTGCGGCCGTGATCATCTTTTTTGGCTATATCGGTTTTGACGCGGTTTCGACCGCAGCCGAGGAAACCCGCCAGCCGCAGCGAAACGTGCCGATCGGCATTCTCGCCAGCCTCGCCATTTGCACCGTCCTCTACTTCGTGGTGGCGGTGGTGCTGACCGGCCTTATGCACGGGAACCAATTGGACACCGCCGAGCCACTGGCCATGGCGTTTTCGGGGCTGGGACTGAACTGGGCGGTCGGCATTATCTCGGTCGGAGCGCTGGTGGCGAACACCTCGGTGCTGTTCGTTTTTCAACTCGGCCAACCGCGCATTTTTTTCAGCATGGCGCGCGACGGTTTGTTGTCGGCCTGGGCAGCAAAGGTCCATCCGCGGCACCGCACGCCGCACGTGACGACCATCCTGACCGGGGTCCTGGTGGCGGGCTTTGCGGGCGTCATGAACATTAATGAAGTGGTCGAGCTCTGCAACATCGGCACGCTTTTCGCCTTCGTGCTGGTGGCAGCCGGCATTTTGGTTCTGCGGCACACGGACCCCGACCGCCGGCGGTCGTTGCGCGCAGCTGTGTCCGTGGGTACCGTTGGCCGCGATCCTTTCCTGCGGCTGGCTGATGGCCCAGTTGCCGCGCGTAACCTGGTGGCGCTTCATTCTCTGGCTCGGATTTGGACTGCTGATCTACTTTCCCTACGGATTGCGGCGCAGCCAGCTGAGTTCAGCCACCAGCAGAAATTCCTGAATACGGTACACATCCCACCAAGACGTTCTGGCGCCGTGCGGGAGGGGTAAAGTGGATGACAAGCAGAGAACTACTTGTCCAGAGTCCGGTCGAATCTGGGATCGTAATGCCAACTGGCACTGAAATTGCCCATGCTGGTAGCATGGATATTGCCGACCCCTTCCGATCTATAGCCGCCAAGTCCGATTTGGAAGACCGTGTCGTATTCGTTATCGACCGGCGGTCCCCTCTCGCCAATGACCATTTCGTTCATTGATAAGTTACTCGCGTCGCCGGTCTTTAACATTTGGTACCGCTGAAGGATGGAATCGTCAATCGGGGGCTCGAAATACGCCGCCAGTTGCGAAACCTCGGTCGGCAAACTGCCGGCGTTCGCCGCGACATACTTGCCTAACGCCTTCCCGATCAAGGGCGCAAGGTATTCCTTGGCGTCCTCGCGAAGATGGCACAAGGCGCGACGAACATCAGCGTCCGTGTCGAAATTGCCTGTGCTGGTGATTCGCAGCCAATCCTGATCCGTGAGAAACTGCATTTCTGGAATTTTCCTGTTCGGCATTTGCTCCAGTCTTTGCTTGAGGTTGCTGACGCGATTCAGCCAGGATTTCGCGGCGGATTCCGCCGGGTCGTTTGTGATCGCCGACCTCAATTGCGCTAATTCTTGAGAATCGTTTCGCAGGCTTCCGACTTCGCTGCGCAATTTCAATAGCTCGGTTTCGTTCTGACCCGACTGCAATTGTTCGTTTTCCGCAAACAATCCGGCCAACCGGTTGGTCGCGTCATCGCGTTCGTGCTGCAACTGGCGCATTTGTTCGGCCAGCGTCGCTTGCTGTTGCTGGAGGGTTTGGACTTGCCCGCGCATTTGGGAGGCTTGATGCGCTTCGTAAACTCCGGTTCCAACGGCGGCGGTGAGCATCGCGGCAACGATGGTTTTTTGGAGTGTAGTCATGGCAATAGCATTCGTTGTGGCGATGGCGGTTGAAGTCGAGACTGCCGTCCCCGTCAGAAGGGCGGCAGCGGTAATCGTAGCGGCCATTCCAATCGGCGCGGACTGGACGGCGTTGGCGGAAAACAAAACGGCCAGTCCGCTTGCGCCAATCGTAATCTTTTGTTTTGAGAAAAATTCGCGGAGCCGTTCCACAGCGCGGCTTACGCGCTTTTGCACAGCTTCATCGCTGATGCCGAGCAGGCCGGCCATTTCCTGTGCGGATTTCTTCTCAAAATATCGGAGCAGCACAACGTCACGGTCGGCCTCACTCAATTCACTTAGCGCGGCGTCAAGATGCGGCGCAATGGCTTCCCAATTAGTTTCAGGTCCGGCGGCGAGCAATTCGTTCATGGTAACGGCCTCCTGTTCGCGGGCGCGGCGACGGACATCGGAACGAACGACGTTCGCCGCGAGGTTCTGTGCCGTGCGATGCAGCCAGCCGGATAGGACGGGATGATCCGTGAGTCGCCGGGCATTCTGGGCCAAGGCCACGAAAGCCCCTTGCGTCACGTCTTCGGCCAGGTGCGCATCGCAAACCATGCGCAACGCCGCGGAATAAACCAGGTCAACGTGCCGCCGCACAATTTCCGCAAAAGCGGCCTCCGACCGGTGCCCGGCATAATCGCGCAGGAGCTGTTGGTCGGTCAGATGATTCACTCATTGAACAGTAACCGCCATTGCTAAAATCGGACAGAGAAATGGTGAACATTTCTTTCGACGGCGCGCATTTCCGCCGTGACATCGCGGCGAAGGCGATGCAGCAAACTATTTTTGCGCGTTAATCAGTTCCACAAACTGCCGGGGCGTAAGGATTTTGATTCCGCCAAATTCCTTGAGCGTGAGCAGGTCCTTGTCACCGGAAACGATGATGCCGGCTTTGCCAGCCAGGGCCGTGGCCAGCACCCAGTCATCGTCTTTGTCACGGCAAATGGGTTCTGGCAGCGCTTCCGGCTCGATGATTTCCAGTTCAGTTTCCAACTCCGCGCGGATTTCGCCGGCAAGTCCGACCTCGATTTTCATCTTGTTGGCCAGCGTGCGCTGAAGTTCATCCAGCAAGCGCGGGGCGGTGATGAGATCGGCGCGGATAATCGCGCGTTCGTAAGCCAGATGACAAAGCCCGGATGAAGTGAAGGCGGATGCCAGGACATTCGTGTCGAACAAAACCCTCACGAAACGATTTTGAAAACGTCTTCGTCGGTGTAGATGCCCTGCGCCTCGGCTTGCGCCTGCGCGCGATCCCGCAGCCCGCGAAAGCGATCCAGTGCCAGCCGGCGGCGCACGGCATCGCGCACGAACTCGCTCTCAGTCACGCGCTGGCTCTTGGCAGCGCGCGAAACATTTCGCCGCAGCGCAAGCGGCAGGCTGATGGTCAACGTCGCTCTCATGTAAGACAGTTTAAGACAGCCATGCCCGCCCGTCAAGCCGCCGCCTACGCCGCCGGGGAGAAAATCCATTTCGACGGCGCGCATTTCCGCCGCGACATCGCGGCGAAGGCGTTCTGACCGCGAAATAACCGAAATGTGCCACCTACGGTGCTGACCGCAACTGCTGTTGCTCGATCAGCTTTTGGACGGCGGCTCGTTGTGCCGGCGTTGTCGCGTAGGGCAGATATTGGGAAGGTTTAATATTTTGAAATTGTAATGGGCCATTTGATTGCGGATTTGCCTTGTCAAACGCTCGGTAAACGGGAAACAAAGTATCCGCGAGTTCTCCGGATAGCCAATCTCCAACGGTATAACCTCCGCCTGGACCAATGATGATGCGCGAATCCAGGAAGTCGTCCACGGCTGTTTTTTCGGTTATTATGTTTTCTCCTGGCGGCGCACCGAAACCGGGAACGCCTTTTGACGATACGATTTCCCACCGTTGTAAAATGTCTTCATCCACCGGCGAATCGAAGAAGGACTCAAGTTGGGAGAGAGCGGTGGGGAATTGCCCGTTGTTGGCTTGCATATACTTGGCTAACGCTTGCTCTAGCATGTTCTCAAATTTGCTTCCCGCAGCGCCCCGCAAAGAACTCATGGCGCGGCGATAATCCACGTCGGTATTGAGCGGTTTTTGGGCTGCGTTCAGCCAATCCTGCTTGGTAAGAAGCTGAAATTCCGGGATCGCAGCCGCGGGGTTTTGCTCCGCCCATTGTTTGAGCTGGTTGAATCGCTCCAGCCAGTCCTTTGCGGCAACAGCCGTTGGATCGTTTGCTTGATTTTGCAGCTTCGTTACTTCACTGCGCAATTTGAGAAGTTCATTTTCATTTGAGTTGGACTTCAATTGAGCGATTTCCGCCAGCAACCCGGCCACTTGGTTCGTCGCATCATCGCGCTCGCGCTGCAATTCACGGATTTGTTCGGCGAGCGGCGCTTGCTGTTGCTGAAGCGTCTGGACTTGCCCTTGCAATTGCGAGGCTTGATGCGCTTCGTAAGCTCCGGTTCCAACGGCCGCGGCGAGCGCCGCTCCGATAACTGTTTTTTGCAATGTAGTCATGGCGATAACTTTGGTTGCGGCGATTGCAGTTGAAGTTGAAACAGTAGTCCCGGCAAGAGCGACGGCAGTGGAAATGGCACCGGCCAATCCGATTGGCGCGGATTGGACGGCGTTGCCGGAGATCAAAACGGCCAGTCCGCTCGCGCCAATCGTCACGTTGCGTTTTGTAAAAAATTCGCGCAGCCGTTCAACGGCGCGGCTCACGCGCTTTTGAGCGGCGTCCTCGGATGCGTTCAGCGCTTCGCCAACTTCGCGCAGGCTTTTGTTTTCAAAATAACGGAGCAAAACCGCGCTGCGGTCGGTTTCGTCCAGCGCAGCCATCGCGTCGTCGAGCAGCGGTTCGATTTGCGTCCATTCATTGGCAGTCGCGTTCATATTGTTCATCTCCACGGCGATTTGTTCGCGCAACTGCCGGCGCGATTCCTTGCGGACCACGTCAATCGCGGTCCGGCGCGTGACGGCGTAAAGCCACGGCGTCAGAGTTTTTGGCGACGAGGCGTCGCCGCCATGCAGGATTTTGCCGACGCTGCGCGCGAGGTCGGCGAAGACGGATTGGGCGACTTCTTCGGCCAGTTGCGGCGACCGGACCTGGCGCAGCGCCGCGGAATACACCAGATTCAGATGGCGCCGGACGATTTCGCCAAACGCGTCCTGCGCATTTTCGCGAGCAAATTGCCGCAGCAAATCCAAATCGCTTGTCATGCTTTTAAAAGTATATCGCCGCCCACGGCGGAAATCCGACAAAAATCAGGAAGCTTTGGTTCGCGAGCCGCGAGTTCTGGCAGAACCTTGTTGCCATTCCGGTGGGGCGAGCGTCCTCGCGAGCCGGACCTCGGCACGCCAAAGCAAAGGGCGACGGCTCGTCGGTAGCCTCGCCCCACCAAACTGACTCATTACCAGAATTGGTTGCCGCTTTACTTCCCGTCGTTTGTGAACCATTTTGGGCGGTCATGACACGACGTTTTTCAAGGCTTTTTGTCCTGACGTTTACAGGTTTGCTGGCAGCCAGCGGCGGGTTGCGCGCGGAAACGACCAACGCTGCTCCCGATTTCAAACAGGTTTATGAATTGCTCCGGGCAAATCTTCCGGGCGTGACGGACGCCGGGTTGAACTCGGCCGCCGTCACGGGCTTGCTGTCCCAATTGCATGGCCGGGCGATTCTCGTCGGTGGACAGGGGAAAAAACCCATTTCACCAGGCGGGCCGGTGCTGATCAAATCAGCAGTCCTCGAAAGTAATGTGGCGTATCTGCTTGTGGGGCAGGTTGGAGATGACCTGGCAAATCAATTGAAGACGGCGTATCACACCCTGACGGCCACCAACAAAGTCGTCGGGATGGCGCTCGATTTGCGTTTTGCCGACGGCAGCGATTACGCGGCGGCCATGGCGACGGCGGACTTGTTCGTGACGAAAAAGATGCCGCTGCTGAAATGGAGCGATGGTATTGGATCATCGCAGCCCGTCCGGGAACCGATCCCCGGCCCGTTAATGGTGCTGGTCAACGGCGAAACCACCGGCGCCGCCGAGGCCCTGGCCGCAGCCTTGCGCGAAGCGGACGCAGGATTGATCATCGGGAATCCCACCGCGGGTTTGGCCATGACCACCATGGATTTTCCCTTGAACAACGGTGAATCCCTGCGCATCGCGACCAACCCCGTCAAACTGGGCAACGGCGCGGCAATTGCACACGTCTCGCCCGACATCGCGGTGGCGGTGAGTCCGGACGATGAACGCGCGTACTTGAAAAATCCCTACGTGGCACTGGCGCAGAACGACACTTCGCCCGCGGTGACCACCAACGATTTTCTACCGTTTGTGGATCACACCAGCGAAGCGGATCTGGTGCGGGAGAAGCTAAAGGACGGCGATGATACCGGCGCGGTCGTGCCGGCGCACCGCAAATCACCACCCATACCGGTGATTCAAGACCCGGTTCTGGCGCGCGCGGTGGATCTCATCAAGGGACTGGCCATCGTGCATGAATCCCGGCTGTGATTTCGGCGTTGACGATTCACCCTTCACCGCTCACTTTGAGCAGCCGCGCTGAATGAAAACCGTCCTTTTTGTCTGCACCGGAAACGTCTGCCGCAGCCCGATGGCCGAAGGGCTTTTTCGCCGCGCCACGAACGGGCGCGGGGAATTTCGCACCTTGTCGGCCGGGTTGGGCGCGATGAACGACCAGCCGCCCACTCCGCATTCGGTCCAGGCCATGCGCGAATGGGGCACGGATATTTCCGCGCACCGCAGCCGGGCGCTGACGGCGGAACTGGTCAGGGACGCGGATTATATCTTCGGCATGACGCACAGCCACGTGGACACGATTGTGCTGTTGTATCCGCAGGCGGCGGACAAAACCTTTCTGTTGCGCGAATTTGACGAAACGCTGGAAGAATTTGAAAAGGACATCAGCGATCCGATCGGCGGTTCCTACGAAATCTATGAGCATTGCCGCAATCAAATCGAGCAGGGGGTCGCTTCGTTGTTGAAATTTATGGAACAGCACAAAATTCTGTCGGTCCCGCACGTCCCGAAACCCGTGGTGACCGTGAACTTCGCCCTGGGCGCGGATCACGGCGGTTATGAATTGAAGGAAGCGCTGAAGCAGCATTTGCAGCAGCGCGGGTTGAGCCTCGCGGATTTCGGCGCGAAATCAAAGGAACCCGGCGATGATTATCCTGATTTTGCCCAGCCGGTCGCGGAAGCCGTGGCGGCGGGCCAGGCGGAACTCGGCCTGCTGGTGTGCACCAGCGGCGTCGGCATGAGCATCGCGGCGAACAAAGTCCCCGGCGTCCGCGCCGCGCTGGTGACCGACGAGCAGGCCGCCGCCCTGGCGCGGCAGCACAACGGCGCGAATGTCCTTTGCCTGTCCGGCAAAACGACGTCGCCCGAGCTGGGGCGGAAAATCCTCGACGCCTTTCTGAACGCAAAATTTGAAGGCGGCCGTCACGAACGGCGGGTCCACAAAATCGAAGCAGATGCGGTCCCGCCGCAATTGCGCCTGCGCGCCGTGGATTCCATCGTGGCCGAGGCCATCGAACACGAGCGCCTGCGCCAGCAGGAAAACATCGAATTGATCGCCAGCGAAAATTTTGTCAGCCCGGCGGTTCTGGAGGCCCAGGGTTCGGTGCTCACCAACAAATATGCCGAGGGCCTGCCCAAGAAACGCTGGTACGGCGGATGCGAAAACATTGATACGATCGAGCAGTTGGCGATTGACCGCGCGAAAAAATTGTTCGGCGCGGAACATGTCAACGTGCAGCCGCATTCCGGCAGCCAGGCGAACATGGCCGTCTATTTCGCCGTGCTCAAACCCGGCGACAAGATGCTGACGATGGATTTGAGCCACGGCGGGCATCTGACCCATGGCAACAAGGCCAACTTCTCCGGCAAATTTTTCGAAATCGTTCATTACGGTGTCCGCAAAGACGACGAACGGATCGATTACGACCAACTCGCCGCCCTGGCGCGCGAGCATAGGCCGCGCATGATCACTGTCGGCGCCAGCGCGTATCCGCGCATCATTGATTTTCAGCGCATGGGCGAAATCGCCCGCGAAGCCGGCGCGTACCTGCTGGCGGACATCGCGCACATTGCCGGCATGGTGGCGGTGGGCATCCATCCCAGCCCGATGGCGCATGCGGATTTCGTGACCACCACCACGCACAAAACCTTGCGCGGGCCGCGCGGCGGGCTGATTTTGTGCCGCGAAAAATTCGCGAAGGAAATTGATTCCACCGTATTTCCCGGCATCCAGGGCGGGCCGCTGGAACACGTCATCGCCGGCAAGGCGGTTTGTTTCCAGGAAGCCCTGCAACCGGCATTCAAAACTTACCAGGAACAAATCGTGAAGAACGCCAAGGCGCTGGCGGAAGGCATGAAGCACAACGGCTATCGGCTGGTCAGCGGCGGCACGGACAATCATTTGATGCTCGTGGACGTGGGGGTGAAAAACCTGACCGGCAAGGAGTGCCAGATTGCGCTCGACGAGGCCGGCCTCACCGTCAACAAAAACACCATTCCCTTCGAGACCCGCTCGCCGTTTCAGGCCAGCGGCATCCGGCTGGGCACGCCGGCGGTGACGACGCGCGGCATGCAGGAACCGGAAATGGCGGCCATCGCCGATATGATTTCGGAAGTGCTGATGGATATTAAAAACGTCGAGGCGGCGCACAAGGTCCGGCAGCGCGTGCGCGAGTTGACGGCGAAGTTTCCGCTGCCGTATTGAGTAGCGGCGGGCATCTTGCCTGCCGTGGAGGGCCGGCGTCCCGCCGCCCGGAAAGAACGGTGAAACGATTGACGGTGCGGGATTTTTTCAACGCAGCTTGGGTGTTCGTCGGGTTTTATCCGCCGGGCGGGACGCGCCGGCTCCACGGCAGGCAGGATGCCCGCCGCTACGTCGCCCGTGCCCGCTCGCGAGCGCTACTCCATTTCCAATCCCCAGGCCGTTTGCAGAGTCCCGCCCTCACGGGATTATTTTCCACGTAAGCCACCAACTGCGCGCGTTCGGCGTCGTCACGAATCCAATGATCAAACGATTCCTTTTGCCAGAACGTCCCGCCGACGCGATGCAGAAGTTGGTTCGCCTCCTTGCTCGTGAAGGATTTCCAACTGTGCAGGATTTCGCTCAACGCATGCCCGGCCAGCGGCCAGACGATGGCGTGAACGTGATTGGGCATGACGACCCACGCGCGCAGTTCATAGCGTTGGCCGGCGAAGAATTTCAACGCACGCGCAACAAGATCGGCCACGTCCGTCCGGCTCATCCAACACGCGCCTCTGCCCGCATCAAGCAGCCCTTCAACCTTGTCACAATACCAGGCAACCAGGTTCTGTTCCTCGTGCCAGGTGAGCGGGCGTTTGGCGGCGCGGGCTTGTTCAAGGATGACACTGCGTTCGTGTTTGAGCCGGGCGATTTCATGAGCGGGCAAGGAATCGTTGAGCCGGAAAGTAACGAAATAAACGGCGCCTTCGTTTTTCAGATGCGGCAACTGTCCGCGAAAATGCAAACCGGAAACCAATGGACTTGGTGGGGTCGAATCCGCCGGCTGGTTGTCAGCGTCGGGCACGACAAAAATTGACAGCAACCGGTGAAAGCGGCAAGTGCGGATGTAGCGGCGGGCGTCTTCGCCTGCCGTAGAGGGCCGGCGTCCCGCCGCCCGGAAAGAACGGTGGAACGTTTGACGGTTCGGGATTTGTTCAACGCAATTTGTGCGTTCGTTGCGTTTTATCCGCCGGGCGGGACGCCACGGCTCCACGGCAGGCAGGATGCCCGCCACCACGCGCCGGCGCGTGCGCGAGTTGACGGCGAAGTTTCCGCTGCCGTATTGACAAAGCCGGCCTTCGGTGGGATTATCCCACCATGACGGTTACCGCTGACAGCAAAAAGCGCGTGGTGGTTCCAGGCGCAAGACCGGGGGACGTTTTCATCTGCGAGCAACGCGATGAGAATCATTTCTGGCTCGCGCGGTTGAATCCGCCGCCGCCGCCGAAAAAAAAGACCAGGGCGCAGATCCGCCAGGCGATCCTTCACAGCAGGATGCAGCCAATGATGTCCTGGGATGAATTGCGCAAGCTCACGCGGGAATGATTCTATTCGACACCAGCGTGATTCTGGATGCTCTGGATAAAAAGTCGGAGCATTTTAAATGGGCCTCCAGCTTGCTCATTGAAGCAGCGGCTGGCGATGGCGCGGCCGTCAATGCCGTGACCGTCGCGGAATTGTGTGCCGGAGATCGCGATCCCGAATCCGTCGAAGCCGATCTGCTGAATTGGGAGCTGCGAGTATTGGACATTCCGGCTGCGGCGGCGGCGGTTTGCGGCAAAGCGCACCGTCACTATGCCATGGCGCGGCGCGCTTCCGGCGGCGGCTTGGCGCCAAAAATTCCGCTCCCGGATTTTTTCATCGGCGCGCACGCGGAAATCATGAGATGGAAACTGGCCACGCGCGATGCCGACCGCATCTCCCGATATTTTCCCAAGGTGCACCTGCTGACGCCGAAAAAATAACGTCGGGTGCAGGCGCGAGTTGACGGCGAAGTTTCCGCTGCCTTATTGATCTGGATTAGGCGGCTGTGAAAGAATGATTCCTTTTTCGTTGTAATCATATTTTTCCCAGGCGTCGAAATTTCCATTAGGTGAGACTGCGACCTGCACGCTGCCGTCGGCCAAACCATAAACCCGCTGCCAAGTGCCATCGGGGGATTGACGCGGGTTACGTTCGCGGAAAATAATCATTTGTGGATATTGTTCTGTTGCGACTCCAGCATTGACAAATTCTATGTTATCCAAGAGCGGTTTTTTATACAAACCACCAAGTTCGTTCGTCATTTGCTCGAAATTGGTGGCATATTGCCCGTTGTTATCGTCACCATAAACCCGTTCCGCCAGACCGAGTTGTTTCATGGTATTGACCACTTGAACTTCATTTGCCTTAAATTTTGCCAAAGCTGAGGCCATTGCCATGTTTTCATTGGAAGCTTGAAGCTTTGTTTCTGCTTCACGAAGCTGTTGATTTTCTCCACGCAATTTTCCTAGTTCGTCAAGTTGCCGTTGCATGACGCCAATTTCGCCGCGCAATTTCATTAATTCATTCATTTGCTCATCCGTCAGCAATTTGGCCTGGCCAACCGCCCAGAGACGATTGGAAAGGCTTTCGTTGTTCGCCTGCAATTGCGTAATTTTCTGATGTAACGATTCCTTTTCGTCACGCCAGCGCGTTTGGGTAAGATGTTGCACCACCATTGCCGTAGCTGCGCCAGCCACAACCAGGGCGCCGAGGCCGAGTTTAAGGTGAGACGCAGTCATAATTTTCAAAAGGGTGAAGGCAGTTCCCGTTCCCGCCGCCGCAAGCGATGCGCTGGTGAGTGTGGCCGCCAGTCCGGCGGGCGCCATTTGAACGGCGTTCGCGGAAATCACGGATGCCAGCGCCGTTGACGCGGTGATGCCGCGTTTGGCAAATATGGCGCGGAGTTTTTCCACCGCGCGCTCCACTCGCATCCGTGCGGTATTCTCGTTGAGGCCAAGTTTTGCGCCGACTTCGGCAAACGGCCGGTTCTCAAAGTACCGCAATAGAATCGCTTCACGGTCATTTTCCTTAAGTTCGTGCATGGCTTCGTCGAGCGCAGGACGGACCTGCTCCCAATCCGGCGCGCACGGAGTGACGCGCCCTGCCTCCGCGCTTTCGTTGGATAGCTCGCGCATAAATTTCTCCTCGCGGTCGAGCCGGCGATTTTCCGTGCGCGCGATTTTCGCGGCGGCAAAGTGCGCGCTGGTATAAAGCCAGCCGGTCAGCGATTCGTGGCCGACCAGCGAACGAGCCTTCCGCGCCAGGTCGGTGAACACCGTTTGGGCCACGTCCTGGGCCAGGTGCGCGTCGCCGTTAACCTGCCGCAGGGCCGCCGAATAGACGAGATTGACGTGCCGCCGCACCAGTTCGGCAAAGGCGTCCTCCGAACGGGTTCGAGCATAACGGCCCAGCAACTCTGAATCCGGTGTCATGTTCAACTTATAGCACCCGCCGGGGCGGAAAGCGCACAGGAAAAAGGGACATAGATTACACCGATTTGCACCAATTCAAAACTCAACAAACAAATTCGTGTTAATTCGTGAAATTCGTGTCTAAAAATCGGATTTGACACGGCGGCCAAAGTGCGCCAAAGTCCCCTTGAGTTGACTGTAAAGTTTCCCTTGCCGTATTGAAGGCCGAATGGCCTTAGATGCCTGATTAAGAAATCCATTTTGAACTTTTCCGGTCGCAGGCCGTCCAATGCGTGACTGCTTTTCACGACGCGCCAGGGACCGTCGGCAATCGAAACCATGGCCAATTCACCAATTTGATTTATGCCAAGAGTCTCAACCAAAAAGACCAAAGTGAAAACGGTGGAACCCGCCGCCGTTGAATCGCCGGAATTGAATGGTGGCGCTTCCCCGGAAACCGCCGTCATCGAACCGCTGCCCGCGCCCGAACCGGAATTGCAGCCCCCCTCCACGCCGGTCGAGCCCACCGCCGAGGAACCGAAAGGAGACGAACGCCGCGGCCCGCAGCGCGACAAAATCGCCGCGTCCCTCAACATCGCCAAATTGCAGGCAATGCAGATGAGCGAGTTGAACCACATGGCCAGGGATCTGGGCGTGGAAAACTTCGGCACGATGCGCAAGCACGAGGTCATTTTCCACATCCTCCAGAAAAACGCCGAGCGCGCGGGCGTGTTGTTTTCCGAGGGGGTGCTGGAAATCCTGCCGGAGGGCTTTGGTTTTCTCCGTTCGCAGAGCTTCAATTACCTGCCGTGCCCGGAGGACATTTACGTTTCCCCGTCGCAGATCCGGCGGTTCGATTTGCAGACCGGCAACCTCATCGCCGGCCAGATCCGGCCGCCCAAGGAAAAGGAAAAATTTTTCGCGCTGCTCAAGGTCGAGGCCGTGGACGGTGAAGACCCGGACAAGGCCAAGGAAAAAACGCATTTCGACAATCTCACGCCGTTGTTCCCGGACAGGCGGTTCCTGCTCGAAACCGTGCCGGACGAGGTCAACACGCGGGTGCTGGACCTGGTCTGTCCGATTGGCAAAGGCACGCGCGGCCTGATCGTCGCGCCGCCGCGCACGGGCAAAACGGTGCTCATGCAGAAAATCGCCAACGCGATTTTGAAAAACAATCCGGAAACCTACCTGTTCATTCTGCTCATCGACGAGCGGCCCGAGGAAGTCACCGACATGGAGCGCACCTGCAAAGGCGCGGAAGTCATAAGCTCCACGTTCGACGAACCGCCGGAACGCCACGTGCAGGTGGCCGAAATGGTCATCGAAAAAGCGCGTCGCATGATTGAGCA
>JAJXYT010000086.1 GCA_021780375.1 bacterium | reverse complement strand
AACAAAAAGGCGCCGCTGGCAATCAACGCGAGGCCGATCAGGATGCCGCCCTTGTAACCGAGCTTGCGCGCAATCAATCCGGCGGGGATCGCCATCAGGAAGTAAGCCAGATAATTGGCAAATTGCACGAGGCCGGACTGCTGCTTGTTGATGTGGAGGGAGTCCTGAAAATGCTTGTTCAGAATGTCAATCATGCCGTTGCAAAAGCCCCACAACAGAAACAGCGTGGTGACCAGGGCAAAGGTGACGAACAGGTTTTTGCCGTCCGGCAGGCGGAACAGGCCGGTGGTTTTGGCTGCATGTGGACCGGGGATGGCGGGTGTAATCATGGTTTTGAGGGTGGAGCGGTCAATTCAGGTTCCGACATGATTCAAGGCAGAAGCAGAATAGTCAATTTTTTCGGTCCGTGCGCGCCGAGCACCAGAATGCGCTCAATGTCACCGGTACGGCTGGGCCCGCTGATGAAGGAAAGAAAGCTGGGAAATTTGTCTTTGAATTTCTCCTGTACGCGCTGCAAGGCGGCGGTTAAATCGGGCACCATTTGATTCCGGCGCGCCAGCACCACATGATGCGGCGGCAGCACGGACAAGGCCCGCCCGCCGGCACTGGGCGCGGACACCAGCACGCTGCCGGTTTGCGCCACCAGCGCCTCGCATTCAGTCAGCCCGGCGTCGCAACTCTCCAGATCGTTCACGGCGTAGCCGCCATCGGTTCGTACTTCCGGCAATCCCAACTCCCGCGCGACGGGGTCAGTCAATTCACCGGAATGCCGGCCAATCTTTTTCCAGCCACCCGCCAACGCCAGTTTTTTGAGGTATTGGCCCGCCTCGTTCGCGCTCGTGCACTCGCGGAACTCCGCCTTCAAATCCTCCGCGTTTCGGCGGAACAATTCGATTTGCTCCTCAAGCGTACCGCCGACCGGCGGCAGCCATTTTTGCGGCGAAGCGGGCAGGGGAGTCGTCGTCCCCGTGCCATCATGTAAGGCTGGATGCGGCGCGGCGATTTTCAGCGCCTCGCGAATCCGGCCTAAAATGATTTCGCGGTTGTTCATGGTTTTTTCCTTTCCCGCCACAGCTCCCGAAAGCTTTTTTCTGCCACCGGCGGAAAGGAACGGGTCTTTGTCCACGCGCGCAAGGGGTCCAGGAGGGTGCCCCGGACCAAACGTTGCAGCGGTTGCAGAATGCGTCCAAATCGCCCGATCCATTCGTACAACCGCGGCCGGCGCATCACGAATACGAAAGCGGTCTGAATCAATTTTTCAAAGCGAGCCGGACGCTCCCTGACTGCATTACGCCGGTTGTGCAACAGGTGATGGTGCAGATTGATTTTGACGGGGCAGGTTTCGGTGCAGGCGCCGCACAGGGACGAGGCCTGTGACAGATGTTTCCAATCCTGAAGTCCGCGCAAATGCGGCGTGATGACCGAGCCGATCGGGCCTTGATACGTGGTGCCGTAACTGTGGCCGCCGACGTTTTTGAAGATCGGGCACACGTTCAGACAGGCACCGCAGCGGATACAGTGAAGCGCCTCGCGCTGTTCGGCGTCCGCCAGCAGTTCCGTGCGCCGGTTGTCCAGCAGCACGACGTGAAATTCCTCCGGACCATCGGGTTCGCCCGGCTGCCGCGGCCCGCCATAAAGCGTGTTGTAGCAGGTGATGGGCTGCCCGGCGCCGGCGGTGGCCAGCATCGGCAGGAACAAGGCAAGGTCGGAAAGCCTGGGCAAAACCTTTTCAATCCCGACAATCGCCACGTGGACTTTCGGCAGCGAGGTGGTGAGCCGGGCATTGCCTTCATTTTCCGTGATCGAAATCATGCCGGTCTCGGCAATGGCGAAATTCGCGCCGCTGATGCCCATGTCCGCTTCGCAATACTTCCGGCGCATGACCCGCCGGGCGATCATGGTCAAGTCCTCCGGATTGTCCGTCGGCGCGGAACCCAGCCGGTCATGGAACAGATTGCTGATTTGTTGCCGGGTCAGGTGCATGGCGGGAAAGACGAGGTGATAGGGCGGCTCGTGGCGAAGCTGGACGATGTACTCGCCCAAATCGGATTCCACCACCTCAAAACCGGCCTGTTCCAGTGCGTCGTTGAGATGGATTTCCTCCGCCGTCATGCTCTTGGACTTGATGATCGAGCGGACCTGGTGCTCCCGCGCCACGCCGACAATATAATCGCGCGCCGCCTGGGCATCGGGCGCCCAGAATACGCTGGTGCCGCGGGCTTCGAGCCGGGACGCGAACTCATCCAGGTAACGGTCGAGATGATTGACCGCTTCCCATTTGATGGCGGCCGCCGTGTCGCGCGCCGCCGGCCAGCTTTGAAAGCGGTTTTTGAATTCGTCGCGTTTGGCGTAATACCCGGAAAGCGCCGTTTGAATCCAGGCGCGCTGGCGCAAATCCGCCGTTTGCTGCCGGGCGGCTTCGTTGAATGTCCTGGCGTGGGCGTTCATGTTTGCGCCAGTACATCCGCCAGATGCAGGGTCTTGACGGATTTGCCCTGCCGATCCAGCACACCGCGAATTTGCATCAGGCAACTGGAATCGTTGGAAATCACATAATCTGCGCCGGTCCCGGCGATGGACGCGCATTTGACCTCGCCCATCGCGGTGGAAATCATCGGGAACTTGACGGCGAACGTGCCGCCGAAACCACAGCAGGTTTCCGCCTCCTTCATTTCCACCAATTCCAATCCCCGCACATGCTGGAGCAATTGGCGCGGCGGATTTTTCAGGCCCAGTTCGCGCAAACCATGGCAGCCGTCGTGAAACGTTGCGCGACCCGGAAACCGCGCTCCGACGTCGAGCACGCCAAGTCGATTGACCAGAAAGTCCGAAAACTCAAAGGTTTTTGCCGCCAGCGCCCTGGCTTCCGCTTCGCGCGGATGGCCCTGAAACAATTCGGGGTAAAAAACCTTGACCATCGCGCCGCACGAGCCGGACGCAATCACCACAATTTCCGCGTCATGAAAGACGGCGATTTGCCGTTCGGCCACCGCGCGCGCCTCGTCCCAGTAACCGGAATTGAAGGCCGGCTGGCCGCAGCAGGTTTGCGCTTCGGGGTAATCCACCGTATGGCCCAGCCGTTCCAGCACGCGCACGAGGCTCAGCCCGGTTTGCGGATAAAATTGATCCACAAAACACGGGATGAACAAAGTTATTTTCATCGCAAATACCGTTTTGCAGGAGACGAGGTAACGAGTCGCAATTCGTCGAAGACTCCTTACGTCGTCTCCTGCTTTCAACATTTATTTGTAAAGCGGACCAAAATTGGCGCACGCGCGAAAATCCGCCCCCTCGAGGCCGGCGGTGCCAAAGGCGTGCCACGCGCTCGGGCGGAAGATATTTTCTTCGGGAACGTTGTGCATATAGACCGGAACACGCAGCATGGACGCCAGGCTGACAAGGTCCGCGCCGATGTGCCCGTAGCTCATCGCGCAGTGATTTGCGCCCCAGTTGTTCATCACGGTGTAAACGTCCCGGAATGCGCCTTTCCCGGAAATACGTGGTGCGAACCACGTCGTCGGCCAGGTCGGATTGGTCCGTTCGTCCAGAATCGTGTGGACCTTTTCCGGCAATTCAATCGTTTCGCCTTCGGCGATCTGCAAGGCCGGGCCGAGCCCTTTGACCAGGTTCAACCGGCACATCGTCACGGGCATGCCGCCTTTGGTGAGGAAGCGCGAGGACCAGCCGCCACCCGGGAAATATTCGGTGATGGACGGATGCCAGGTCGTCGCGGCGAGACACTTTTGGGCTTCATCTTTTGTGATTTCCCAGAACGGCTTCATCGCGGGTGTGCCGTCGCGGGATTGCTGGCCGGTGCCGTCGAGCGTCGCCGCGCCGGAATTGATGAGGTGCAAGATACCGCCCGCCGCCGCGCCGGAAAGTTTGTGGCCGGCGACACGCTTGACGGCGTCGGGGCTCCAGTAAGTGCGCACGTCGGCAAAAATCTGCGCGGTGTTCGTCAGCAGGTGACCCAGGAGCATCGAAGCGCCGTTCAGCGAATCGTTTTCCGTGGCGAGGATATAGGGCGCGCGGATGCCGTTCCAGTCGAACGACGTGTTGAGGATCGCCTCCATGAAGTCGCCGTTGGGCTGGCCGTCCGTCCACTGACGCTGGCCCTGGAAACCGGCGGCAATGGCGTTGTGTCCGTTCGCTTCCTCGCCGAAGCCCATCTCGGCCAGTGCGGGATTGCCGGCCATGAGATCGCGGGCGATGATGGCCATCTTGACGGATTTTTCCCACTCGCAGTCGAGCTGCGCGCGGGAACGGGTGGTCCCGGGCGAATTGTAATCCTTGCCTTCCCGGCAATGTTCCTTCGTCCACTTGAGCGCCTTTTTGAACTCGGCCTGGTCAAAAATGCCGTGGTCCATCCGCCGCAGAAATTCCGTCATGTCAATCGTCTCGACCCTCATGCCGAGGTAGTCCTCGAAAAACGGCTGGTCCACGATGGACCCGGCGATGCCCATCGAAACGCCGCCCATGCCGAGATAGGATTTGCCGCGCAGCATCGCCACGGCGAGGCCGCCGCGGGCGAATTGCAGAATTTTCGCGGCGACATCGGCAGGAATTTCTTTATTGCCGCCATCCTGAACGTCGCGTCCGTAAATGCCGAACGCGGGCAGGCCTTTTTGCGAATGACCGGCCAGCACCGCGGCGAGATAGACCGCGCCCGGGCGTTCCGTGCCGTTGAAACCCCAGACGGCCCTCGGAATCATCGGCGTCATGTCCATCGTCTCGCTGCCGTAGCACCAACAGGGCGTCACCGTGAGCGTCAGCCCGACGCCCTCGCGCTCGAATTTCTCGGCGCAGGCCGCCGCCTCGGCCACGCCGCCGATGCAGGTGTCGGCGATCACGCACTCGACCTTCTTTCCGTTCGGATAAAAGAGATTCGCCGAGATCAATCGGGCGGCGGCCTTGGCCTGATCCAGGGTCTGTTTTTCGAGCGATTCGCGGACACCGCGGCGGCGGCCGTCAATCGCGGGGCGGAGGCCAATTTTGGGAAGTTTCTTGAACAGGGCATTTTCCATAATTTTGCTTTGGTTGGATTTACTTTAGCTTGCCGACGACCCGTCGGCGATAATGTTCGTCGGGCCGGCTTTCAATTCGATCCGAATTCGTTTCATGGTGATGGCGCGGGCAGAATGTTTTGGAAACGCGGGTAAGCGTCGTCCCAGGCGCCGGGATGGGCGGGTTCAAAAATCTTGGTTGCAAACGAGCGCCGGATCAGCGCACGGCCTTCACCCAGCGAATGGATTTCGCCGAGGGCATACAATTGCATGAGGATGTTTCCGAGGGAGGTGGCTTCCACCAGTCCGGCGACCACGGTGCAGTTCAGGGCGTCGGCGGTGAATTGATTCAGCAAATCATTCCGGCTGCCGCCGCCGACGATGTAAATCCGGTCCACCGGTTTCCCGGTGACCCGCGCCAATGATTCTTTCACGAAACGATATTTCAACGCGAGGCTTTCAAAGATAGCGCGCGTGAACGCGCCAAAATCCGCGGGCCCGGCTTGTCCGGTGCGGCGACAAAACGCAACCATGGCGGCGGGCATGTCGGCGGGTGTTTGAAACTCCGGCGCGTCCGGGTCAATGAACGTTCTGAACGGCGCTGATTTTCGGGCCTGGGCTTCAAGGGCATCATAGCTGACCGGCTTGCCGGCGACATCCCACGCTCGTTTGCATTCCTGCAGCAACCACATGCCGGCGATGTTTTTCAGAAATCGCGTCGTGCCCAGGACGCCGCCTTCGTTGGAAAAGGTGGCTTGATAACTCGCCTCGGAAATCACCGGCCGGCTCAATTCGCGCCCCATCAGGGACCACGTGCCCGAACTCAAAAAGACCGGCTCCGGCTCCTCAGCCGGCACGCCGGCGACGGCCGAGGCGGTGTCATGCCCGGCGGGCGCAATGACCTGCAACTTTTTCGCGCCGGTTTCCGCGGCCAGGACCGGTTGCAGTTCGCCCAACACGGTTCCGGCGTCCACCAGTCTGCCGAAAATGTCTCCCGGCAATTCCAGCGCGTGGATCAGGTCGCGCTCCCACGTTTGGGTGTGGGGATTGAGCAGTTGGCTGGTGCTGGCGATGGATTTCTCATTGGCCGCCGTACCCGTCAGGAAATAATGAATTAAATCCGGCAGGAACAGCAACCGCCGGGCTTTCTTCAGCCGCGCCGGGCAATTCCTTTCGGCCAGCAGTTGGAACAGCGTGTTAAAAAACATGAACTGGATGCCGGTCCGCTGGTAAATTTCCCGGCGGGGCATCCGGCGGAACGCGGCTTCCTGCATGCCTTCGGTGCGGCTGTCGCGATATTGGAATGGCTCGCACAACAATTTTCCATCCGCGTCCAGCAGCCCGTAATCCACGCCCCAGGTATCCACGCCGGCGGACACGACCGCCGCGCCGTATTTTTTCACCGCCAGGGCGATGCCTTGCTTGATGTTAACGAAAAGTTGTTCGAGGTTCCAATGCCAGCCGTCCGCTCCTTTGACCGGATCGTTGGGGAAGCGATTTAAGACGTCCAATTTCAAACGGCCGCCGTCGTACACCCCGGCGACCACGCGGCCGCTGCCCGCGCCCAGATCAACCGCCAGACATATTTTTTTGAGGTTCAAGTTCGTTCCTCCCCCGGCACGAGCAGTTGGCAGCCCTTCTTTTGCAATGCCTGTTTGACCCTTTTCTCCGGCGCACAGTCGGTAATCACCGTGTCAATGTCCTCCCACCCGGCGAAGAAGTAAGAAGACTTGAGGCCCATTTTGGTATGGTCGGCCAGCACGATAGTCTGGTCCGAAAGTTTGATGATTTTGCGCCTGAGCCCCGCCTGCTCGGCGTTGGCTTCGCTCAAGCCGCGGTCCGCATCCAGACCGCGACAGGAAATAAAGACCTTTTGCACGTGATAGGATTCCAGCATTTGGTCCGTCAAAGTTCCTTGGCAGGACAAGGAACGGTGACTGACCACGCCCCCCGCCAAAATCACTTCCACCGCCGGGTGCCGGGCCAGTTCGATGGCGACTTTCAGTCCGTTCGTCAAAACGGTCACCTCAGGATTTGCCAGCAGCCGGGCCAGGTGAAACACCGTTGAACTGGCATCAAAAAACACCGTATCGCCCGTTTGAATTTGCGCCAGCGCCACTTTGGCGATGGCGGCTTTTTCAGCGACGTTGGCCAATTCGCGGCTGTCCAGTGGAAGGTCGCTCCGGCTGTCATTGACCCGCACCGCGCCGCCATGCTCGCGCAAGAGACGGCCATCCGCCTCCAGTTTTTCAAAATCGCGGCGGACGGTTTCCTCCGAGACGGCCAGCGCTTTTGCCGCCCTGGCCGTGGTGACCGCCCGTGATTTCAGCAGCATGTCCAAAATCCGGTGTTGCCTTTCAACGGCCAGCATAAATGACCTGGTGTTTTTTCTCCTTTTCTACTTGGGTTTTCGCGCAAGGCAAGCTTTAATTCACAGAAATATAAAAACAAACACAGAAAATCAAAGATTGAACTTTCAGCACGTCAAAATGCTGCGGCTGGTCTGCGACCCAGCCGCGCTCCGCCCGATCAGGATCCTGCCGTGCTTTGGGCAGTGTCCGGATTTGAAGTTCGGAGTTCCGCGTTTACGCGGTTCCGGGCCGCCTGAAGGCGGAACTCCGGGCTGATTCAGCACGCCTGCCGTGCTTTGCGCTTGCTGTCGTACTTCCTTATTCCATAATAAACTCCACAGAATGTTTGCCTTCGCCCCGTGGAGTAATGGGCGTGTTAGTAATGGGTGTTGTGGAGCCGAGTACTCCACGGGGCGAGACTGTGGCGGGGTAATCGGATGAAAAGTTCACCACAGGTGACCAAATGAAATTGACCTTTAAATTGCGCTTTCACACCAGGTACGGCCAATCCCTCTGGCTGACCGGCGATCACGAAATCCTGGGTGGCGGCCGGGTTGAACGGGCGATCCCGCTTCAGTATCTCAACGAGGAATTCTGGCAAGCCAGCATCACCCTGCCCGAAGCGGCGGCAACGAATGTTGAGATTCATTACAACTACATCCTGCGTGAGGCGGATGGCCTTACGATTCAGGACTGGGGGAATGGCCGGACCATCCATCCCGCCGCGTTCGCGCAAGCGGAGGTGTTGATCATTGACGCGTGGAATAATGAAGGTTTTTTTGAGAATGCGTTTTATACGGAACCATTTCAGCAAGTCCTGTTGAAGCCCGATCACACGGAGGTGCGAGGGCCGGCTCCGCGCGTGGCCACCCACACTTTCAAAGTCAAGGCCCCGCTGCTGGCAAAGGGACAGACGCTCTGTTTATTGGGTGACGCTATGGTTTTGGGCCATTGGGATACGGCGAAACCGCTGCTTTTGGACCGGGTGGCCGCCCCGCCCCGTGGAGTACGCGGCGCTACAACACCCCTTGCGGCAAGCGGCTCCACTCCATGGGGCGAGCCCCGTGGAGTACGCGGCTCTACCACACCCATTACTTCACGGGGCGAGGATTTCCTCAGTGTGCGGGTGGATTTGAGCAATCAGTCATTTCCCGTCAGCTACAAATACGGGGTGTATGACGTTGAACGAAAGGTGTTCGTTCGTCATGAAGCCGGCAACAACCGGATTTTGTACGATGCGCCGGCACCCGACAAGTACACCATTGTGAACGACGGTTTCGCCGTGCTGCCGGCCGACACCTGGAAGGGGGCCGGCGTGGCGATTCCCGTGTTCAGCCTGCGAAGCGAAAACAGCTTCGGGGTGGGGGAGTTTGAGGATCTTAAAGGGCTGGCCGACTGGAGCGCGCAGGCGGGGTTGAAACTGATTCAGATTCTTCCGGTCAACGACACCACGGCGACCCATTCCTGGACCGACTCGTATCCGTATGCCGCCATCTCGGCGTTTGCACTGCACCCGCTTTATCTCAACCTCGCCGCGGTTGCCAACGTGAAGAACAAAAAGCTGCTCGCGGCGCTGGAACCCGAACGCCGGCGATTGAATGCGCTGGAAACGGTGGATTACGAGGCCGTGATGAAGGCCAAACTCGGTTTCATCCGGCAAATTTTC
>JAJXYT010000060.1 GCA_021780375.1 bacterium | reverse complement strand
GCCCTGGCGGTGAACGCGACCATGCTTTTTGCCGGGACTTTCATCGCCGGCGTGGCGGTCGGCGCCGATGTTCCCACGTCGCTGGCCCTGATCGGCGAACTGGCGCCCGCCAAAGCGCGCGGGAAGTTGCTCGGCTTCACTCAAGTGGCCTGGTGTTTGGGGCCTGCGGTGGTCCTGTGGCTCGCCATGCTGGTCGCGCCGCTGGGTCTGCTCGGCATCCGGATCGTTTTCCTGCACCTGTTCATTGTCGCCCTCGTCACCTGGGCTTTGCGGCGCGGTCTGGCTGAATCCGCGCGCTGGATGGCGGCCTCTATTTCGGCCCGGCAGAACGTGCGCGTGCTTTTTTCCGGCGCGAACCTGCGGGCCCTGGTGTGGACGGCCACCATTTATCTGTTCTGGAACCTGGCGGCCGGCACCGCCGGAATTTTCAATCCCTACTTCATCAGGACGCTCCACGCGGGAAGCCAGGCGGCCAGCGTCGGGATGTACAGCTCCGCATTCATCATCATGATGATTGTCACCGTCACGGTGTTCATGCGCCATTCCGATCGCAATTACGCCACGCGAAGAAGGCTGTGGGGCGTCGGCGCGGTCATGCAAATCGTCGCCTACGGACTGTTCCTCGTCCTGCCGTTCACCATCCCGACCATCATCACCAACATTGTGTTGTTTGCCGCGGGCGCGTCATTGGCGGGTGAGGCCTTCTACAAGGTGTTCAGTCAGGAACTCTTCCCCACCCTGCTGCGCGGGACCGCGCAAGGCATCACCTTCGGGGTTGCCCGGACCTTGCTGGGCATCTGGAGCTTTTTCGTGCCAATGCTGGCCCATACTGGTATCGGTCCAGTCGCCGCACTCTTAACGCTGTTCCTTCTTATCAGCGGCAGCGTTGGGTTCTTTTTCATGCCCGATACGTCAGGCAAAACCCTGGAGCAAATCGAAGCGGAGCGTGCCGGCACATGAACTCGTCCAACCTGCCGAACCGCATCCGCATCGCTCGCCTGCGCTGCGAATACCTCGTCGCGCCGCTGGGCATTGACGAGTGCCTGCCGCGCCTGAGTTGGGCCCTCGAGTCAAACCGCCGCGGCGCCCGCCAGGCTGCCTGGCGTGTGCGCGTCGCCAGCACTGCCGAAAAACTGGCCAGGGACGAATGTGACTTATGGGACAGCGCTCGCATTGAGAGTAATCAAACGACCCATATCGTTTATACCGGCCGGAAATTGCGTTCGCGCGACGTGTGCCATTGGTACGTCGAGGTTTGGGATGACGCCGGCAAAATCGCCTGTTCCAAACCCTCGTTCTGGACGATGGGATTGTTGAAAAAATCCGATTGGCGCGCGCGCTGGGTTGCCGCGAATCCCGAAATGATCAAGCGCGACCGGGACGCGATTGCGCCGACGCTGACCGCGCCGGGCACGCCGGCGTACTTCCGCAAGAAATTCAAGATGATCGGCGCGGTTAAACGTGCCACGCTCTACGCCAGTGCTCGCGGCCTGTTCGAGTTGCGCCTCAATGGCCGGCGCGTGGGCGAAGACATCTTCGCGCCGGAATGGACCGACTACGACCGGCGGATTCATTATCGCACTTACGATGTCACCCCGATGGTCGCTCGCGGCCACAATGTGATCGGCGCCATCCTCGGTGACGGCTGGTGGAGCGGCTACGTGGGCTGGCAGGAAACGCGCGGGCGTTACGGCAGTCTGGAAAACAGCCTGCTGATCCAACTGGAGTTGGAATTCGCCAACGGCAAACGCGTCACGGTCGGCACCGACCACACCTGGACCTGCAACACCGGGCCGATTCTCAGTTCCGATTTTATGATGGGCGAAATTTACGACGCCCGCCGCGAAGGCAAAGGCTGGGATTCCGTCAAATTTGCCGGCGAAGACTGGCTTCCGGTCCGGCCAGTGGCGGCGCCGCCGGCGCCGCTGGTCGCCCAACCTTCCGAACCGGTGCGCCTGGCGGAAACCATCACGCCGGTTTCGGTAAAAAAAATCCGGCCCGGTATTTTCATCTACAACCTGGGGCAGAACATCACCGGCTGGGTGCGTCTGCGGGTCAAAGCCCCGGCCGGCACGCGCGTCCAGCTTCGGCACGGCGAACGACTCAATCCCGACGGCACACTTTACACGGAGAACCTGCGCCGGGCGAAGGCCACGGACGTTTACATCTGCAAAGGCGGCGGACAGGAAGTCTGGCAACCCCACTTCACCTTTCACGGATTCCAATACGTCGAACTGACCGGCCTTTCGGCCGCACCCGGCAGGGATGCGGTCACCGGTTGCGTGGTTCACTCGGCGACGCCGCCCGCCGGGCATTTCGAATGTTCTCATGCCGGCGTGAACCGGCTCTGGCTGAACGGCCTTTGGTCGCAGCGCGACAATTTTCTTTCCGTGCCCACCGACTGCCCGCAACGCGATGAACGCCTCGGCTGGATGGGCGACGCGCAGGTCTTTCTCCGCACCGCAAGTTACAACCGGGATGTCGCGGCATTTTTTACGAAGTGGATGATGGATGTGGAGGACGCGCAGTCGCCGGAAGGCATCTTTTCTGACGTCTCGCCGCGCATCAGTGAACAGGGGCGGTTTGTCGGACTTGACCGGCTTTGCGGCGCCGCCGGCTGGGCCGATGCCGGCATCATCGTGCCGTGGTGGATCTGGCGGGTTTATGGCGACCAGCGCATCATTGAGCGGCACTGGCACGCGATGACCAAATGGCTCGACTGGATTGAACGATACAACCCCGACGGCTTGCGCACGCGCGAACTGGGCAACAACTATGGCGACTGGCTGTGCATTCCGGGCGACACGACCTTCCGCACCCATTCGCCGATGAAGAATCTGCTGGCCACGGCTTACTGGGCCGACGACGCGGCCAAGATGGCACGCATGGCGCGCGAAGTCGGTCGCGAGGCGGAGGCAAAACGGTTCCAGGCCATGTTCGAGAAGGTCCGCGCCGCATTCCAAAAGGAATTTCTCCGCGCAGACGGCCGGCTGACCGTCGAGACGCAGACCGCCTGCCTGCTCGCGCTCGCCTTCAATTTGTTGCCGGAAAATGTGCGCGCCCGCGCGGCCGAGCGCCTGGTGGAAAACCTCAAGTCCCTCGACTGGCATCTGAGCACCGGGTTCATCGGGGTCAGCCATCTCAACCCGCAGCTCACGCTGGCCGGCCATGCCGAGGCCGCCTACCGGTTGTTGCTGCGCGAAGATTATCCGTCGTGGCTTTACCCGGTGAAACATGGCGCGACGACCATCTGGGAACGCTGGAACGGCTGGACGAAGGAAAAAGGCTTTTTCGATCCGCAGATGAATTCGTTCAACCATTACTCGCTCGGTTCGGTGGGCGAATGGCTGTTCCGGCACGTGGCGGGAATCGAACTTGATCCCGACGCGCCTGGCTTTCAACGTTTCGTGTTGCGCCCGCACCTCGGCACAGACCTCGGTTTCGCCCGCGCGAGTTACCGCACCCTGCACGGCGAAATTGTCAGCGACTGGAAACGCGCCGGGCAAAAACTCAGTTGGACCGTTCGCATCCCGGCCAACACCAGCGCCCGCGTCTCGGTGCCGAGCGCACCGGGAACGCCGGTGACCGAAAGCGGCGTGCCGGTTGAAGCCGTCGGGAGTTTACGAGTCATTGGCCGCGACGGACGGTTTCTCGTCTGTGACGCGGAATCCGGAACCTACAAATTTGCAAGTCACTGGCAGGATTAAGTCCAACCCCATAGAATCATTCCCATGAAAAAACGCTCCCTGGTTCACAACCTTCAAACCGTCACCGGCGCCGCCATCTTCTGTTGTCTATTCTCCATTCCCGCTTTTCGAGTTGCTGCCGCCCCGGCCGGCACGGTGGAGCAGTGGGGCATTTATGAGATTGCACTGAAGGGTCCGACCAACGGCAACCCGTTCCTCGACGTGCGATTCTCCGCGGCTTTCGACAACGGTTCCAAAACCATTGAGGCGCCGGGTTTCTATGATGGCGACGGCATCTATCGCGTGCGGTTCATGCCCGACACGCCGGGGGTCTGGCATTATGAAACCCGCGCCAACCGCTGGCCGCTGACCAAGCACCTTGGCACATTCACCGTGACTCCGGCCACGGGCAACAATCACGGCCCGGTGCGCGTCCGTGACACGTATCACTTCGCCTACGCGGACGGAACGCCGTATTATCCTTTCGGCACCACGTGCTACAACTGGTTGCAGGCGCCGGACAACTGGCAGGAACAGACTCTAAAGACGCTCGCCAGTTCGCCGTTCAACAAAGTGCGCTTCCTCGTCTTCCCGCAAAACGTGGATTTCAGGAAATCAGTGTCACCCTCGCTCTTCCCATTCGCCGGCCAGCCGCCGGACGATTGGGACGACACGCGTTTCAATCCCGCCTTTTTCCGGAAAATGGAACAACGCGTTGGCCAACTGCGCGACCTGGGAATCGAGGCCGACGTCATCCTGTTCAATCCCTACGGCAAGCGGTGGGGGTTTGATACGATGGATCGCGCGGGGGACGAGCGTTACCTCCGGTACATCGTGGCCCGCCTCTCTGCCGATCGCAACGTCTGGTGGTCGATGGCCAATGAATATGATTTTTTGCGCACCAAGACGACAGCCGATTGGGACCGGTATTTCCAGGTCGTGGAAAGAGCCGATCCTTACCATCACCTTCGCTCGGTTCACAACGGTTACTTCATCTACGACAACAGCAAGCCCTGGATCACCCACGCCAGCATCCAGATGGATTCGGCCGTAGAAGATCCGAGTCGGGCCCTGCTGTATCGCGATGTCTGGCGCAAGCCGGTGGTGTTTGACGAGGTCGGGTATGAAGGAGATGAACCCGCGCGCTGGGGACATCTCTCCGCCCAGGAGATGGTTTTCCGGATCTGGAACGGGTTCATCGCCGGAACCTACGTCGGACACGGAGAATGTTATTTGAATACGAACGACACCTGGCTTTCCTATGGGGGCGTGTTGCGCGGCCAAAGCCCTCCGCGCATCGCGTTCTTGCGCAAAATCGTCGAGCGCGCGCCCGGCTACGGACTCGATCCGATTGATAAAGATCACGACTCGGGCATGGGCGGAACGCCCGGCGTATATTATCTCAAATATTTTGGCAAAGCGAAGCCCGCGTCCTGGAAATTTGAGTTGCCCCAGGAAGGTCTCACCAACGGCATGCAGTTTCGCGTGGATGTCATTGACACCTGGAACATGACCCTCACGCCGGTGAACGGCCTCTTCACGATGGAACGGAAGGACCGTTACACCTTCAAAGACCGCGACGGCCGTTCGGTTGAACTACCGGGCAAACCTTACATGGCGTTGCGGCTTGAGTACGCCGGCGGACCCAGGCCGGTGCCGGTCCCGATGCCGATCGCCCCATAACTTTGAGCCGACCACCCACAGATCAATTTCACGCGGCTGGCACTTTAAATATGAAACTTCCGGATAAACATTTGAAGGCGGGTTGCCTGATCGGGCTGGTGTTGGCTTTGGCTTCGGCGGAAATGGGTCATGGTGCCGAAGCCAAGGTGGCGGCAGACCCATGCCAGCCGTTGAGCGCCGCAACGCTCGTCCAATGGTCGGCGCCGTTCCGCAACTGGCATTACTGGCCGACTCATGTCATCCCGGCCAGTCCGCCGCTGCCCGGCGCAACCAATGTCATCGGGACGGACATTCCCACGGTCTATCAAATACCCGGCGACGACAAATGGTATATGGGTTTCGTGGCGTTCGACGGCAGGGGATACCAGTCCTATGTGGCCGGGAGCACAGATCTGGTTCATTGGAGCCATTACCGGCTCGCGCTGGGCTACGGGCCGGAAGGCGGATTCGACCACGGCGGATGCACCCTCGGCGGATTTTTGCTCGAGTCCTACGACCTGAAAGCCCCGCGTCTGCTCCAAAAGTGGCGCGGCAGATATTGGTCGCTTTACGGCGCATATGCGCAGCAAGGCGGTTATGAACAGCATCCCGACGGGCAAGGCTTGGCCGAGAGCAGCGACGGTTTGACGTGGCATCGGGCGCAGGAGCAGCCGGTGCTTTCCATCCATGATCCCGATTGCGGCGAGTGGGAGAGCGATCGCATTTACATGCCGTGGTTGATGAAATACCGCGGGCGATTTTTCGACTTCTACAATGCCGCGCACAAACACCACGAGCAAAGCGGCGTCGCGTTTTCAACCGATCTGACGCAGTGGATTCATTACCCGGCGAACCCTGTCCTTCCCGACCATGCCGGTGGTTACGATGCAGCATTTGCTTCTGACCCCAAAGTTTATCGCGATGGCGACCATTGGACGATGTTTTATTTCGGAGTAGGACACCACACGGCCAGCATTATGGTGGCATTCTCGCGCGACTTGATGCATTGGACTTCCGATCCCATCCCCCTTTACAAGGGTGGCGGCAATCCCAGCGGTTTGGACCAGCAATACGCGCACAAGGTTTCGCTGGTGTACAATCCCAAGAACGACACGTTCTACATGTTCTACTGTGCGGTGCCCGGCAAGAAAGGCGTCATCACCGGCGGGCGCGGCATCGGTTTAATCACCAGCAAACCGCTGGAGAAAGTTTCAGATTGAGCGGCGCCGAAATGCCTCCGGTCAACCGTGGTGAACCGCTTTTCTATCCCACCCTATTTGCCAGACCATCAGTGCGGGAGCTATCACGCCCAGCCACAAATCAAACTCCTGTCAGCATCACGAACATCTTCGCTGCCGATATAATTCAGCGCATGGCCCGAACGGATCACCATATAAACCAAATCGCAGCCGCCCTCGCTGATTTGCTGCAGCAACTGGTGAGGACCGATTGGGTCGCCGGCCTTGTCGGAGGGAGAAAGGGAAAGAAAGATGATAGGCCAGGCAGCGGATGCGGTTGGGGCCGAAGAACCGCTGTGCTTTCACGGGCCTTTGAGGAGGATCAGGGAAATGCCACTGGATGCCGAAAGAACTCTGAGAGGCTGAAACGAAAACAGTTCGGCTAATTAAGTGGATTACCATGAATGAAATCGCCAAATGCTGGCCGTTTGCGCTAGACATGCTTCCCTGTGGCGTGATAAAGGCTTCTCATTCATGAAGAGCAAACACCTGACTCCAGCTTGGGGGAGCCGGCTGGTTCAAACCCTGGCGCTGACCGTATTGCCGTTGCTGGCCAATGGAGCGGTAACGTTCATAAACTTCGATGACGTTCCGAATAATACCACTATCGACAATCACTATCCCGGGGTAACGTTTGTCAACCCGTTAGGCGGTAGCATTTACGCCCGTGATGGTGAAGGCTTCGCGCCGTCTTCACCCAATGTGGTTTCGGTCTTTTCGACCAATGACAGCATTTTTCCATTCTTCGATGCCCGATCAGGAGCGGTGGATGCCATCCTGGCAACTCCCGTGAGATCGGCCAGCATTGACGTGCGGCCGGTGGGACCGGTGGACAGTTTTTTTAATTTGACCAGCCGGCCGTATATTCAGGCCTATGACACCTCGGGCAACTATCTGGGAGTAACGGTCTATTACCAGGGGCCGCTGCCAAGCAACTGTTGTTTCGATGTGGGACCGACCGAGACATTGACGGTGGTGTCCCCGCAGAATACCAATAACATTGGGCGCATACGCCTTACCTCTCAGCAGCCAAACCCGAACCCCACTTACGCTTTGTTCGACAACCTGACGCTGGACACTGGTTTTTATAGCCTGAGTGCCAATGTTGCCGGCGGCGGGAGTGTGTCGGCGGCGCCTCTCCAGTCGAGTTATTTCTATGGCGCCGTGGTGACGCTCAAGGCCGCAGCCAATCCGGGCTGGGTCTTCGCCGGGTGGTCAGGCGTTCCCGGCGGCATGAACAATCCGATCCAGATCACCATGACTGCGGACACAACCGCCACGGCGCACTTCAGTCCGGTGGTGAACAGCCTGATCGTGGACGACCCGGCGGCCACATTTTCGGGGACCTGGACCAATGTCACCCTAACGAGTGCCTATGGGGGCGCCTGCCGCGGCCGAGCTGCGGATGGCAACACGACAGCGACGGCGACCTACGTTCCCAACGTGGTGGTGCCCGGCAACTATGACGTGGCCGCGTGGTATCCCGACACGCAGGGCTACGGCACCAGCTATGCCCGTTATGCCATTACTTATAATGGCAACCAGCAGGTGGTGACAATCAGTCAGGCAACCGGGGGCGGGGCTTGGAAGACGCTGGCTACTGCCTTGCGCTTTGCCGCGGGGACCAATGGATACGTGCAACTGTGGAATTCCCAGGCGCAATCCTTGCGGTTCATCGCCGCCGATGCCATTAAATTGTCCTGGTCAGCGCAACAATCGATGCCCCCTATTGTGGCGAACGGCGCCTTCAACGGCGGTTGTGTGTACCTCTCGTGGACTTCCGTGCCCAATCGGATCTATCGAGTGCAATACAAGAATCTCTTGTCCGACCCGCTCTGGACGGACTTGTCCGGCGACGTTTCCGCCTCCGCATGGACCGCCGGGAAGACCGATTGCCCGCCGGTCGGCGCCGCTGACCGGTTCTACCGGATTCTGCTCTTGCCCGATTAGAATAGAAGGCAGAAGTGTCAAATCTCCGCATTCCCATCAGCTCAATTGCGTCGGAGCTGATTTCAAGATAGGCACATCTACGTGGTCAAAACGACTAATCGCCGGCAAAATGATATTTCCCGCTGCCGACGTCGAATACGGCGTAGCCGCCCTTCATACCGAGGAATTTAACATCCCGAATGTTGCTGGCAAACATGCCTTTCTCGTAAACGCGGTCCAGACTTTTGGCTGGCACATAAACGGTGGCCGTCGTGTTTGGCGGCACGGTAATCTGCCAATCAAAGTTTGCACCCCTCCGTTGCCAATCACTGGCAATCAGACCGTACGGTGACCGATGCGTGGCTTTGACGAAGGTCAAGTCACCGACCGGATGCGGTTTCATGATGATGTGCTTGAAACCGGGCGCGGCCGGGTCGGATTTGATGCCGGCCAGATCTTCATAGAGCCAGATCACGAGGTCACCGACCAGCATGACGTGGTTGCGCGAATTCATTTCCGGGTCG
>JAJXYT010000070.1 GCA_021780375.1 bacterium | reverse complement strand
GCATCCCGCAAGACAACGCGGCCGAAACCGGAATTGGCTCTTGCGATATTGCCCAGGGCAGCCTCTCGGGCGCAGCAGCCAGCTTCAACTACACCTTCGCGCCTTACTCCGCGACCGTAATTGATCCCGTGCCGACAGCCCCGGTGCTCACTGCGCTTCCGGGTCCGCCCTCCGGCTGGTTTACCTGCCAGTTGCAGGGTTCGTCCGATGTGCCGTACGTTATCCAAACGACCACGGACCTGGCCGCGGGGGATTGGGTGCCAATCTCGACCAACACGCTCACTGCCGGTCCTCGCGGGACCATCCCCTTGAATATTACCAACAACACATCGTCGTCCGCGTTTTATCGGGCTGTATGGATGCCATAGGGCAAAACGCAGCCACCGAGGCAAAGAAGCGGATCTTCGGGGGAATGCCCGGCTTGGGCGAACCCGCCGCTCCCGGCAATGCTGTGAGATTGAAAATCATTTCAGTCTGCGCGGTGGTTTTTTTCGCGTGTGTTTCTGGTGCCCAACTGTATTTCGTTTCGCCGCAGGGCGACGACGTGAATCCCGGCACGCTGGACAAACCGTTTGCCACGCTGCAACACGCGCAACAGGCGGCGCGCCAGAAACGCGGCAATGTCTGTCTGCGCGGTGGAACCTACTATTTGCCTGACACACTCGTGTTCACCGCGCAGGATTCCGGCACAAAGGATGCGCCGGTGGTTTTCCAAAATTATCACGGCGAGCAGACGGCGGACACGGCGGCCTTGCTGCGGCAAGCCCCGGCATCATCCGCTGGAAGCGCCGTGAAGATCGGAATCTCCCGCAACCAAAAAGAAATTATTGTCCAGCCGGTTCCGTGAAAATCCATGGCACTAAACCTGATCAAATTGATTCTGTTGACGCCCGGCTGTTCCCCCGCGGCGGCGATAACACACCAACTCATTCCAATTCCAACCGCTGATTGCCAGCCTTCAAACATATGATGAAAACGCTTTCCTTCCTGGGCATCGTCTTTCAACTCAGCTTCCTCTCGTTCGCGCGTGCGGATGTGTCTGACGCCGTCAATCTGGATCAGGGATGGCGACTTTGGCTGGACCCGAAAGCGGCCTGGGAGGATGACACCCTCTATCTTCCGGAAGATGTGAACCTCACGAGCCTGCCGGTGAATCCGCCGACCGGGGGATGGGCGGCGCTCAACGACCAGGCCGGCATTGCTGTGTCGCTGCCGGCGACCGTAGAAGAGTATTACTTCAACAGGCCGCCGGCACGCACGACCGCTTCGACCTCGCCATCGGCCATCGTGGCGGCGGACGGATATTATCAGGGCGTGTCGTGGTGGTATCGGCCGTTTACGCCGCCGCCGCTGCGACCTGGTGAGCGGCTGATTTTTTATTTCCCCGCCGGCCGCCTGCGCAGCGAGGTTTATGTTAATGGCAAGCTGGTCGGCTACAACATCATCTCCGAGGCGCCGTTTGCCGCGGATGCAACGGATGCGATCAAACCAGACGAAAAGAACCTGCTGGCCGTGCGGATCACCAATCCGGGAGGCCGGCTGGATTGGATGGATTTCATACCGATGACCTGGGGCAAATATACGCTGCCGGCGACCCATGCCTTCGGCGGCCTGGCCGGGGGCGTGGAGCTGCAGGTGCGTGCGCCGGTCAGCGTCAGCGATCTGGCGGTTTTGAACAAGCCCGATCCCCGCTCGGTTCGCATTCAGGCCGAAATCTCATCCACTGGGCCGGCCTACGACGGGCCGGTTAACTTTTCCATCGCCCGGAATCACAACGTTGTCTTCAAACAAAGCAAAAACGTTCATGTTCCGGCCGACGGAACCATCACCACTTCGATTGAGGCGACGGTCACCAACGCCCGGCTCTGGGGCATTGACCAGCCGAATCTTTACCAAGCCTCCGCAACTCTGCCGGCGGTCGCGCATTCCGATCGCAGCACGACCTTTGGCTTCCGCTGGCTGGGTGTCAAAGGACTCGGAACCGACGCGAAGCTCTATCTCAACGGCCGTCGGATCGTGCCGCGCTCCTCGATTTCGTGGGGCTTCTGGGCGCCGAACGGCATTTTCCCTGACAAGGCCGCGGTGGAACGCGAGATTTCGGCGATGAAAGCGATCGGCCTTGACTCCCTTCAAAATCACCGGCACATGCCCAAGGCCGTCGAAATCAGCGGCTTTGACCAGGCCGGGTTTCTGCTTTACTGCGAAGCCGGTGGCGGCGTGTTTACGTTCCAGGGCGCGCAATCAGAGCCTCCGCGCACGAGCGTTCAGGTCAACTACGACGGCAAGCCCGTCGAACTTGATTTCCTCAACCGCTACCAGCTCGACAAGGAGCTGGCCATGATCCGGGCCTACCGGTCCAACCCCTGCATCAGTCTGTGGACCCTCCAGAACGAGACCGACCCCGATGTCAACAACCCCCGGATGCGCTACGCGCTCGAGCAGATGCACGAGGCCGACCCCTCGCGCATAGTCCTCCTCAAATCCGGCGTCAGCCCCGGAGGGCAGGTGTGGTCCCTTCCCTACCGTCACACTTGGATGAAAGATGACGGAACCGGCTACTCCGGCTGGTGGGATGAGCACACGGCCATGGATTCGCCCGGCGTCTGGACCGATGCGATGTACAAATCACCCGATGATTACAAGTACCATATCGGCAACGAGAAGGAAATCGTCGTGTGGGGTGAGATGGCCACCGGCGCCTCGCCCGACGATCACACCGCGATTGTAAACTGGTATAAAGCCCGCCACCAAACCGGCTACGATCTGGCCGCCCACCAGGCGATCCTCACGGCTTACAATAAATTCCTGGACGACCATCACTTCCGCTCGGCGTTTCCAACCGCCGAGAAGCTCTTCCGAGAGGCCGGAGCGAAGCATTACTTTTCCGCCGCGCACCTGCTGGAAAATGCCAGAATATGCAACGCCGTTGATTACATCGTCCTCTCCGGCTGGGAATCCACCACGATTGATGATCACAGCGGGCTGGTGGATGCGTTGCGCCAGCTCAAGGCGGACCCCGCGCTCATCCATCAGGCCGCGCAACCGGAAGTCCTGGTCATCAGACCGCGCCATGACGTGATCGCCAAGGGCGATACCGCCGTCGTTGATGTTCATCAGATCAACGAGAACAATTTGACCGGCGCCTGGCGTCTGACGGTGACCGCCTCGGTGGCCGGTCGCAAGCCGCTGTTTCGAGCGGAATATCCGGTTGCGTTGATCGGCGGCGAGACCTTCGGCCAACTGCTCAAACAGGACATCCAATTCAAGGTTGACCAGCCCGGTCTCGTTACGATCCACGCCGCGTTAAGCCCCAAGGCCGGCGGCCCGCCCGTGCTCGAGCGCGACGAGTCGTTGCTCGTGATTGACCCGCAGCCGGCGGCGTTGAAAGGCACGATCGCCTGCTGCGGCGAATCCGATGAGCTCAGAGCAGCCATCAAGCGCCAGTTCAATGCGGACGCGGTTCCCTTTTCGCCGAAGCTCGGCAAGGTTGCGACCATCCTCCTGGCGACCAGCGCCGGCGGCCCGGAAGGCTGGCAGCCGAGCTATACCGACGCGGCCGTTGCCAATACGGATGACCCGGAACTCTACCAGCACCAGATGTGGGGCCAGGCCGGGTTGATCCACACCTGGCGCGGCCTGACGCCTGGCAAGGTTACCGTCAAACTCTACCTGGACGACGGCTACATGGGCGGTCCGGGACAGCGGGTCTTTGATGTTGCAATCAACGACACGATGGTTGCCAAAGACCTGGACATCTTCGCCAAGGCAGGCGGAAAAGACCGGGCGCTGGTGGAAACTTACGTGGTCAATGCGCCCGGCGGAACGATTCGTCTTTCGGTGCCGCACGTCACGTCCGACCACGCGACGCTGGCCGCTGTGGAGTTGCGGGATTCGTCGGGCAAGGTGGTGCGGGCGGTTTTCCGGGGCGAGCCGTACACCGATCCGAGCGGCAACGTGTGGACGCCGGTTTCCCAACAAGAGGATGATTACTGGAAGCCGGACCTGAGTGCCGCCATCGAACGGGCGCGACGCGATGGCACGCGCGTCGTCTTGCTCACCACCGGTGGCGGGGACGCTGAACAAATGGCTGCCGTTCTGGCCGCACAAGGGCTGGTTACATATTCCGGACCGGTTGGCGCTTCAGGCCCGTCATGGATGGGATTCTGGTTCTTCGGGCGCCAGCACTGGCTGCTCGCCGGGCTGCCATCGGACTGTGTGCTGGACTGGCCGTACCAGATTACCAGCGGTAACGGCCTGATGCTGTCCGGCTCCGGTGTCGAGTCCGTCATCGGTTACGGCAAAGATCACGATCCAAACGTTGGCGTTGCGGCCGCGGTCGTCCGCTGTGGCCGGGGCAAAATCGTGCTCCTGGCGCTGCCCGGACTCATGGATTCCTTCGTAAACAGCGATTCCGGTAAATTTCAAGCGGTGACGGCAAAAAGGTTGATGTTCAATGCGCTCAACCAATAGTTCCTTTGCAGGAGTCCATGATTACAGGCACGTGGCAGGATGATTCAATCTAAAAAATGAGAATGAATCGAACTACATTGACCACATTGGCACTGGGCTGTCTGCTCGCGACCATCTGCGTCGCCGTGGCGGAACCAATTCCCTGTTCCACGATGCAAGTGATTTCCAAAAGTGACTCCGATGCTGTCATCGCCGAAAAAGCGGCGAAGGTTTTGCCTCGTCCGAATCAAACGACCTGGATGCGGCTGGAGCGGACGTTCTTCCTTCACTTTGGCGTGAACACGTTCAACGGCGTCGAGTGGGGCAGCGGGCATGAAGACCCTTCGATATTCAATCCCACGCAACTGGACGCCAACCAATGGTGCGGCGCGATGCAGAACTTTGGCGGGAAAATGATCGTGCTGGTCTGCAAGCACCACGATGGATTTTGCCTATGGCCGACGCGCTACACGCCGCACTCGGTCGCATCCAGTCCGTGGCGCGGCGGCAAGGGCGACGAGGTGCGGGACGTAGCCGAAGCCGCGCGCGCCCACGGCCTCAAACTGGGCATTTATCTTTCGCCGGCGGACCTTCACCAGTTGCGGACCAATCCGAAAAATCCGGGCGGTTATTACGGCGACGGCAGCAGCCAGGTGCCCTCGGTCATTCCCACCGATCCGGCCAGCTTCAAGGGCAATCCCATGAAAGGCCGCGCACCGGCGCCGGGTTTTGGGAGCTATGCCTGCGTGGTGGACGACTACAATCGCTATTTCCTGAACCAGTTATACGAATTGCTGACTCAATACGGACCGATTGAAGAAGTCTGGTTCGACGGCGCCAATCCCGATCCGAGCGTTCACGAGACCTACGATTACTACGCGTGGTATGACTTGATTCGCCATCTCCAACCCAACGCGGTCATCATGGGCAAAGGGCCGGACGTGCGCTGGGTGGGCAATGAAGGCGGCGTGGGCCGCACCACGGAATGGAGCGTGATTCCTTTGCCGATGTCGCCCGATAAGTGCAGATGGCCAGACCTGCAGGCCTGGGACCTCGGCAGCCGCGCCAAACTCACACCCGGTTCCCATCTCTGGTGGTATCCGGCGGAAGTGAACGTCACCATTCTCGCCAACGGCGCGTGGTTCTGGGCGCCGGGAAAACATCCCAGAAGTCTGTCTCAGTTGTTTGACATTTACTTCACCTCCGTGGGACGCAATGGGAATCTGATTTTGAATCTTTCCCCGGACCGACGCGGTTTGATTCCAGATGATCAGCTTGAAACCTTGAGCCGGCTGTCGCAGTTGGTCAACGCCACTTTCGCCACCAACCTTGCCGTCGGTGGCAAACTCACCGCCGACAACTCGAATCCCACCAACAGCCCGGCGCTGGCATTGGACGGAAACCTTGATACCTGGTGGGAAGCCGCGCCGGGTCGCACCAACGGCGCATTGACTATGACGCTGCCGAAGGCCGTGACCTTTGATGTCGTCTCGTTGCAGGAAGCGGTGGACCATCGCGGCCAGCGGATTGAGTCTTTTGCCATTGATGTTTGGCACGGGACTGGCTGGGTTCCGGCGGAACACATCGCTTCAGACGAACTGACGACCGTTGGACACCGCCGGCTCATCCGGTTGAAATCGCCCGTGACCGCCGACCGGGTGCGCATCCGCATCACCGGTTCACGTCTGGAACCGACGCTCGCCGAAATCGGACTCTTCAAGCAATCCATTTACGGCCTGTCTCCCGCCATTTCGGATCGTGATACCGACAATCTGGTGACGATCAGCAACACCGGCGGCTGCAGAATGGTTTACACCGGGGGAACCAATGCGCCGGCGGCCATTGCCGTCAATGCCCTGGCCAGCCGGCATTCGATCAGCCCGTACATTTATGGTTTGAACTGGGCCTCTGCCAGCCAACTTCAGGACTTGAATTACACACTCAATCGCGGCGGTGGAAACGCCGAGACGACCTACAACCGGCAGCTCAACGCCCACAATCGGGCCAGCGACTGGTATTTCGAGAGCCTGAGCGACGGGAGTTCAACCCCGGGCGCGTCTGCCGACAGTTTCATCACCGAAACCAAGAACGGCGGCGCGGAGCCGATGATCACCATTCCGATGATTGGCTGGATGCCCAAGCTGGGACCCAATCGCGAGGACCGGTACAGCTTCTCCATTTCCAAATACGGGCCGCAGACAGGCACTGACCCCTATCGCTCCGACGCCGGCAACTGACCTCCGCCGACGTCATCACCCGCCTGACGGATCTGACGCTCACCAATGGCGTTCTTCGCGACACGCTGCCGTCTCAAAGCATCACGGTCTTTGTTCTGCCGGCGACGAACTCCTTCACTCTGCAAATCGGCAACAATAATCCGCCGGGACAAATGGGCATCTGGCTCCACGGCGAGGCCGGCCAAAGCTATATTCTTCAATCCTCAAGCGACCTGGTTCATTGGGCGCCGATCGGCACCAACCTGCTCGCGAGCAATTCATTCGAATTTTTCACGCCCACGACCAATAGCACACAAATATTTTACCGCGGCCAGCTTGGCCATTGAAACGCGTCACAACCGGTGTGGTGGTGGCGCTTTGTCGCAAATATAAATGGCCCCGGAATATTGAATTCCAGGGTCCCGCCTTCAGTTCATTTGATAGAACCGCTGGCTGCCGTTGTCATGGCGTGCCCTTGGCACTCTCCACATATTCCACGTGCGCGTTCTCTGTGATCACCGGCGGACCTTGCCGGGTGGTGATCTGCACGTTCTTGAATTGGACCCCGCTGGCGTTTTTAATCGTCATGCCGGTAACCGAAGAGATCCGGACATTTTCCAGCACTACGTTTGAAATCTCGCTCTCCGGCAAACCGGTGATGATCCCCGCCGATTTCTGGCAGGTGGCGGTCAGATTGCTGATGTAAATATTGCGGAAAACGGGGGTCAGGGTATTGGCCAGTTGCGCCGTGTCGGTCTGGGCGGCGGATGGTTGCGCGGTGTCTCCGGCGGAATTATTCATGTAATAGCACGTCAAAGTGATGGCCGGAACGACGTTCTTCATGGTGATGTCGCTATAATGGATATTTTCCACCACGCCGCCTTTGCCGCGTTGCGATTTGATGCGCAGGCCGTTTTCGGTGTTTTCAAACGTGCAATGGCGCACCGTCACGTTGCGAACACCGCCGTCCGTCTCGCTGCCGATGCTGATGCCGTGGCCATGCAGAATGGTGCAATCGGTTATGGTGATGTCTTCGCTCTGGAATTGGCCCGGCGGCATGCTCTTCCCGGCCTTGATGGCCACGTCGTCGTCACCCACGTCAATCCTGCATTTCGTGATGAGGATATGATGCCCACTGGGGTCAATCGCATCCGTGTTGGCCGCGTGTGGCGGGGCAAGGATGGTCACATTCGAGACCACCACATTGTCACAATCCGCCGGCACGAAATGAAATTTGGGCGAATTTTGCAGGGTGATGTTTTCCAATCGCACATTCCGGCAACGTTGCAGCGCGATCAAATTGGGCCTGGGCAGAGTGTAACCGGGTTTGATCTGGCGCGCTTTCTCGGCCTCACCCCACCAGGCGGCGCCGTTGCCATCAATCGTCCCGCCGCCCGTGAAGGTTATGTCCGTCAATTTCTTGCCTTCGATGAAGGGGACAAAGTCGCCACTGCTTTTGGCCTTGAGCCAGTCGCCCGGCGCCTTCAGGTATTCGTCCTGGTTTGTGTCCGCCAGCAAGGCTGCGCCCGCTTCAAGCTGCACCGTCGTCTTAGTGCGCAGGGTGAGCGGCTGGCTCAAATACGTTCCCGCGGGAAACAGCACCGTGCCGCCACCGGCCTTGCCGCAGGCATCCAGGGCTTTTTGAATGGCCCTGGTATCCAGCGTCTGGCCGTCGCCGGCCGCGCCGAACTCGCGCACGTTGAAAATCTTCGCTTGGGCCTGTGCCTTCATTCCGCATCCGGCAAGCACCGGCAGCAGCCATAAAAGCGGCAGTACCAGCCAAACACAGGCGAACGGTGCTTTTTTGCAGGTAAATTGTATTTGCGTTGGTTTCATAATATCTTTGCGCTGACGCAGACGGCTAAATGAGATTATCATTCCATGATTGTAACCAAGACGTTGAAAGTTGCAGCCGCGGCTTTTGCAAAAAAGCCTGAAATTTGAGTACTGTGCCCGGGAGGCACGCTGACCGGATTTGAAGTTTCAGTGCAAAATATTCAGGTGCTCCTGCACAAAATAATAATTACTTTCAGACAGAAAACCTGCTAATATTAACAAACACCGCTTAGACAAAGAAATCAATAGGCGGCATCAAACCCGCGATGTAATGAGAGATACAAAAGTTTACCGGATTTTAAAAAACCGCCTTCGACGAGTGGTCTTCACCATGGGAATTTTGGTTGGCACAGTGGCGTCGGGCACGCCGACGTTGCCAAACATAAATACCAACAATGTGTTCAATGTTACTGCCTATGGCGCAGCTACCGGCAACTCTGATAACGCTGCCTACATTCAAGCCGCCATCAACGCGGCAGCAGCAGCCTCCGGCGGCGGCACGGTCGAAGTCCCGGCGCCGGGGGGCCGAGCGGATGTGCTCGAGCACCAGGAAGGCGGGGCCCTCCGGGTTCTGTCCC